>JBKHDE010000226.1:0-7506 GCA_046541495.1 Desulfococcaceae bacterium
AAACCATATTGGGTAAACCAAAGAAGATGCACCACAGGAGGTGGACCATGAAAAACGGCACCTGTCCCAAATGCGGATCAATGGATGTCCATTCGGGCGCGGACATTCTGTTCAAAAGCGGTCCGTTCAACTCCAATACCATACCGGTCAGCATGACCTCCATGGCGGCCATAGACAATTATGTCTGCACCCAATGCGGCCTGGTGGAGCGGTATGTGGCCGAACCATCCAAGCTGAAAGAAATCGCTCGCAAATGGCCCCGGGTCGAGGGTGAGACATCCGCCTCCGATGAATAACCCCTTTCTTACCGAACCCCGCTTTTTTCCCGCTCCGGTCGAGGGCCGGGCGAAAAGACGGTCGCCATGAAACCGTACCGAGGCGCGTACCGGCTCAAGGGCATCCGCCGATTCGGCGCCATCAGCCGGGTGTTGATTCGGCACGGGTACAGCGATCTGCTGGATCGAGTCCTGAACCGGCCGGAAAAATCAGAGACCGGCGCCGCTCCGGAAAAACCGGTCCGCCCGGGATATCCCTCGCCGGTCCGCATTCGACAGGTGCTGGAAGAGCTGGGGCCCAGCTTCATCAAACTGGGGCAGCTGATGAGCGTTCGCGGGGATATGTTCCCCCCCGAATACATCGAAGAATTCAAAAAACTCCAGGACCATGTGCCGCCGGCCCCCTTCGAGGGGATTCGGGCGGTCATCGAAGCCGAACAGCGCCGGTCGGTGGAAGAGATCTTCACCGAATTCAATCCCGAATGCATCGCCGCCGCCTCGGTGGCCCAGGTCTACCGGGCCCGGCTGGCCGACGGCGAGCCGGTGGCCGTCAAGGTGATTCGACCGGGCATCGAAAAGAAGATCCGGGAAGATGTCCAGGTCATGTACTATTTCGCCGATAAACTCGAAAAGCATTTCGAGATCGGCCGCATCATCGGCCTGATCAATCTGGTCAAAGAATTTGAACGGACGATTTTCAAAGAGCTGGACATGTTCGTCGAAGCCGGCAATATGGAACGGTTCGCCGACAATTTCAAAAACAGCGATGAAATCCACATCGCCAAGGTCCATTGGAATTACGTATCCAAATCGGTGCTGGTGATGGACTACATCCACGGCGTCAAAATGGATGAAGTGGCCAAAATCCGTTCCATGGGCATCGACCCCAAAGAAGTCGCCATGATCGGGCTTCGTTCATTCTCCCGCCAGCTGATGGATTTCGGCTTTTTCCACGGCGATCCCCACCCGGCCAACACCATCGTCATGCACGACGGCCGGGTCAGCCTGGTGGATTTCGGCATCATCGGGATCCTCGACGAAGAGACCATGATGCAGATCGCCAACCTGTTTCTCGGGTTTGCCGAACATGACTACGACCTGGTCATGGAAGCCCTTACCGACGCCGGCCTGATCGATGAACATACCACCGACCTGAAATCATTTCGAGCCGATCTCATGGACATCAGCGAACCCTTTTACGGCCGGTCTCTGCAGACCATCTCGGTCAAGGATGTCTATGAACAGGTGATGCGCCTGGCCTTTAAATACCGCATTCGCCTGCCCCGCAACCTGCTGCTGCTGCTCAAGACCTTTGTCCAGACCGAAGGGCTGGGAAAAATCCTGGGCAGCGACGCCAGCCTGCTGGAGGTGAGCCGGCCCTACGCGAAAAGGCTGCTGCAACGGGGATACGACGCCCGAAAACTGCTTCGCAATCTCGGCCGGGACACCCGCACCCTTTCCGGCATCATGAGAATGATGCCCAAATTCACCCATGACATCCTCAAACGAACCGCGGAAGGCGGCCACCGGCTGAGACTTCAACTGGCCGGTCTGGACGAGATCACCCAGCGGCTGGAAAAGGGGTTGAACCGGTTCATCGTGGGGGTGATCATCTCCGCCTCCACCATCGCCGGTTCCCTGATTCTCAATTCACCGCTCACCTTCATTGAGGTGACCATCGGCGGCCATACCGTCCCCATTACGACGCTGCTGGGGTTGACCGGCTACTCCATCGCCACCGTCCTGGGGCTCTGGTTGATCATTTCCATTCTGCGGTCGGGAAAAATCTGACCCGACCTACTCCTGCCGGTCATCTTATTCCTGCCAATCCAGGGGCGGCTCCACCGGATCCTCATCGGTTTTGGGCCCGCGAACCCCGGGCTTGTCGACGATCTGAACCGTGCTGGCCTGAGGACCTTTTTCCCCCTGCTCCTCGACGAAGCGCACCCCGGTGCCGACCTCCAGCCGATCGTAATCCTTGTTGAGAACACTGTTGCGGTGAAAAAAGATTTCCCGCCCGGTGAGGGTTTTGATGAATCCGTATCCGTTGTCGGTAAACAGCCGCACCACGATGCCCGAGGTCTCCTGCATGGGATGCTCCTTGACCTCATCCTGCTGCTGATCGCTCACCTTTTTCAGCTGCCGCAGGGCGATGTCGAACACCTCCCGCACCACAGTGGACAGTTCATCGTGGATGTAGCCCTCTCCGGATTCGCCGCTGTCGACCACCACTTCACGGCCCGGGGGCAAACGCATATTGACCCGGACCCGGTAGGGATTGCCCGATTGGGGGTGTTTCTGCTTCTTTTCAATCGCCACCCGACAGCTGATCAAATTCTCAGCCACCTTTTCCAGCTTCGCGGCCTTTTGCTGAACCAGGGCCTTGATATCCTCATTGGAGTCAATGCCTCGAAATGTGATTTCCAACGGTACTCTCATCGTGCCACCTCTCTTTCTGTCTTGGACCAACATCATACCGACAATCCGATAAAAAGATAAATACTGTGAATCCTGTATTTTACTCCCGAAGGTCCGTGAGTCCGGGCCTGTTTTACTCCGTTTGAGACAATCGGGATTTGATGATTACCTTTGTTTGACGTTCGGTTGAAGGCATTTTTTTCGACCGAATCCCGTAAACCGAAAGGAGAATAGAGATGTTCTTGGAAAATATAGTAGAAGTCATTCGTCGATCGGCCATGAACCGCCGGCTTTTTCTTCAACAGCTGGGGAGCGTGGCCCTGTTTGCCGGTCTGCCCGCCTGGGCGGGGGCCGGGGACCTCGGCCGCCACCTGGCCGGGAATGCCGGCGGCGGTGAAAAGGCCGCCGACGGAATTGAAAAAATCGAAAAGACCGACGCCGAGTGGCGGGAGATGCTCACCCCCGAGCAGTACCGGATTACCCGGAAAAAGGGGACCGAGGCGCCCTTCACCGGTGAGTACCATGATTTCAAGGGAAAGGGCGTCTACCGCTGCGTCTGTTGTGATCTGAGCCTTTTCAGCTCCGAAACCAAATTCGATTCCGGCACCGGATGGCCCAGCTTTTACGCCCCCATCGCCGACAACCACGTCAAAGAGGAGACCGACCGGTCCTTTTTCATGACCCGGACCGAGGTGCTCTGCAACCGGTGCGACGCCCATCTCGGGCATGTCTTCGAGGACGGCCCGCCGCCCACCGGACTGCGGTACTGCATCAACTCCGCAGCCCTGACCTTCGATCCCGAGGGGACGCAAAAGGCGGGGGCCTGATCGGACCTGATCCAATCTGATCCAATAAGGGGGAGAGGGGATTATCTGAAAGGAGCACCCATGAAAACAGCAGTCATGGTGTGGTTCGCTTTGTTTCTGGTCTTTCAGACCGGCTGCAGCTTTGCGGAAAACACTCAACAGACAAAGGAGACCGCCGCCATGGAATCCTCAAACAACACCGAAAACCTGAAAAAAGCCACCTTTGCCGGGGGATGCTTCTGGTGCATGGAACCGCCTTTTGACAAACTCGACGGGGTGATGTCCACCACCTCCGGATATACCGGCGGTACCGAAAAGGACCCGAGCTATAAAGAGGTCTCGGCCGGGGCCACCGGCCATGCCGAGGCGGTGCAGATTCTGTATGACCCGGAGAAGATATCCTATGAAACACTTCTGGATGTCTTCTGGCGGAACATCAATCCCACCACCCCGAACCGGCAGTTCGTGGATGTGGGGGCCCAGTATCGAAGCGCGATCTTCTACCATGACGAGGAACAGCGGCGCCTGGCGGAAGCCTCCAAAGAAAAATTGGCGGCCTCGGGCCGATTCGACAAGCCCCTGGTGACCGACATCGAGCCGATCACCGAGTTTTACCCGGCCGAGGAGTACCACCAGGATTACTACCAGAAAAACCCGCTGCGGTATAAGTTCTACCGATACGGTTCCGGCCGGGACCAGTACCTGGAAGAAGTCTGGGGTGAAAAGGATTCGTAAACTCTCCCCGGGGTGGCCGCAATTATTCAGGGCATAGCTCAAACGACGATCGAGGCCGATATTTTTGTAGCCGATATTTTATAATGGAACGGTTCAATGAAGTGTGATATCCGTTGAACCCGCCCATGAATCCTGCAACCGATACCGCCGATTTTCATTTCACCCGGAAAGGCCGCCTGTTGATCATCTGGTCGACCTTGCTGGCGCTGTTTCTGGGGGCCCTCGACACCCTGGTGATGGGGGCGGCCATGCCGACCATCGTCGCCGACCTGGGCGGGCTGCATCTGTACAGCTGGGTCTTTTCCGCCTATATGTTGAGCCGGGCCGTGGCCCTGCCGGTTTTCGGAAAACTGAGCGACCTGTTCCCCAACCGGGTCCTGTTTACCATCTCCATCCTCATCTTCCTGGCCGGTTCGGTCTTTGCCGGACTCTCCCAGAGCATGGTCCAGCTGACCCTCTCCCGATTGGTGAAGGGGATCGGCGCCGGGGGGACCTTCGCCCTCACCTACATCGTGCTGGCGGATATCTCGACCCCGGAGACCCGTGGAAAGATGATGTCTCTGGCCAGTTTCATCTGGGGGCTGGCCAGCGTTCTGGGGCCGACCTTCGGCGGGTTCGTGGTCACCTATTTTTCCTGGCGGTGGATCTTCTTCGTGAATCTGCCCCTGGGCGGCCTCTCCTTGATCGGCATTCTCCTTTACCTGCAGGAAACCCGCCGAAAAGGGAAGGTCAGACAGATCGATTATTTCGGCATCCTCACCCTGACCACCACCGTTTTGGCCCTGCTCACCGCGTTTTTGCTGGCGGGCAAAAATTATCCCTGGTCCTCCCCCCGGGTGATCGGGCTGTTCGGACTCACCCTGGCGGCGGGAATCGCCTTTTATTATGCGGAAAAACGGGCCAAAGACCCGATCCTGTCTCTGGAATTTTTTAAGGTGGGGGGATTCCGGACCGGAAACGGCGCCGCCTTTTTCAGCAGCTTCGCCATCTTTTCGGTCTCGGCCTTTTCGCCCCTGTTCATTCAGGGGGCGCTCTCGGGCACTCCGGCCGAGGTGGGCATCGTGATGGTTTTTCTCAGCCTGGGATGGTCGGTGGGGGCGCTCTTCTGCGGGCAGATGGTCCACCGGATTTCGGAAAAGCCCGCCTCCCTGGCCGGGGCCCTGTTTCTGATCGCCGGCTCCGCCATGATGATTCGGTTTACCGCCGACACCTCCCTGGTCATCTGTTCCATCGCCCTGACCCTGGCCGGTCTGGGAATGGGATTCGTCTCTATCTCCACCCTGCTGGTGGTCCAGAACAGTCTCGACAGCCCGGACCTCGGGGTGGCGACCTCCTCTCACCAGTTCACCCGCACCCTGGGCGGAACAGTGGGGATCGGGGTCTGCGGCAGCATCGTCACCGCAGGCTTCGGCGGCGACCTGAAGGATCTCGTCCCGGGCGGTCTTCCGGATACGATATCGGAATTGATTCGCCGCAATTTTGAGAATGTGTTTCGACCCGAGATCCAGGCCCTTCTGCCGACGGACGTCCTGAAAACCCTTCAGGGGTCCATCGGCCAAAACATTCTGCTGGTCTTTCAGGCCGCCCTGATCGCCTCTCTGGTCTGTTTTCTGTTCAGCCTGCTGCTGCCCGGACACCGCGGATCATTCTTCTCATCCGGCGGTCCATCCCCCAATCCATTTCGCGACACATCCCGATGATTCGGCTTTCCGGCGAAATCAAGACCGGGTTTCCGAGGATACGGACCGCTAGGCGTTGGAGAAAACCTGGTCCAAAATCCGGGCCAGATCCCGCATGCGATAGGGTTTAGGGATTATCGCACAGAAACCCCATCGGAAGCAGTCGGCCATCACCGGATCACCGCCATACCCGCTGGAGACGATCGCCCGGATGGACCGGTCCATCTCCCGCAGGGCCTGAATGGTCTCCTTGCCGCCCATCCCGCCCTGAACCGTCAGGTCGAGGATCACCGCATCAAAGGGACGCCCCGATTTGCGCGCATTCATGTACGCCAGCAGGGCTTCTTCGCCGCAGCCGGTGACCGCCGCCTCATACCCGAGGCGGTCGAGCATCTGTTCGAGCAGCCGTTGCAGCATCGGTTCGTCGTCCATCACCAGAATCCGGCGTTTCGGGGCCCTGAAACCGGCTTCCGGTTCTTCATCGTCGCATTCGCATCCGTCGTACACCAAAGGCAGGTCGATCTCCAGCGAAGAAACCGCATCCCCTGCCACACATTCCGACTCGACCGTATCCCCGACAAAATTATACCCGATCTCATCCGGAAGCATGCCCTTGGCCTTCTCAGAACACATAACCATAATCCATCCTCCCTTCCCTTTTGGGCATTCCCCCTACCCGCTGATTCGGCGCACAACGCGCCGCCTGCGGATGCGGCCGGCATTCCTTCACCCCGACTTCTCCCCGGAAGGGATGAAGAAACGACCGGCCCCGCCCGGTCCATCCGCTGTTTGCGAATTAATACTTTTCAAACTCCGATTCATTGCCTTCCCACTCCGCTTCAGGCTCATCCATCCGAATGACCTGATTCGGCGGCACCTCCATGGTGCCGTTGTATTCCCGGTCGCGGCCGGTTTCCCGTCCGCCGCCGGTCGGCCGGGTGTGGGCGATTTTCCGCTTGGACCCTCCCGGTCCGCCGCTGTAGGACAGACGCCTTCGGCCGTTGCCGTCAATCTTGAAAAAGTCGATGGTCGCCTGAAGCTGTTCGGCCTGAGAGGCCAGCCCCTCGGAGGTGGAGGCCATCTCTTCGGACACCGAGGCGTTCTGCTGAATCACGTTGTCGAGCTGCTGAATCGCCTTGTTGATCTGGTCCGCTCCGGAGTTCTGTTCGTTGCAGGCCGCGCTGATCTCCTGAACCAGATCGGCGGTCCGCTGAATATCCGGCAGAATGCCGGTCAGCATCTCGCCGGCCTGTTCCGCCACCGCCACGCTGGAGACCGACAGCTTGCTGATTTCACCGGCCGCCTTCTGGCTCCGCTCGGCCAGTTTGCGCACCTCCGAGGCCACCACCGCGAATCCCCTGCCGTGCTCCCCGGCCCGGGCAGCCTCGATGGCCGCATTCAGGGCCAGGAGATCGGTTTGCCGGGCGATCTCCTCGATGATGGAGATCTTCTCGGCGATCTCTTTCATGGCGGTGACCGTTTCCGACACCGCCTTGCCGCCGGCCCGGGCGTCTTCGGCGGATTTCAGCGCAATCCGCTCGGTTTCGGCGGCATTGTCGGCGTTCTGGCGAATGTTGGAGGCCATCTGCTCCA
>JBKHDE010000227.1:0-7483 GCA_046541495.1 Desulfococcaceae bacterium
TCCAACATCGCCGACAGCGACGGTCTGGAAGGGGAAACCCCCGGTGAAATAGCGGATTACGTCGCCGGGTTGGGCAGCTTTTTGAGCGTCTCCTATCAGGACCGCTTTTTCCTGGAGGCTGAATTGATCACCGCTCTCGACAAATTCAAGGCCGGAGAGCTGAGCTTCGACGGGGGGAATGCATTGGAACCTAAAGCGTGGAATTTCGAATTGGCGGTGCTTCCCATGGATGACCTGAAGGTAGCGGTCCGGTACGAGGGCGGGGATGACCTGGGGGATTTTCTGCCCGATACCCAGTTCGGGGCGGTGGTCTCCCATGGTCTGTTTGAGAATACGGCCCTGTCTCTCGAATACCTGTATGGAGAGTTTGAAAACGACGATGAAAGGAACCTGCTGACGGCCCAGCTCGGTATAGAGTTCTGATTGAAACCCGCCGGACGGGGGAGGATGCCGAAAGCATCCTCCCCTCGGTTTCCTGCAGGAAGATTATTGACAAACCAGGAAGCGGTACATTAAAAGAAGACCTCCCTTGTACTTGAACACCGGATTTCCCTGACGATGAATCCAAAGGGAAAAACCGAACCAACGGAGGTCGATGGTGAATCGAAACTGCTTTCTTTTTTTTCTTGGGGTGGTATCAGTATATCTGTGCATGTCGGCGGCGGTTTCCCACGCCCACCCCCATGTGTTCATTGCCCAGCGGCTGAAGGTCCATTTCGACGATCGCGGACTCGCCGGCATACAAGTGCAATGGAAACTGGATGATATGTTCGCCGGCATGATCGCGGAAGACTACGACCGAAATCGGAATGGCGTGCTGGAACCCGCGGAGGTTCAGATCATCAAAGAAAAAGCGTTTTCCAACCTGTCGGAATTCGATTATTTCACCTTCATCAAAATCGACGGCAAACCCTTCCGGGTGCGGTACATCAAAGATTTTAACGCGATTTTGCAAGACCACAAACTGGTGTACGAGTTCCTCATCCCCTGTCATGTGAGCGCGACCGATCATGTCAAAAAGATCTCCGTCGCCACCTATGACCCCTCCTATTACACCGCCATTTTCTTTTCCAAAAAGGAGCCCGTGTCCCTGGTCGAGGCCGAACCGTTTGCGGTCAAGACCGCCGTTCGGGAAGACCCCGACACCAAGATCTACTTCGATATGATTCATCCCTGGACCCTTTTCCTGGAATTCAAGCTGAAACAATGATGCGTCTGCTTTATCTGCTGGTCGTCTTCGCTGCCCTCGGACCATGGACGGTTCCCGCCGAGGCCGGCAACCCGTTTACTTCGAAACCGACGGCCCGGCCCGAGGCGCCGGAACCGATGTTCAAAAGCCGGTTTTTGATCCAAATCATTCACTGGCAGCACCAGCTGAAGGAAAACATGTCGGCGCTCATTCGAGAGGCCAAAGAGGAAAACCGGTTTCAGCCGCTGATCCTCCTGGCGCTGTCGGCGTTCGCCTACGGAGTCATTCACGCCGCAGGTCCCGGGCACGGCAAGTTTGTGGCCGTCTCCTATGCCGCCTCACACCATCCCACCGTTCCGGGCGGACTGCTGTTCGCCCTTTTCATCGCCGGTTTTCACGGCATCTCGGGGGTGGCGGGGGTTCTCGGACTGCGCTATATCATTCAGCGGGGGGTCGGCGAAACGCTGGCCTCGGTGACCTCGGTTACCCAGGTCGTCAGTTTCGGGCTGATCGCGCTTCTCGGCACCGCCCTGGTTTTGAAAAACGGATACGCCCTGGTGTTTGCCTCCGGATCCCGCACCCGACCGTCACCGGCCACCCCTTCCAAACGCAGTCTGCTGCCATGGGCCCTGGCGATCGGGCTGGTTCCCTGCCCGGCGGTGGTCATGGTGACCCTGTTCTGCATGTCGATGGAGGTGATGACGCTGGGGCTGGTATTGGCGGCCTGCATCACCCTGGGGATGGCCGCGACCCTCGCCGGTGTGATCACCGCTTTTCTCCTGGGCAAAACAGGGGCCTTGAATCTGGTTCCCGAAAAGAGGGCCAAAACCATTGAAGGGGCGATCGGCCTGCTGTCCGGCGCCGCCGTCACCGCCTTCGGCACCCTGTTTCTGTTGACCAGCCTGAGTGGGGCGATCTGATCCCGCCCCTTCGGTACAGAACACAGGCCCAGCCCCGGATCGCCTGAGCGGTGTAATGGCGGCGGCTGGGGCATTCACCGGGGCAGCGGCCCGCCAGCGGGCAGTCGCCGCAGTGTAAGATGGGCATCGGCGAATTCAGGCGAGTAACAATAGGCGCAGGCGAGATTGCACCGGGTGGTGAGCGGAACAATGAGATATCGGATATTCATCCGGGGGACGGCATCCGTAAGCGGTTCCCGCATCACCCGACTCCGGACAGCAGACCGTTGAGAATCCGTTCCAGAAGCCACAGCGCACCGGTGGCGCCCAGCTGGCATTTGGGAATGACCTCCACATCCCCGCTCCCCGGCAGTGCGATGTCGATACCGGCCACGGGCATGCCCTCGGTCCGGAAAAGGCTGATGAACCCTTCGCCGCCGAAAACCAGGTCCGGCTCAAGGCCCGACAGGTCCGCCTCCCAGGCATCCGCACACCCGATCCGGGTCAGATACCGCCGAATCTCCGCCGGCTGATCCTCCGTCGCTTCAGACACCGAAACCGCCGTGGGAACCATCCCCAGGTATTCATACAGCCATCGGGTCAGGGAAAGGGCCGTCGAACCGTCCGCATGAAGGGCGAAGGTGGCGCCCCCGGGAAGCCCGGTCAGCGAGTTGAACCGGCTCAGGGCTTGAAAAGCGCGGGTTCGGGACTCCCGGATGTCGGCCAGGGCCGGCCCGGGATCGGCTTTCAGCGCCCGGCAGACCGACCGTATCCAGGCTTCGGTATCGCTGAAGCCGACCGGGGGTCCGGCCTCGGGAACCAGCATCCCGGTTTCAATACGATCTTCCAGAAACGCCGACAGCTCGTCCGCATACTCGGCATGGACCACCACGTTTTTCGCCGCCCCCATGGTTCGGAGCTCCGCCGCCGTGCAGCCGGCGCACACCACCGCATTCACGCCGATGCCGCACAGGCCCAGCAGCCGACGCAGTTCGGCCGCATCCCCCTCCCAGTGCCGATGCTGAATCGACAGGCCGATCAGATTCACAAACCGCGCCTGCAGCGACACCGCCGGCGGGTTCAGCCGTTCCAGAACCTGAATCACCGATCTCTGGAACCCCCGGGTGAACCGATCCGAAAATCCGGTGCTCTCGATGGCCACGCAGGGGATCGGCAGCCCGGCGCCGGCGATGAACCGCTCCAGGTCGTCCCCGATCAGGGCCGCCCCCGGAGAATTGACCACCGCGATCAGCCGATGGCCCTTTTCGGCCACCTTGGGAAGCATCTTCGACAGCTTTTCCGTGGCCCCGAAAATATAATCCTGGGCGTCGAGGTAGGTGGCCGGGACCCGGGGCTGGCCGAAATAGAATTCCTCGGAGAACTGGAGCGGATCCATGGAGGTCTCCCGGGGGAGCTGGCCCTCCGACACGGCGCCGTGATAGAACTTGCAGCCGGTGGGGCCGTTCAGAAGCACGGCCGCGTCCCGAATCCCCTCCACCGCCAGAATCGCGCCGGTGAAGCCGTCCGGCGCCGGATCCGGCGGTTTACACCCGGTCATTGCGCCACCCTTCCCGGATCGGTGCTTTCAGCAGGGCGGCCCATCGCCGGGCATAGGCGATTCCCCCCAAAAAGCCGACATCCGGACAGAAAGGTATGCCGTCCGCATGCACGGAGACCGGCATCTGTCCGGGGACATAGTTGCAGAGCAGAAGATCGGGTCGAATCCTTGTCAGATCCGCATCCCGGCGTCGGGGCGTGTACCCGGTCTCCAGGTCGAACCGGCCCTTAAACCGGGTCCGGAAGATATGATCCTGGCTGTAGTTGAGAATCCCCACCTTTTCCACCGCCATGCCCAGATCGAAGGCGGTTTCCAGGATCCAGTCCACATCGTGGATATAGCTGACGATCATCAGCCGCTTTCCCGCCAGGTGGGAACGGTATTCGGCCACGGAGATTTCGTAGGCGCTTCGGCGTTCATCAGCCACGCGTCGGGCCGTATCGGTTCTGCCGAAGGCCGCGGCGATTTCCGCCAGCCAGCGCTCGGTTTCCGCGAACCCGACCGGAAAGGGGCGGGCCGCGAAGGCCGCTTGGTGGTGCTCCGTAAAATAGGTTCGCAGCACCCGGCCGAAATGGTCTTCATAGGCCAGCAGGTTGAGCCGGGCTTTTCGAAAGCCCCGCAGGGCCGCCGCCGGGGTGTCCCGTACAAACCGGCAGTTGACCTCGATCTCCAGCGCGCCGAGCAGGTCGGCGATGATCCGGAAGTTGGATTCGGCATTGTTGGCGATGTTCTTTTCCGCCAGAATATTGACCCGGTCGCCCTCGGGCTTGACGGAAGGGTCGATCAGGGCCGCAGCGCCTTCCAGGCAGGCGTTGATCACCCCCTGCATATAGTCCCCCTGAATGTTGCCGTCGGAGGTGATCGCGATCACCGGTATCTCCGGGTATGCCGCCCGGGCCGCCTGAACGGCGGCCTCGGCGTCGTCGCCGATCACCCCGGCGGGGCAGGCGGTGACCACGAACACGGTCGACGGCGCCTGGGACAGGGCCTTGAAAAGGGTGTCCTGAAGGGCCTCGCCCCCGCCGTAGATCACCACCCCTTCATTCATGTCCGAACTGATGACCGACGGCGCCAACTGCCGGGGCAGCACCTGCCGCCTGCGCCGGGCGGCCCGGATACCCGAGGAGAGGACCGTCCGGTGGGCGATATGGGCACAGCTTCGCGGTCCGTGGGCCACGGTCACCGCGCCCCGGATCTGGGTCGTGGTGCTGATGGCCCCGGTAAACGCACATCCGTGCAGCGGCTCTCGAAAGAGCATGCTTTTGGACAGCCGATGGGGCACTGCAGGCGGCATCGCCGGTGCGATGGTCGATTCGCCCTGACCCTCGCTTTTTTTTTCGGGCTTCAAGACAGGTGAACCGCCCTGAACCGGCCGTTCGTGAGTCGGGGTCGGTCCCCGTTTCCGATAGATGATCCGCTCGAGATCGAAATCGGCAAGCGGTTTTGCCGGATACAGCCTGCCGCTGCCCGTTATCTGCCCGGCCAGATTCCGGAACATCCCGCTTTCCACAGAATCCGGGAATGCCTGGATCACGGTTCGGTTCTGTTCTTCGGCCTTTCGGAAACGGTCGCTTCTGGAAATGCGGCACACGATCGGGAGTTCAGCCGCTTCGGCGAACCGATGCACCGACGCCGGATCTTCATCCGGGCCCCGGCTGTTGAGGATGATCCCGGCCAGTCGGGGACCCTGCCCGTCGAAATTCCGCACCCCGCGCAGAATATTGTTGGCCGCATAGATCGCCATAAACTCCTCGGAGGTGACGATATAGACGACATCCGCAAAGCCCTTGCGCAGCGGCACGGCAAACCCGCCGCAGACGACATCCCCCAGCACGTCATACACAATGACGTCAAAATCCTCCGGCGCCAGCCCCAGACGGTCGAACAGGGCGAAGGTGCTGAGGATCCCCCGCCCGGCACATCCCACGCCCGGCTCGGGTCCGCCGGCCTCGGCGCAGGTCACCCCGGCGTATCCGATGTGAAGGAGGTCGTCGAGACGGTGGTTCATCGGAGTCACTTCCCGCATGTAATCGAGGGCGGTGGTCACCGCACGGCCGTCCAGGAGCAGCCGGGTGGAGTCGTGTTTGGGATCGCACCCGATCTGAAGCACCCGCTGCCCCGACTCTGCCAGGGCGGCGGAGAGGTTTGCGGCAACGGTGGATTTGCCGATGCCGCCTTTCCCGTAAATCGCAATCTTCATATGGATCACCCGCTGAAGGTTTTTTCGGCGCAGAATGAACCAGATGATGAGCGTAATTGGAGGCCGGTGATGAGATCGGCGGGGATCTGTTCACAGGGATGATCCCCTGCCGGGTAGAACTCGAATCCGTTGAATTCCCATCGCTCCAGAAAACCGGCAGCTTCGTTCCGGTCGTCGTTGAACAGCTCCGGTTCGCCGGGATGGGTGCTGAGTGTGAGCAGCGGCCGCATGGTTAGAACTCGATCCCCTTCTGGGCCTTGATCCCCGCCGTGAAGGGATGTTTGACCGCCTGCATGTTCGTGACCAGATCGGCCATATCCACCAGTTCAGGGGGTGCGACTCGGCCCGTGATGGCCACATGAACCGTTTCAGGCCTGCCGGACAACGCGTCCAGAACCGCCGGCAGATCGATCATGTGATAGTTCGGCAGATAGGTAAACTCGTCAAGCACCACCAGATGGTATTCACCGGACATGATCGCCTCGACCGCCTGGGCCCATCCTTCCCGGGCCAGGGCCCTGTCCGCTTCCATGTCGTCCGATTTCCAGGTGAACCCCCGTCCCATGACCCGGAAGTCGATCAGGCCCGGGAACTGCTTCACCGCATCCAGCTCGCCGTATGTCCAGCTTCCCTTGATAAACTGAATGAAACAGACCTTCAGCCCGTGTCCGGCACTGCGAAGCGTCATGCCGAGGGCGGCGGTGGTCTTCCCTTTGCCGTCGCCGGTGAATATCATCAGAAGTCCTTTTTTCATAATTCTCCTTTGCCGACTGAAACGCAATTCCAATCTATTTGCCGATACGCCATTGGGGTTTCCACGCCTCTATTTCGCGGCTGTCGGAACATCCACCTTCGCCCTGAGATGCTTCTTTTACTGCGTGAGCAGAAAGCCTTTCGAAGCCTACTTCATGTTCGCCATGACCACCTTGAGATGGCCCATCCAGATGTCGGCAAAGGCATCGTACTCGGCCAGCCCCTTGACCACCGGCATGCATTCGATGCCCGCCGCCGTCAGAACGCTTTTCCATGAATCGGGATCATCCCCGGCCAGATCGTTCACCGTATGGTCTCCGGCCACCGACATGAAGGGCATCAGATAGGCCTTTTTCACGCCCCGCTCCAGGAGCATCGCTTTGATGTCATCCAGGGTCGGGGTGCCTTCGACGGTGCCCATGTAGATGTTGGGATCCTTTCGCTGCAGCCGGTACATCATCGCCTCGTAAAAGGCGTTGGACGGGTGATGGGTGCCGTGGCCCATCAGGACCACCGCCTCTTCTTTTTTACGTTCCTCGGGAATGATGGTCATGAGCGCATCCACCGACTTGGTGAGATCCTTCGAAGTGGAGAGGGCCGGATACCCGACCAGAAGCTTTTTGAAACCATCGGTCATCTCCATAAAGGCGTTGGCGTTGACCTGAAGGTCATGAAATTCCGCACCGGGGATCATGTGGAGCGACTGAACCGCCACCCGGCTGAAACCCTCCGCCATCATTCTGGCCAGGGCCACCTCCGGAGAATCCAGATCCTGCCCCTCTTTGCCCAGCTTCTCGCGAATGATGGAAGAGGTATAGGCCCACCGCACCGGCACATCCGGAAAGGCGGCCTTGACCTTTTTTTCGATATGGGCGAAGGCGGCC
>JBKHDE010000228.1:0-7467 GCA_046541495.1 Desulfococcaceae bacterium
TTCGACTGAAGCATTCGGTCTTCCGGTTCCGCTTCCATCCCGAGCTCCGCACAGATGTTCATCAGCTGGTCGACCCGATGGCCGCAGGTATGCCGGGACAGAATGGTTTCCCGTCCGCTGTGCGCCAAAGACCGGCGCAGATCCGCAGATGCGAGCAGCCGCTTCAGGCGCCGGGTCATTTCGGCGCCGTCCGCGGCCTGCAGGTAGTCCTTTCCCGTCCGGAACAGCCCTTCCACATCCGGCCAGGGGGCCGAAACCAGAGGAATGCCGCAGGCCAGGGCTTCAAAAGGCCGAATGGTGGGTATCCCCGGCAGGGCGTCGACATACGGTCGCCGCGGAATATGAAGGGTGATTTTGAACCGGGAAAACACCCGGGGAACCTCGGCATTGGGCAGCCATCCCCGATAGTCGATGGACGACTCGGCCAAACGACGAATGCCCTCCTGAGGATATCGCACTCCGTACACCGAGGCCTTGAGCCCCAGTTCCCGAACCGGCCCCAGAAGAAATTCCTCATACTCTTCGGTCCGTTCATCATCTCCCCAGTTGCCGATCCAGACCAGATCCCCGTCCTCCCGATCCGGAGTCATGGGGTAAAATCGCCGGACATCCGCGGCTTCATGCCAGGTCCATACCCGCCGGGACCATCCCCTGGACAGGTAGATCCTGCGAACCGCCTCGCCGAATGCGAGCACCCCGTCATAGGCCGACAGATCGTAGACCGCCATGTCTTCCGGATGGGTGTTCGACCGGTGGTGGGTGTCATGGAACAGCAGGCGGTAATCCGCGCCGCGCCGGTGTTCACCGATTCGCCGGACCAGATCCGGCTCATTCCATTCATGGACGATCACCAGATCGGCCCCGTTCAGCATCTCCTCCAGATCAGGGGTATTCGGCTCATAAAACCGGCTCTGCAATTCCGGAAAAGTTCGAAAAAAGGCCCGGATCGGCGCCTCTCCGTACTCCTTTTTCAGATTGTGCAGACTCCAGCCGTCCGCCGGTTCAAAAATCCTGACCTCGTGTCCTCGGGAGAGCAGCTCCGAGGCGATTCCGCGCAGAAAATGGGCATTGCCCTGGTTCCAATCCGAAATCAGAGAGTGATAAAACAGTACACAGCGCATAGACTTATCCGGCTTCCATGACCGCGGTCGGATGATGGATTATTTTCGTTTGACAGGATCGGACCAGATTCCGGTATTGGGTGAGATATCGATCGGCCATCCGTTTGGGAGTGAACCAGAGGGCCCGTTGGCGGGCCTTGCGGCCCAGCTCCATTCGCAGCCCGGGATTTCGAATCAGGGCTCGAAGGGTTTCCGCGACCGCCTCGGGCTGATCCGGCGGCACAAACAGAGCGGCCCCCGACCATAACTCGCGAAGGCTGGGGATATTCCCCAGAACCAGCGCACAGCCCGAAAGCCCGGCCTCCAGGGCGGTCAACCCGAAGGGCTCATACCGGGCCGGCAAAGCGAATACGGCGGCCTGGCCGTACCACCGGGCCAGCCGGGCGGAGGAGAGATGGCCCAAGAACAGAAGGTTCCTCAGGGTGACCTCTCCGCCTGCGGGAGAATCCTTTGGACCGGCCGCATAGATCGGCCAGGACAGGTCCGAGGCGATCTCCTCCAGAACCGACATATTCTTGGCTTCATCCCATAATCGACCGGCGGTGAGAATGATCGATTCCTTTCTGGAACATCCATATGCATCCTGAAGACGTCCATTATAGATCGGCTCGGTTTCTTTGAAAGGACCGTAATACCGATTGAGTTCGGACAGCATGGCCCGAGTCGGGGCGGTAACCCGATCGGCTGCGGAAATCCCGGCTTTGACGGCGATGTAGTAGGAGGCCCATTCCGGTGACGGAAAGGTGTTTCGAACGGCGGTATGCCAGGAAAAAACGCAGGAATGGCCCACCATCAGGGTCGGCGAGGACCACGGCAGGTTGCCGTGAACATAGCCGTTCAGATGAACCACATCCGGCTCGATCTCTTCTTCAAGGCTCAGGAGCCACTCGCCGGCCCGGTTCAGGTCATCCCAGGGGTCGTTCATCCATTCCAACCGGTATCGGCTTTCATGAAGCGTCACGTTGCTCAGCCACATCGCCTCGGATCGCTGCTGCCGGTTTACCGGCTCGCCCATGGTGGCGAAATGGACCTCCACCCCCAGTTCAGCAAGGGCGCCGGCCAGTTCCAGGCAATAGGTCCAGACCCCGCCCACCGTGTCGGTGGTCATCAGAATCCGCCGAATCCTCGGGCTGTTTTGAAAATTCAAACCGATTCACCTTTCTATTCTTGGATAAATTTGAAAAATCGGCTGGTGTCCCCGCTGTCGGTTTTTTCCTGATAGAGAAACTTCAAATTTTTCTCATCAAATTTTTTGAAAAAATCCTCCCATGAAATCTCCTTCAGATCGGGATCATCACTGTAGTCCGGAAAATGGATACGAAGCAGGCCGGCCGGATCGTTTTTGCCGGCGGTGTCCTTCACGGTGGCGGGCACTCCGCCGCGATCCTCGGCCCATTTTTTAATGGTGTCGTGATTGGTGGTGGTTTTGGATTCTCCTGCCATGATTCCTCCTTCATCGTTGAAAATCTGGGCCATGATCACCGTTTAGGCCACCGCGATCATTCAGGATAGGCCAAGACGATTCTTATAGCCGAAATCCGGAACGGCGCATCGTCTTCTATGTTCCTGGGAACACAATGACAAATTACAAGATTCCGTGCCATACGCTAAAAACCGTATATCTCAAAGCGAAATCATGTAAGATCATAATCCGGCTTCTCAAAAGGCGCCCCGGCTATCGCGATAGGGAGAAATAAATACCCTGAATCCGGGCGGTGAATACATCCTTTCCTCTATTCTAAAGCTTTGAATTTCAGGGAAGAATGAATGAGAAAGGAGAATCGATCGATGACACCTGAAGGACAAAAAATTCCGCTTCAACGCCTGGACCGAATGGCCTGGTTTCTCGATAATTCCATTAAAATCCCGGGCATCAACTACCGGATCGGTGTGGACGGCCTGATCGGGCTCATCCCCGGGATCGGAGACGCCACCGGCACCCTGCTGTCGATGTACATCCTTGCGGAAGGCGCCCGGGCCCGTCTGCCCAAAGCGGTGCTGGTGCGGATGGCCTGGAACATCATCCTGGATTCACTGATCGGGGCCGTCCCGGTGGTCGGGGATATTTTCGATTTCACCTGGAAAGCCAACGCCCGGAATGTGCGACTGATGAAAGAATACAGCCATGCCTCCCACCGAACCGTCAAACAGAGCCGGTGGTTTGTCGGCGGAATCATCGCAGCCCTGATCCTGGTGATCTTTCTGACCTGCCTGCTGGCCTTTTTCCTGGTGCGCCTGTTGTGGGCGGCGGTCTCGGGCTGAGCATTTTTAAGAATCCGCACTGCTTTCCGTTTACGCCCGTTTGCCAAGATGGCACTCTTACCAGACGGCGCCTTCAATAGATTCATACTCTCAATCCGGAGGCGGGTTCGACGCGTCCTTTTGCCAAGGCCGAAGGAATGGTTAGCTTAATGGACATCCCAATTGCTGACCACTTGTCGACTTCAGAGGTGGCATTATGACGCGACGACGATTCATTCAAAAACTTTATACCGGCCTGGCCTCCACCGCCTTTCCGGGGCTGTTGAGCGCCTGCGCCTCGGGTGCTCGGGAAAACGGAGACGGGGCGGCTTTTGCGGAACAAGCCTACATTCCGCTGAACGGCCGATCCCTCGAAGAAATGGCGGATCGGAAGGTGCACCACGGTGCAGACCGCTTTGTAAATCCCTTTACCAGCGTTCCCAAAGGGGACATTCGGCGGGTGATACAGTGGAAGCTTTCCAAAAACCATTTCAAACAATATTATGATACCGAACCGGTACGTCCGGTAACCCTGAACCTCGATAAGGTGCGGAAGGACCGGGGGCTTTCGGTCACCTTTCTCAAGCACGCCTCGATTCTGATTCGAGACCAGGGCACAACCTTGCTGATCGACCCGGTCTTCTGGAAGATCTTCTGGTTCATTCAGGATTTCACCCCCATTCGATTCGAGCCGGTCGATCTGCCGCGGCCCGACCACATCCTGATCACCCACGGCCATTACGACCATATCGATAAGGATTCTCTCCGGGTATTCGATCCGAACACCCACCTCATCAGTCCCTTGGGGTACAATGATATTTTTCAAGACTTGAATATGACCAACCGGGACCGGCTGGACTGGTTCGATACCTTTCGCGCCGACGGCATGGAGATCACCTTTCTTCCCTGCAACCACTGGACCATGCGCAATCCCCTGATCGGCCCCAATACCTCCCTCTGGGGATCGTATCTGATCAAGACCCGCAGCGGCCCCACCATTTACCTGTCCGGGGACACCGGGTATTTCGACGGATTCGATCAGATCGGCGAGATGTTCGACATCGACCTGGCCGTCTTCAATCTGGGCGCATACGAACCCCGGTGGTTTATGGCTTCCAGCCATATGAATCCGGAGGAGACGGTGCGGGCATTCCGAGAACTCAAAGCCCGGCACATGACGGTGGTCCACTGGGGCACCTTTCGCCTGGGGGACGAACCGGTCCATTTTCCCTATCAGGACATTCGCCGGGCCATGGCCCAGGCCGGGCTATCGGACCGGCTGATCGACTTCCGCCACGGCGATACCGTTTTTTATAACTGATCCCACATAAAAAAGGCGACCCCTATCGAAAAAAAAGGGCCGCCTTTCAAATAAAACCCGGCGTGGCGCCGTATTCCGGCCGGGATCGGAAGGTCACGAATAATCCTTCATCTCCCGATCCCGCCGTTTTCGACTTCTACTGGGTCTGGGTCGATTTCTGCTCCATCTTCGACTCGCCTTCCTTCTTCATGTGTCCATGTTCCTGGCCCATCTTCTTGTGAGTCTTTTCCATTTTCGATTTCGATTCATGATGCTTCTTCATCTCGCCGCTCTGGCTTTGGCCTTTGTCGCCGTAGTATCCGCGGAGTTTCTGCTCCCATTCGGATTTGGCCAGTTCCGGTTTGTCCTGCTTAGAAAAGCCGGGGGCCCGGGCGAATGTCTGCTGATCAATGTCGGCGATCAGGTTGTCGGCCTTGGGGTCCTTGTGAACCATATCCGCCGGAATGGGTCGCAGCTGGTCCCCTTCTTTGGGATTCACGATCACGAACTGGGCTTTTCCTTCTTCGCTGATGTAGATATTGTCCGCGGTGCCGAGTTCTTCGTCATTCTTGCTCATCACCTTCTTGTCGAGCAGATCCCGGGCGCGCGTCGCCTGCATTCCCTGGACTTCTTTGCCGGTCTTCTGCTGCTGCTGCTGTTGCTGCTTCTGCTGAGCGGTTTTCATCTCCTCTTCCTGCTGGGACTTATCGCTCTTCGCCATCTGTTTTTGCTGTTCGGCTTCCTTTTCAGCAGATTTTTTTTCTTCCTTTGTATACTTTTCGATTTCCGACTTGCTGATATTGGCTACCAGCTGATTTTCCTTCTGGTCCTGAATAGCGTTCCAGGGAATGGTGAATTCATCTTCGCCGATGCCGATGAATCCGCCGGATTTCAGGATAACATACTTAATTTGTCCATCCTGTCCGATCATGAAATCATCCACGCTCCCCAGCTCCTCGCCTTGGGGAGAAACAATCTCTTTGTCCATCAGCTGTCTGGCGTTATTGGGCCATTGGCCTTGACTCTGTGCTCCCATTTCCGAGGTTTTCTGAGAAGACTGGCCGGCAGCCATGGCCCCGGTCGTCATTACCGCAATCGACAGAATACTCAACAGGAATAGTTTAACCATTCGCTTCATTTCCTTACCTCCTTGTCTGTTAAAATAACCTTTGTTTTCTTCACCTTTGTGAAGTCTGGGTTAAATATAACGACAAGGAGGGCAAGGTCCAATAAGGTATACCGGGTATTCGGTCCCGCAAAAACAAGGCATCCTCGACCCGGGGCAGCCTACATTCCGCACCACCGCCGGGCGATCTCAAGGTAGATTTCCGTCGCCTGTTCGATGCGGTCCAGCCGGCAGTATTCATTGGTCTGGTGGGCCAGGCCGGGTTCACCGGGCCCCAGGATCAGGGTGGGAATGCCGCCGTAAGCGGGGGTGAGAATGCCGGCATCGGTGAAATAGGGCAAGGCGCCTGTTTCCGGTGTTTCGCCGAGGATGGGGGCCGCCAGGTCGTATACCTCCCGAATCCAGGGGTGATTCGGGTCGGTCCAGATCCCGTCTACGGAAATTCGTTTGGACAAATCCGCATCCGGCGCCAGAAGGGTCTGGAATTGCCGGAACAGATCCCCATGATCCTGATCCGGAATGGTACGCATATCAATGCCGATGACCGCCCGGTCCGGCACCGAATTGATGTTGGTCCCGCCGGTGATGGTCCCCACATTGAGGGTGGGTTCGCCCAGAAAGGGATGGGGGTCGATCCCGAACCGGAAATTCTTCAAGGTCCCCACCGCCCGGGCCGCTTTATAGATGGCGTTGTCGCCTTTTTCAGGCATGGACCCGTGGGCGGATTTGCCGGAAAAGGCGGCATCCAGCCAAAGGGCGCCCTTGTGCCCCACTCTGGGAAGGTTGCCGGTGGGTTCCCCCACCACCATGGCTCCGGCCGTCTCCAGCAGATCGGGGTGCCGGGCCAGATCGGCGGCGCCGGTACAGCCGGTCTCCTCATCCGCCACCAGCAACAGGGTCAACCCGGCGGTACCCTCCAGTCGGTCGGCCAATTCCACCGCCGCGGCCACCATGGCCGCCAGCCCCGATTTCATATCGCTGGACCCTCGGCCGTAGATTCGTCCGTCGGCAATTTCTCCGCCGAAGGGGTCCCGTTTCCATTTTTCCGACCCCAGCGGCACGGTGTCGGTGTGGCCCAGAAAACAGAGCGGTTTTTGATCGGTCCGGCCCCCTTTTCGGGCGATCAGACTGGTGCGATCGGGTTCCGATTGATACGAGCGGACCGTGTAACCGGCGGTTTCCAGGATTCCGCCCAGGTAATCGGCGCAGATCCGCTCCAGGCCGGGAGGATTGACGGTCTGGGTCTGTATCAGGATTCGGGTCAGTTCCAGCGGGTCGGTTTGGGTCGGCATGATTCCCTCCATATTCGGTTTTTGAAGCGCGTGTGAACCGGAACCGGAATTGACGCATAAATCGATACTTCTGTCAAGATTCTGAATAAGGGCGCACCGGCCCCGGCCAAGCCTCTACCCTACCCCTCTTTTAATTACAGGCATTACCCCATTTACGAACCGATCCCGGTGGCGGAGAATACCTGCGGGAGTGCATCCCTCACCCTGCACCACAAGACCGACCGGACGGCGGACCCCCGAGAATTCATCTCGCGAATGGCCTCGGGCGGCAGCCTCAGTGAGGTTTCTGTACCTGATTTTGTAGGGGCGATCCCCCTGTGGTTGCCCCGGCCAAGGGCAGGCACGGGGGCCTGCCCCATAAGCGCTAAGTTATTTGGGTTGACAATA
>JBKHDE010000229.1:0-7422 GCA_046541495.1 Desulfococcaceae bacterium
CCCCTCAGGATTCCGCGACCTTATCCCCGTATCTTTTCTTCAGCCAGCGAAGCAGAAAATAACCCGCCACAAAGATCACCAGCGCGATGTAAAAGAGGGTCATGTCCATCTCCGCCGCGGATTTTCCCAACACGATGAACGGGATTCCCAAAGCGCACTGAACAATGCAGTTCATCAAAACACAATACCGAAACGGCACCCCGGCCAGGGCCAGCAGATAATTTTTCCCGGCATAGGGAATGCCGGGAATGGCCAGAAACAGAAAACTGAACATGGCGGTGTTGTTTTCAGGGATTTTCGGAATATGGTAGCCCATCTTGTCACTCAAAAACCGCTCAAGAGGGTTGCGCGCCCACCGGGCCACATAATACCCGATGGTGGCATGGACCGGCAGCACCGCCAGCCAAAGCAGGATGGCCCAGAGAATGCCGAACTTAATGCCCCCCACGATCAGAAAGACGCTGATGGGGAAGCCGACCACCGGAAGCACCACCATCAGAATGATGAACAGGGGCGACGACATGCTTTGGTCGACGAAGGAAACGGCTTTTTGGAGATATTCGAATTTGATCGCCAGATAGATCCCGACGGCCACCAGCACCGCCGCCACTGCAACAGAGGCAAAGAACAGAATTTTTTTGTTTTTTTTATCCACCTGAACCACTCCTGTACGAGTTATCGGATTTGATCCGTGACGGTAGCAGCGATCCTGTCAAAAATCCAGTTTTAAATCGGCAAACACCGGCAGATGATCCGATGCCAGTCGGGTATCCTGGTTTCTCGGGATTTCAATGCGCCGGGGTTTGAAATGGGAAGACACGAAAATATGATCCAGACGGATGAAGGGATTCCAGGAAAAAAAAGACGGGGGATGACCGGCACCGTTTTGCACATCCGCCAGATGTCGGACCAGCCGCTGATACACCGGGGAGCGGGGGGATGCATTCAGGTCTCCGCAGAGAATCACCGGTTCTCCCTTGGGCACCGCCCCCAGCCATCCGTTTTCGGTCAGGCATCGGGCCTGCTTCTGCCGTTCTCTGAAACTGAGATCCAGGTGGGTATTGAAAAAATGGACCCGTCTGGATCCGATTTCCACCATCGCCCGAATGGCTCCGCGCCGCTCCCGTTTTCCGTTTCCGGGCGGGTCGGGATAAAACCCGGTCTGAATGTCGGTGATCGAAAATCGGCTCAGCACTGCAATGCCATACTGTTCCCGTCCGGCTATTATCAAAGGAAAATAATGATAATCCATTCCCAGCTGCTCGGCCAGGTAGGCCGCCTGATGGGTATACCCGGTGCGGGCTCTGTGGGCATCCACCTCCTGAAGGGCGACAAGGTCGGGGGACAGGTGCCGAATGACCCGGCCCACCCGGTCCGGATTGATCTTTCCATCCATGCAGATGCAGCTGTGAATGTTGTAGGTCATAACCCGAAGCCCGGTTCTCTTTTCCGTCGAAAACCCGGTTTTTCGTAACCCGGAGGAATCGGACATCAGGGGCTGAAAATAGTCGAGAATCTTTTTACGCAAATGCACCGGCCGCAGGTAATCCTCGCCCTGATCCAGAAAACCGGGCAGGAGGACGAAACCCCGTGTTTCCTCGGAACCCGGCCCGCCATGGGCACCGTTTTCCAGGGCGAAGGTAAGCGGTTTTTCCCCCGGCCGCCACCCGGAAATCACGAAATCTCCGGCATCGGGGTGTCGACAGACCGTTTCCAGGTCCTCGGCCGCCGGTTCCAAAAAAGGATGATTCGACCCGAGAACCGCTTCAGGGTTTTGTTTCAGATCATGCGCCCCGGCAGAATTGATCGCGATGGTGCTTTCACCCTCGCCCGAGTATAAAACCAGCGGTATGTGAGCCTCTTTCACCAGCCGGCGCCCATACCCTTCTTTTTCCGATTCCGAGAGCTCCCCGGGCAGATAGATATGGCCCAGAGGCCCCATGCTGGTGGTCCGCACGTGTTCGGCGGAATCGGACATCAGAAAATCGGCCAGTTCCAAGCCGCGCCTGCTGAAAAACCCTCTGCCGCGACCGTGCCGACGGCCCTTTCTGTCTTCCTCCGGATCACCTGAGAAGCGGGATGCGAACACCTCGTTCACCGCCCGTCGGACCGATATGCCGTATTCATCGGCATAGCTGACCACCCCCTCCTGTCCATGATCGGAGAAGACGATCAGTTGATAATCCCGGCAGTCGGCACGCAGGGCTGTCCGGTAGATATCCTGTATGGCCTCATCGATGCCTTGAAGGCTCCAGTGGGCGAATGCCGAAGAAGGGCCCCGCCGATGGGACTGCTCATCATATCCTACAAAATTGGCGTGAATGATCCGTATTCCTCGGGAAACATCCAGTTTTACCCGAAACCGAATCAGTTCGCGAAGCACCGCGCAGACCGCCACGCGGGTGAAGATAAATTTAAGCTCTTTCAAGAGCTGTCCCCGATGGGAAATGCCTCTAAAAAAATCGCCTATCGCCACCCCGAATTCGATTATCCCATAGGTCATGATTCGAAAGACTTTGGTGATGTGAATCAGAAAAAGAAGTATGAGATTCAAGGGATGGGTGGCCTTCCAGATAGAATTCAGACCCATTTCCTGCACACAATACCGGGCTTCTTCAGCCCCGCCGGAATAGATGTTGGAATAGGAAGCCCCCCCTTTCAGGAGCCCGGGATTTTGATCGGCCAATTCTCTGCCGATCTGATCGGCGGCTTCGGGGTGAAACATGACCACCCGCTCCTGCTGTTCTTTCCGAATGAAATCGAAAGCGGGAACGGCCGCCGGAATTCCGAAATAGAGTTCTCCCTGCACGGCCGGGGTCGTGGATGGGATGCCCGAATAAAAGAGTTTCAGTGTATATCCTTCTTTTTTTTGAAGGCTTTTGAGAAAGGGAAGGCGATTCTTCTCCATGGCCCGTTCCAACTGGGTATAGGCGAATCCGTCGATCTGGATCAACACCAGGCCGGGTTTGGTGGTCACCTCCGGGCCGCAGTACATCCCCAACAGCCGGACCGCCCATTCGCTTCGGCTGAAGGATCTCCTGAGTTTTCTGAAGAAAGTCTGTATCCGTCCGATCATCGCGCCGCCTATTTTTTCGAGTACTTCTCTTGAACGGCGTGCATGATCACGTTGGCTTTTTCAGAGAGGATCTCCCATTCAGTTCGAAAAGACCTGAGCAGTTCATCCCACGGGTCAAATACATCCTTGGCCATGGCATCATGGAGCAGTTTTTCGAGGCGAAGCGATCGGTAGAGGTCGGACATTTTTTCAGCCGAGGTTTCCCGGGAAAATTCATCGGCGGTTTCAGACACCGTCTGCCGCCAGGTATCCGCGGTCTTTTTATCCTCGAAAAAATCGACCACGCTTTCCGCAAACGATTCCGGCGGCGCATCTTCTGGCAAAAGACGGCCGTTTTTTTTGTCCGTCACCACCTCCCGGGCCCCGGAGGCGTTCAGGGCGATGACCGGAATCCCCGCCGCCATCGCCTCCGCCAGCACCATGCCCTGGGTTTCGGATTTGGAGGAAAAGACGAACAGATCCATGGCATCGTAGGCATCGGCCAGATCCTGGCCGCTCTGTTTTCCGGTCATCACCAGTCGATCGGCCAGGCCTTTTTCCTTGAACATCTCCTGAATCCGCTCTTCGCTGGGGCCGGCCCCGACCACCAGAAACCGGGCCTCCCTGTCCATCTTTTGAATGGCCTGAAGCACCGCCTCGCACAGATACTCCAGATTCTTTTCCGGAGCGAGCCGGCCGAGGTGTCCGATCACCGGCGCTTTTTCGGGGATGTCGTAATCCCGGCGAAAATCGGCGCCGCTTCCGGATCGAAAAAAGTCGATATCCACTCCGGTGGGAATCACCTGAACGGGGGTGGTCACACCTCTTTGCTGAATCAGATCGGCGATGCTTTCGCTGGGCGCCACCACTCGGGCGCAAAGATTGGCATATTCGGTGGAGAGATGGATGGCCAGCCGTTTCATCACATCCGATTCCGAAGAGACATAATGGGTGTATTTTTCATACAGGGTGTGGTGGGTGAACACCAGCGGCAGCTTTCGGCGATACGCCGCCCGCACCGCCGCATCCCCCAACAGAAATGGATGATGGCTGTGAATCACGTCCGGTTTGAATTCGTCGATTTTTTCGTCGATAATGAAGGGAAGCGGTATCCTTACCGAAAAATCGCTTCCGTTGAAGTTTTGAATCGCCGGCACCCGAAGCAGATCCTCCCCTTCATCCGGAGCCTCCTCGGAATCCGGAAAGGTCGGGGCCACCACCAGAACCCGGTGGCCCATCTTTCTCAGATCTTCGGTGAAAAAGGCGACCGAACGGGCCACACCGCCCACATGGGGCAGGTAGGTATTGGTAAACATGCATATGTTCATGCGGGTTGCTCCTTCAATACAAAACGTTTTTGGCGCAAATCGCCTACGGTGATCTTCTGATATCCGGGAACATCAATGACAATCTCCGAGGGCGGGGTCAGGGCCTGAGACAAATCGGCCGTCACTTCAAAGACCACCTCCCGGTCCGCTTTGGATAACCGCACTTCCACCGGTCCGAAGGGGGTCCGGGTGGGGCCGAAACCCACCGGCCCACCGTTTTCGATCCATTCCGGCCAAATTCCCGATCCCAACACCAGGTCGTCCCCTTCTTCCCGAATAAACAGGTTTCGGATCATCATGGCCCATTCCGCGGCGGCCCATCCGTGCTGGCCGTCGCCCATGCATCCGCCCCCGGTCAGCGGGTGAATCGCCTCAGGCCATTGCCCGGTGGTGGTGGCCAGATTGGCCACGGTCCGCATCAGCATCCGGTACCGGTCGTCTTTGTTGCGCAGCAAGGTTTGGGCGATATCCAGGGTCAGATAGATGTTAATTCCGGAATGGATCATATCCTGGAAAAAAGCGCCATCATGAAAGCAGTAGTCCATTAGAAATTCGGTGGTTTTCTTGATGCGATCGTCACCCGGCGGAGTGAGTTGAAGCGGGTAGTCGGCCACCATGGAGCCGATGGCGCCGGCATCCATCCGTCGATACGGAGAGGCGGGAATCCCGCCCCAGGATCGGCGGGGGGGAATGGTTCCGATGGATCGGTAGATGGACTCCATGAAATCCCGGGCCTCCGCTTCGTATTTTCGCTGGTAATCCGATGAACCGAACAGGCCGAACAATCGGGCGGCGCCCTGAAGCCCGGCCACCCCCCAGAGAGCATCCCAGTAGTAATAATCATTGGGCCCCAGATGCTCCGCGCTGAAACCGGCGGGAAAGAGACCGGCATGAGGACCCCCCGAGCTCTTTTTGATCCGTTTACGGATAATCCATTCGGCGCCTTTTTTCACCGACCGCATCCAGACCGGGTTGAAGGGATGGTTGGTGATCCGCTGAAACCGATCCATGATCCAGAGTACCTGACCGTTGGAATCCCATTCCCCCTCCTGGGACTGGAAATAGCCGGTCATCTTCTGCCGTTCTGGAAAGGTGTTCAGCAACTGAAACGCCCGGTCGGTCATCCCCACGGCCATCAGTACATTGAGCATGAGGCAGGCGTCGCGAAACCAGAACCGCCGGTAGGTGTAGGGGCCGGGCACCACGTCATCGGCAGACAGCAGAACCAGGGTTCGAATGGCGGCATCGTAGAGAAACTGGATTTTTTCATCGGGCACGGTGAGGGAGGCTACTCCGGAGAGGGCATTCTCCCATGCTTTATTGATGGGAAGCGGGGCCGGCCGCTGGGAAAAATAGCTGTTTCTGGGGAGGTCCCGATTCAGGGGGATCCGAACGTGAACAGGTCGGCTTTCATCCTCATGAATCGGAAACAGCGCCGCGGCGGTGGCCATGCCCACTCGGCAGGAGGTCTGTTCGTTTCCGCCGGGCCGGTCCAGCTGATGAATGACATCCCCGTCTTCATAATTGGAAAAGAGGACCTTTTCGGGTGTCCGGTCGAATTTTATCAGGGTGTTTGAATTGACCAACCATCCCGGGTTGATCTTTTCGGATCGAATCTTTTCAATGAATTGGATACCTTCCGGATTGTAGGGGCGAAGCGCCACCACCAGCCACCCGCCGTCGGGGCAGCTTCCGTCGGCGGTGATATCCACCGTCGGTTCGTTGTCGGAAAGGATGAGGGTCACCCCGGAATCGAGGCGGACGCCGTCTCGGCGGCATTGCGTCTCCACCTTCAGGTTCGGGGAGAGTATCCATTTTTGTTTGGCGTCATCGAATTGGGAGGGCAGCAGCATATCGCCTTTTTCGGGCAGCAGCCACAGGTCGATGGACCAGCCGTCATACAGAGGCGTCACCAGACCTCGCGGGTCCACAATCGGATAGAGGGGAAGATCCGGATGACCCACCGCGGTCCAGTTTCGATGGGTCAGATTGACATGGCTGAAGGAAAACGCCCTCGGAATGAAGGATGCGTCTCCGGGGTTGAACTGCCGTTCCACCCAGTAGGGCCAGACCCAGTCGAGGTTGTGTTGAATGGCTTTGGTATTGATGAGTCCGCGGGCATGAAAGGCGATGCCCGCCCGGACCAGCTCAATGGGTTCCTGCACCTCGGAAGGCTGGGCGAACTGCCGAAGCCGGGCCAGGAAGGTCAGGGGATCCATGATCCCGTAAGCTCTTGCCGCACGTTTAATCAGAAATTTCCAGGGTATCCATCGTTTAAGCATAATGAGGAATGGTAACGCATTCGGAAGAAAAATAAAGGGGGAAAAGTCGGTATTTTTCTTGAGGAAGCGTATATTTTCTGGCCGGGCGGGGGAGGGGAGGGCGGCGTATTCGGGAGAAGGGGATGGAACTGGATGGTGAAAGGGATGTCGAATGGGGTCAGACTTTAAGTGGTCCAATGCCCGCCGCTGAGTGGATGGGGAGACCGTATCGCGGGTCGGCAGAGAACTCAAGAAGATTCCGATTTCGATTTTTCCAATAAGATCCTGCCTTACCTGATCCATCAGCTTCAATTTGGGATCGGGTTTAAATTTTTGCTTGTTTTCCATGATATTCTTGGGTATCAACGAAATCAGAATAAGAAAAGATACATTTTCCATTTTTTAACAACAACATCGCGATAGGTAAAAAAAATCTGAATATTTTATAAAATAAGTATGATGGGAACTAAGGCCCAGAATGACCATGACCACGCCCGAAAGCCAACTCGAAGAGACCCTGATCGCGAAACTCGGCGACCTCAAGTATGTCTATCGCAGGGATATTCGCGACCGCGCCGCCCTCGAAGGCAACTTCCGCGAGCACTTCCAGGACCTCAACCGCATCCAGCTCACCGACGGCGAATTCAAGCGCCTCCTCGACGAGATCATCACCCCCGACGTCTTCACAGCCGCGACCCTGCTCCGCGAGATCAACAGCTTCACCCGCGACGACGGCACCCCGCTCAACTACACCCTCGTCAACATCAAGGACTGGTGC
>JBKHDE010000230.1:0-7421 GCA_046541495.1 Desulfococcaceae bacterium
GCCCCGGCCACCACCGCCCCCATTCCGGCCAGGGCGAAATGGGCCGGATGAAGATTCAGCCCCGGAAGGATTAGGTTGGCGCTCAGCCCCAGGCTGGCGCCCAGGGCGGATCCCAGAACCAGAGAAGGGGCGAAGATGCCGCCGCTCATTCCGGAGCCTATGCACAGCGCGGTGGCCGCCATTTTGGCGAAGAGAATCAGGATGGCCCACTGAAGGGCCGGTGATCCGGTCAGGGCCGTATTGACGCTTTCATAGCCCACCCCTAAAGCACCGGGGGCCTGAAAGGCGAGCGCGCCCAGGAGCAATCCGCCCAGGCCCGGTTTTAACCATTCCGGTATTTTCAGACGGAGGAACAATCGCTCCGTGATGTCGATCAGGCGAATAAACAGGATGGCGACCAGGCCCCCTGACAGTCCCAGGATCAGGTAGATCCCGAGTTCGCCGTAATGGCCCAGTGCAAAGGGGGTGGACTCGAGGGTTGGCAGTTCTCCGATGAAAATACGAGAAAGCACCGACGCGGTAACCGAGGCTACCACGATGTGGCTGATATGGCTCAATTCAATGTCCAGCAGAATGATCTCGATGGCGAACAGGGTGCCGGTGATAGGGAATACCGGATTACGGAAGATTGTCCAGGGTTTTTGGATTCGGAAGCATTTTTTTCTTTCTAAGAAGAAAAAAATAGGTTATTTTATAACATCCCTCCCACCCTGAAAACGAGGTTTCCATGGCTGTGATCGATATGACTGCGACCCGGGTGTGGGTCAAACAGGTCACCACGAATATCTTTTATCGCGGAACCCGACACCTGTTCGGCACCGAATTTATGAAGCGCCGCCGCAAGGGACTGATCGGGATCGCGGTTATCCTCTGGATCACGGGTATTCTCGCAGGATATGCGGTCTATCGCCGGGCCGCCGAAAACTTCCACACCGCCGCTGTCGATCGGGTTCGAACCGAATTGGCACAGGAAATCAAAGCAGCCCGGCCGGGCCGGTTGGCGGCATTCGACCGAATGGTCGAGACCCTGGCGCCTTTTATTTTTTTGCGGGATGTGTCGGAGGTCAAATCGGTGGTGGAGGCTGCCCGTTCGAAGCTTACAGGGCTTCGGTATCTGGAGGTTCGGGATGGAGAGGATGAACTCCATTCGGTAGGGGTTCGGGAAGCGCCATTGCGAGGCCGCAGCGATATCGACCGTATCGGGCCGGTGGCGGTGGCCATGGGAATATCCCCCCGAAGCGAGGTGGTGATCGAGCTTTCCGCCGATTCCCGATTTACCGATTCCGATTACAAGGTGGGGGAGGTCTATTTTTCCGCCGACGGACGTATGCAAGACCCCACGCCTCGTTATCGGCTGCTGCTGGCGGTCTGGGCCCTGGGGGGGATTCCCTTGTTGCTGCTGCTCATGGGGACCGGCCTCAATCTGGCGGTGCGGATGAGCGAAAAGAAAAAAACGACCCGGTTTGTTGTGGCCCTGATCGCATACGGGCTGTTCCAAAAGGAGAAGCGCTCCCGGGAAAAAATGGTTTTCTGGACCGCGGTCTGCATGCTCCACCAGGCCGAGCAGAAGGCTCGGGAAGCCCGCCTGTCCACCCAATCCGAGCGGCGGATCGGCTCTTATGTTCTTCGGGACAATATCGGCCGGGGCGGAATGGCCGAGCTGTTCATCGCCGAAAAGATTCGGGAAGGCGGCTTCAGAAAGGTGGTGGCTCTGAAAAAAATCCTGCCCCACCTGGCCGAGGAGGAAGAGTTCACCGAGCGCTTCATTCAGGAGGCCCGACTCGCCGCCCTGCTGCACCATCCCAATATCGTGGCCACCAATGACTTCGGCAAGTTCGAAGAGGATTACATCATCGTGATGGAATACATTCGAGGGAAAAACCTGGCCGAAATCATGAAGGTGATGAAACGGGGGATGGCCCTGGAGCAGGCGGTCTACATTGTCACCCAGATCTGCCGGGGACTCGCCTATTCTCACAACAAACGGGATGATCGCACCGGACGTCCCCTCCATATCATTCATCGCGACGTGAGCCCCCAAAATGTGCTGGTCTCTTTTCAGGGAGAGGTCAAAATCAGCGATTTCGGAATCGCCAAAGCCGGGTTCGATGCGGGCCTGACCCAGACCGGGGCCATTATGGGTAAGCTCTGTTATCTCTCGCCGGAGCAGGCCATGGATGGAGAAACCGTAGACCACCGGGCCGATATTTATGCGGTGGGGATCATCTTTTATGAAATTCTCTCGGGCAGGCGGGTTTACCAGTTCCGGAACCCGGTGGAAGCCATCAATGTCCTTCCCAAAATGAAGATACCGCCCCTGCGATCGGTGGCGCCGGATATTCCGGAGGAGATCGAACGAATCGTTATGAAGGCCCTGGAAAAAGACAAACGGGTCCGGTATCAGACCGTCGACGCCATGGAGAGCGACCTGGAAAACGTCCGGCGGGATTTCACCATCACCTATGATATGAATGATCTTTCCCGGTTCATGCAGATCCATTTTCCCGGGAGCCCCATGCGCCGGCCCGATACCGTATTCTGCTCCAATCTGTGGCCCTTTATCTGCGAGGTCATGAACCGGTAGCGGGTTTTCGACCTTTCAGAAACCCTTACGGGCTTGCAAAGGGTTCCAACCGCTCGATCAATTCCGTAACCTCTCTGCTCCGGTATTTGAAGGGCACCCGGGTCAGTTCCGCCAGGGCCTCGCCCAATCGCTGTTTCACCACCAGGTCCTTGGCCGTCTGGTACTGGCGGGTATTGAAGGCCCGCACACAGTCTCTGAGCCGGTTTTTACATTCGAGACAATCCGGATCGGCCGTCAGGGCCGACTCAAAACGGGCGATTCCCCCAGTCCAGTCTTCTCCTTCACACAATTTTTCCCCCCACGACCGATAGGCTGTAACCAGTTGCTGCCGGGCCGTTCGGTCTTCGGGATTCAGCCGAAGCACATTGGCGTACTTGGGAATGGCCTGTTCATACTCCCCCTGTTCAAACAGGTAGGTGCCGTTTTTCATGGACATGTCCGCTTCCAGGCTTTGGTCGAAACCGGCCATGCAGTCCCGGCAGGCTTCATCCACCGCCAGGGCCTTTTCAAATTGTTCTCCGGCTTTTTCATAGGCACCCCGGGCGAAGAGCTGGTTGCCGAAGCCGGAATAGGCGGCCACCAAATGGGGGATCAGGTTCGCATCTTCGGGATTATAGTCCCGAATCCAGGTGAACTGGATAATGGCCGGTTTATAGGCCGATGCCTCCAGATGGGCGAGGCCGGCCTGAAGGGCGGCCGCCGATTCCCGGGCCCGGTTGAGATATTCCCGGCAGGTTGTGCAATCGGGATCAGCATCCAGGGCGGATTTCAATATCTCCTGGGCCTTGGCGTATTCTCCGGCTTCAAACCGGGATTTTGCTTCCGTGAGCAGGGCCTCGGCCTGCTCCGGATCGGGCTTCGGCGGCGCACCCATTTCCTGATCCGGCGGCGGCGGTTCTTCTTCTTCCGCGGGTTCGGGTTCCGCCGGCTGGGCATCCGCGGACAGCTCGACCGGCGGTTCCGGTTCCGGAGTGTCGATCTCCTGTTGATCGGGCGCTTCCCTTTCGGGTTTCTCGGCCAGGGCGATCTCTTCTCTCAGGTCTTTGCACACCCGGCAGTCCGGACGGATCTTCAACGCCTGCCGATTGTGATGCCGGGCCGTTCTCAGGTCTTCAGACCGCCGGGCCTGCTGGGCCGCCTGCAGGTGAGCCTGAAACAGGTATTCGGTTACTTCCACCCGGCTGGGGTCGCGCACCCGGAGGGCCTCGAAGGTTCGAATGGCATTGTCGACGTCTCCGGCGTTGAGGTACCCGATTCCCCGTTCGATGCGGGCGTGGATCGGCATGTCGTCGGGTGCGTCCGGAAACCGGATCGCCGCCGTTATCGAATACCCGAACCGCTGCCAAAGATACTCGCCGCCGGCGCCGGCATTTCGAGAGGATATCGCCACCGTGACCACCGGTATCCCCTTGATTTCACCGAATCTGCCCAGAGACCCGGGGGAGGTGGGCAGGTCCGACACCGCCGCATCGGGGTAGGTATAATCGGACATCATTCGAGCGATTTGAAAGGCTTCATTCGGACCGTCGGGATCAAATCCTTCCAGAAAGAGCTGTCTAAGGCTGATGATCCGCTCGGGCCGACACCCCTCGACCAACCGCATGATTGCATCGGCACGGGGGTGATCGGTCTCTTCGGTAAATGCCCGGCGGATATCCTCTTCTTCATGGATCACCAGGATCACCTCCCGGTTTGGAATCGGCTTGTTTTCCAGAGCGGTTTTCAATTCCCGGGCCAGGGTTGCGGCCGCCGGTTCCCCGCCCCCGATTCCGGCAAGCACCAGTATCGTGGTGTCTCCCTTGCCCAGGATATAGCTGTTTTCCACCTTGCGGCGCACCCATTCCCCGCACCCGAGTTGTTCCGGTTGAACGACCGCGGTATCGGCAGGCGACGTCTTTTCCGTTTCCCCGGTGGCGGCACAGCCCGTCATTAGAGCGGCCGCAAGGGCGGCCGCGATCGTCAGAAGAGCCCAAAAACCCCCACTTTTTACCATCTTATTTTGCATTCTCGCCGTCCTTGCTGAAAGCCCGAAAAAATGTGCATACTACCTATAGATGAATGTACAATTCGGGAGACATATCGTCAAGCAACTTTGCTGAATATGCAAGGAAAAGGCGGAAACCCACGGTGGGCCGGAAATTGGGGGAGCGGCAAACCTGCTTTTTTTCCTGATCTGGATTGCAATGCAACAAAAAGTGCGTATATTGTCTTGACTAAATACTGGACATAAATTATACGAACACTTTTCAAATAAATAATCTTCAGAAGGTCGGAGTCAGATGGGAATACGTGAAAGAAAAGAACGGGAGCGGGAGAGACGACGTCAGCAGATCATCGTTGCCGCCAAAAGGGTGTTTTCCGATAAAGGGTTCAGCAAAGCCACCATGGAGGACATTGCCAAAGAGGCGGAGTTGAGCCCTGGTACGCTGTATCTCTATTTTAAAAACAAAGATGAGCTCTATGCCTCTCTTTCCTTGCGGATACTTCAATACCTGATCATAAGACTCGAACACGTGATCGGCAACAAAGAATTGAACCCCGAGCAGAAAATCGAGGCCCTCACCGAGGCCATGTTCGATGTGTACGAATTTGATCCGCTCATTATTATCAATATGTTTCACCTCCAATCAAGTGAAACCTTGAAGAACCTGTCCGATGACCTGCTCGCGGAGATCGAAACCCTTTCCCGCAAGTCCCTGGGAACCATGGCCAGCATCTTTCAGGAAGGGATCGATCAGGGCGTGTTTATTCAGCAGCACCCGGTGGCCATCGCCGACATCTTCTGGGCCCTCTTTTCCGGGGTGATTCTCTGGGAATCGAGCAAAAAAATTCTCGACGGCAAAAAGGATTACCTCAAGGATACGCTTAAAGTCGCTTTTGAGATCTTTTCCCGAGGCATTCAAAAGCGCTGATCATTTCCTTCTGTTTTTCAGCGCTCGGGTGCGATCACCTGTAAAACCACTCATGTTTTTTTCAAAACGACACCGGGCCTTTTCCGCCTTCGGCGAATGAAGGTCCGGGGTGCCCACCCCGAAGTCGCTTTTTCCTACTCTATTTTTTCGTGCTCACCCCATTGAACCGGAATTCTGTTTCCTGCCATATTTTAGAGGTGTTTCGTCATGATGACGATTGCAAGCGCCAATCGGCAGGAGACAACCCAGATGGATGCCCAGATTCAAGTGGATGTGGAATCCCCGACGGTCTTGTGCGTGGGGGACGAGAAGGAGATGCTGTCCGCACTGGACCGGCTGTTTGAACCGGAGGAATTTCGTTTTCTCGCCGTATCCGACCCCATGGAAGCGATTCGGCTGCTTCGGCAGCATGATGTTCAACTGGTGATCAGCAGCCAGCGGCTTCCGGGCGGCGGTGAAAATCTATTTTTAAAGCGAGTCGCTGCTGAATTTCCCGGCACCCTGCGGTCGGTCCTGATCAGCTCTGCCGAGGCCGACCTGGCCGGACGGCTGGTTCAGCAGGGGTATATCGATAAGTTTTTTCTTCGGCCCTGGAATGATGAAAAGCTGAAATGGGAAATTCGGCACACCCTGGCCCAGCATGCGCTGATTCAGGAGAACCAACGGTTGTTGAAGTCGGTTCAGGATCAGGATGCGGTGATTCGGCACCTGGAAAAACGACTCATCGAATCGGCCGGTCCCCGAAACCGCCTCGACGAGGAAGCGGGCCTTTCCCGAATGGTCCTGGACCAGCTGCCGCTGCCGGTGATCGGTATCAGCGGAGGCATCGACGGGAGCCAGAAAATCATTCTGGCCAACCGAGCGGCCCGGCGCCTTCCGATGGAAAGCGACCCCCTGGAACCCGGTCGGCGGGTCTGCGAGTTTTTTCCGGATGCCATTTCAGGCCGACTCACCGTGGCCCTGCACACCGGCACCATCCGCGTTTTGAACCGCCGTTCTTTGTGGGGCGGGGTGTATGATCTCACCTGCATTCCCCTCGAAGCCGGCTGTGGAACCGGTGTACTGCTGCTGCATCGGATCAAATAGATTCGATTCTTGTCGGTCCGTTCGTTTCCTTCGCGGTCGAATACATAGAAATCCGATCCAAAATAAGGATTAGGCCTTATTGGATCACCAGGCCGGATTCGCTACGCTTATATTAGAATGGCATTCGATACAAGTTTAGCGGAAAGGAGGTGGCATAATGGCGGAAGACAAAGACAAAGTTTACAAATGTGATGAATGTCAGAAGATCGTCTACCTGATGGAAGCCGGCCGCGGAAAAGAACTCAAATGCTGTGACAAGAAAATGAAAGAAATGTCTGAAAAAGAGAAAGAACCCTACCATCCCCGATTCCCCAGACCCGGCGCACCTTAAACAGCAGCAGATCATTCGACTGGTTTGAGATGGGGGCTGTGTTCGCGCGGCCCCCGTTTTTTATCATCAATTTAAGCATTCGTGAAGAAGCTGCGCGGGTGCATATGCCGTTTTCATAGGTCCAGCTTTCGCTGCTCAGCTCTACATTCCGGCCGCAGCCGCAGAGAAGAACAGCTGAAATCAGGACGAGGCTTGAAGGTAAAGGGTCTTTCGATCCGAACCGCCTTCCGGCAGGATGTGGCAGAAGCTTCAAGCTTTTGGCGATGATGCGTGCGGTGTCGTTCATTTCAAGATAGCCTTTTCAGTAGTGACATATTTCTGTTTTGAGCTTTGAGGTTTGTCCGGAATTGTTAGGGACAGAAGGTTTTCTTTTATTAAAGGACGGAGATATTTTTTCCTGAAATGTTCTCTGTCCTTGATCTTTATCAGATTTTGGATTTCTTCTCTGGACCGGGGAGTTTGGCAAAAGTTGAGTATCTTCAGAATCTTTTCATCTTGCGGGGTGACT
>JBKHDE010000231.1:0-7299 GCA_046541495.1 Desulfococcaceae bacterium
ACTGCGGATAGAGTTTCCATGCATCCACATGATATTGGTTCGCCTGCACTTCCATAAAATCGATCTGACCGGCTTCATTGGGCATGACCCCGCCGTGAATCAGACCCCGGCCTCTCCCGATTTGTTGCAGGATCATGTTTCGGGCCTCGGCGGCATAGGCGGTGGGCGTGGGATTATGGCCCCGTTCGCCCCACAAGGCTGAAATCACCGCCGCATCGGTATCGCTGTCCAGAAAAACTTCTTTAATCATTTGCCTGGCGGAATAACACTGAAGTTGATCATAATCGCATTCCGACGCCTGGCCGAACACCTGGGTCAAATTGCGCATCCAGCGTTTTCCATCCACCCCGGTGGCCCAGTCGCCGCTGGGGTCCACGCAATGGGTCTGCAAGTCGATAATAATTTCACTGCCGGAGAGGGCGGCTTCGGCCGCTTCGTTTTCGTAGGCGGCGGCCGAGGGAATATCGAATAGACCGCCTCTCGCTCCAAGGGCGGACCAGACCTGATTAAACGCCAGCAGGGTGGCCGCCGCGCCGCTGGTCGATTTCAGGAATTTGCGACGGGTCATCCCCAGATGTCTGCTGATGCGGTCGGCATCTTCGTGGGCCCGGCGGTTTGCGGCGACTTCTTCCGGGATGAGCGGGATCGGGGCATGCTCGCCGTTTGAGGCGCTGTCGATTTTAATGGGCAGGCGTCTGCCCTCGGGATCATGTTCGTACATGTGCGGGGCTCCTTCGGTTGGGGTCGGTTGGACCGGAACTGTTGGGGGATAAAAGATTTTTTCCTATTCAAATTATCAAAGCATGCCTTCGTGTAAAATAAGGGAAATGCCCTATTTTGGGCATGGATGGCCCTTGACAGGTCGCGTGTCGGCAGTATATTCTTGATTTGGAATATAAGGAGGCGGGTTTGAAAACATTCATCAAGACCATGAAGGCGCTGTCCGATCCGAACCGGGTCAAGATCGTCAAGATGTTGCAACACCGGTCCATGTGCGTCTGTGAAATACAGGCGGCCCTGGGGATCGCCCAACCGACGGCGTCCAAGCATTTGAAGCTTTTGGAGGAAGCCGGATTTATCGGGTTTCGAAAGGAAGGTCTCTGGGTCAATTATTATCTGGAGACCGGGGCCGACTCCCCATATGTGGCCGTGCTTCAGGGGAATCTTCGGCACTGGCTCAACGATGACGCTCAGGTTCAAGCGCTGATGGAAAAACTGCCCGCCATCGATCGGCGAACCCTCTGCGGCGGGTGACCATGAATTGAAATTCCTAAATCGGAATATAGAAGTTGTTATTCTCATCAAATTTTAAAAATTCGGAGGTAACCTCATGGAGATCAAGGTATTGGGACCGGGCTGCCCCAAGTGTCAAAAGACGGAAAATCTGGTCAAAGAGGTGGTGGCTGAGACCGGCGCCGCCGCCCGGGTGGAAAAGGTGACCGATATGATGGAAATCGCGGGATACGGCGTTTTCGGGACCCCTGCGGTGGTCGTCGACGGGGAAGTCAAGAGTGTCGGCAAGATTCCATCCAAGAATCAGATCAAGGGGTGGCTGGGAGTTCCATGAAGCCGAAAAGCCCGGAAAATCAAATCCGAAAAATTGTGAACGCCTGCGCGGACTGCGACGACTGCCGGTTCCTGATGGACCAGAGCTGTCTCTTCCTGCCCGAACTCTTTCGGCTTTACGACCGGGAAAAAGAGACCGGGCGGGAAATTCCCCCGGAGGACCTTCGGCATCTGGTGGATCTTTGTAATTTCTGCGCTCTGTGCCCCTGCCGGAACGTTCGCACCGACATCATGAAGGCCAAAACCGCGTTTATCGAGAGAGACGGATTGGACTGGCGAATTCGGGCACTTCAGGACGTGGAACGGTTGTCCAAGGTCTGCGGGGCCTACCCGAGGATGACCAACCGGATTTTTCAAAACCGGGGGATGGGATCAATTCTCAAGAAAGGGGGTGGAATTCATCCGGACCGTTCGGTTCCGCGATTCCCCGATTCTCCCTTTTCCCAGTGGGCCGAAAAGCAGGATCTGAAAAAGAAATCCCGAAAAACAAGCCGACGAAAGGCGGCCTTTTTCGCCGGGTGTACCGGCCGATACTTATTCCCAGAGGTGCCTCGGGCCGCAGTGGAGGTGCTTCGCCGCAACCAGGTGGCGGTGTTTCTGCCCGAACAGCACTGCTGCGGCATGCCGCCGATGCTGGAAGGGGACCGGGATCTGGCCCTGAAGCTGGCCGAATTCAATCTGGATCAGCTCAGTCAGGCCGTGGATGAGGGCTTTGATATTATCTGCGCCTGCCCCACCTGCGGATATCTGCTCAAGGATGTGTTAAAAGAAGGCGCCTACCATTCATCCGCCTTTCAGGAATCGGTCGCGGATGCCAAACCGGGGCACATGAAAGTGCCCGCCCCTTTCGGGGTGGGCGGCAGCACGAATGAGAAGTTCGTTTGGCTCAAAACGTCCGTTTACGGCAACCTGCTCAAGGATGACGGCTATTTTTCTGACCTGGACCCGCTCAAGCGGATTCGGGTGGCCGAGCATACCTATGATCTCGGGGAGTATTTGCGTATGCTTTGGCGAGAGGATGCTTTTGAAAAACCGATCCATTCGGTCGAGACTCGGGCGGTCTATTATCCGCCCTGCCATCTTCGGGAGCAGGAGATCGGAACCCCCTATCCGGATCTGCTGTCGGCTGTCCCCGGACTCTCCGTCGAATCGATCGGCGGCTCTTTTTATTGCTGCGGTATCGCCGGCATCATGGGTTTCAAAGCGGAATTTCACGACGCATCCCTTCAGATGGGCCGGCCGTTGATGGAAAAAATCGCCGAATGCCATCCCGATCTCATTCTCACCGACTGTCTCAGCTGCCGGTTGCAGTTCAATCAGATGAGCGCCTATGAAGTGCGCCATCCGGTGGAAATCCTAAGCCGGTCCTATACGGCGGGCTCCCGCTGACTCGGCTCCGTGGGTCCGACTCAACCCCATTCCCTTTGACCCCGGACGGGGCCGCTCTCGGCTCTCCTTAACCCTTTTTTCCAGAGGGACGATCGATCCTGCGACAAAATTTTTTCCGCTTTCCTCATTTTTTTGCTTGCTTTTTTCTTGAAAATCGGTTTTTTTGAAACAATGTCTCTTGACATTTTATGGACAGGACTTAACTTTTTATGAGTTAAAACCCGTTTACAGAAGTGAAAACAAAAGGAGTGAATATAAAATGGTCAGACCCAAAAAAAATCGTATAGTAGCCCTCAACCCGGATGTCCTTTACTTTAGACCCAAAGTGAACGGCGGCGGTGAACCGGATGAAGTGATCATTACCGTGGACGAGTGGGAGTCGATCCGGCTCTCGGACCTTCAGGGACTTTCCTATGAAGACGCCGGCAAGCACATGGGGATTTCCCGGGCGACCTTCGGGCGCATTATTCAGAGCGCCCGCAAGACGCTTGCCGATGCCCTGGTCAACGGAAAATCGATCAAAGTCGAAGGCGGAAATTACGCGTTGGCCGAGGAAGCCTGATTTTCCATCGGTATGGGTGCGGGCGGGCATAACTCGCCCGCACTCGACCGGTCCATGTTCCGTATCCGGAGACCGTTTTCGATGTGACATTGTAAATGAATCGAAAAATCTCGAATCATTTCAAACCCTCTAAATGTGGCTTGTCAGAGCATTCGGCACCGCCGATCAACGGTTTTCGGTTCTGAAACGATAATCCCCCCCTATTTTCCGAAGTACCAGAAGGGTTTTTCCTCTTTTATCATCCTTTGAACCTGCCGAAGGGGCTCAGCATAATGATGGGCGACAGTGTCGGTGTTCTGAATGAACCGCCGGGGTTCTGTATCAGCTTCGGCGGCAGCATTATGAAATTATTTATTAAACCAAAAACAAGGCAGGGAAACATGGAAGCGCTTCGATCGATATTGGCCGAAAAAATCGCCGCCTGGCGAACGGAAAACAAGCACCTGATTCAGACCCTTGGCGGAAATGCAGTTTCAGAGGTGACGGTGAAGGATCTGTTCCGGGGAATGCGCGGGGTGCCGGTGGTGGTGTGTGACACCAGCCGGGTGGACCCGGAAGCAGGGCTGTTTATTCGGGAGCGGCCGGTGAATGATCTGCTGCACTGCTCTGGAGAAGCGCTTTTCTATCTGCTGTGCACCGGCGAACTTCCGGAGGCGGCGGTGGAGCAGGCCCTGCGTGAGGAGATCGACCGGCGGAGCAAACTGCCGGACGATATTCGAAAAATGATCGAGGATCTGCCCGAGGATCTGCATCCGATGGCTCAACTCAGCATCGCCACGCTCATGATGCAGCGGGAATCGGCCTTTCAGGCGGCCTATGGCCGTGGGGTACCCCGCAGCGAGTACTGGGAATCCATGCTCGAGGATGCGCTCAACCTGCTGGCCCGTCTGCCGGTCGTCGCCGCCGGGATTTATCGGCGGAAATTGCGCGGGCTCGACTGGATCGAACCGCAAGCGGGACTCGGGTTTTCGATCAACTTCGCCCGCATGCTGGGGCTGTCGAGCCCCGACGGCCACTTTGAGGAATTTATTCGGCAGTTCGTGGTAGTCCACAGCGATCATGAAGGCGCCAACGCCAGTGTTTTGACCGCCCGTATCACCCATTCCGCCCTGACCGACGTCTTTGCAGCCGCCTCCGGCGCCATGAATTGCCTGGCCGGGCATCTCCACGGACGGGCCAATCAGGAGAGCATTCAGTTCATCCTTGAAATCGAACAGCGATTTGACGGCATTCCGACAGAAGCCGACCTGACCGCCTTTATCCGTGAACAACTAGACAACAAGCGGATTATCCCCGGTTTCGGCCATGCCGTGCTTCGGGGGCCGGACCCGCGGTATCACGCCTTGTCGCAATTCGGCCGACAGCTCTGCCCCGATTGCGCCGTGTTCGCCATCGCCGGTCTTTTAGAAAAGGTGGTCACCTCCGAACTCAAATCCCGGGGCAAGGTTCAGAATCCCTATCCCAATATCGATGGTATTTCCGGCGCCCTGCTCCACTATTTCGGCATGACCGAGCATGCCTTTTACACCGTCATGTTCTCCGTGGCCCAGTCCTTGGGGCTTTGCGCCCAGCTGGTGATCGAAAGCGGGTTGACGGCCGCGCTCTTCCGGCCTCGTTCGGTGACCCGGGAGCAGGTGCGGCGCTTGGCTGAAAAAAATTCGTAATCGTGTGGCAGTCGGCACTGGCTCAAAAAAACCGCCGCGGCGACGGCATTCCAAACCGGAGGCGTCGAGCCTTGAAATCCAGCCCGCTGACCATCGAAGAGGTGCTGACCCATTCACGGGTTCGGCCGTTGCTGGCGGAGGGGGATGTCGAACAAATGGACAACTGCAAAGTCGCCCCGACCGGTGAAAGTGTCTTGGTGGGCCTGCGGGACGCTCTATTTCGGCCGTTGGACAGGCGTGAAATTAATCCTTAAGATCAATCATTTACGCATCGATAACCACATCCGACTTCGGAACCGCGGTGCAGGTCAGGATCATCTCCTCCGGGTCATCGACGTAGTCGAGGCCGGTGTCTTCTTCCATGTCCACTTGGCCGGAGATCAGCTTCACGGCGCAGGTGCCGCATACCCCCTGGCGACAATCATTGTCGATCTCTACGCCGTTGTCTTCGGCCAATTCGAGGATGCTGTCGTAACGGTCTTCCCATGCTACGATTTTGCCGGATTTCTTGAATTCCACTGTAAATGCCATCGGTATGCTCCTTGTGCGGGTTGTTTGTGAGTGCCTTCCTCCATAGAATAGGATCGGCTGAACAGGTTTCAAGTGGCGGCCTTTGCACATCCATTTTGGACTAGGGATCATTTCTTGACAATCCTGGGACCGCATCCTACCTTAAGCGAAAATATAACCATCGTCATTTTAATCCGGTTTGGTGGAAGAATGGGTGGTTGCGTTTCCCAGAAGTTGATTCCGCATCCTCACTTTGATTCATTCAGGGTCTTATCAGACACCGTATACGCCCCTTTAAGTTCGAATATTCTTCGGCTATTCCTGGTTATTTAAAGATTGAAAGCCCCGGACTTTTTCCCGGGCGTTTTTCCGGCCATCATTCGAAAGTAGTGGAAAAAATTTTCGGTGACGGTCCGGAAATCGTTTTTTTAACGGATACCGCCTCTATGGCAGGTATCAAAGCCAACAAAGGAGTGTTCATGACACAGGCAAACAAAGGCGACACCGTACGCGTTCATTTTACAGGCCGTTTGGAAGACGGAACCGAATTCGGCAAAACCAAAGAGGATGAACCCCTGGAATTTACCATCGGCCAGGGGCAGGTTATCCCGGGCTTTGAACAGAGCACGGTAGGAATGGAACCCGGCGAAAAAAAGACCGTTGAACTGGAACCGGACCAGGCTTTCGGTGAAAAACGGCCCGAACTGATCTCCAAGGTCGAGCGAAGTGTGGTGCCCGAGCACATCGACCTCAACCTGGGCTCCCAGCTTCAGGTCACTTCGGCCGACGGAAATCCGGTTCAGGTAACGGTAACAGAGTTGACGGACGAGCATGTTACGCTCGACGCCAATCCGCCGCTGGCGGGTCTGCCGCTCACTTTTGATATTGAACTCGTAGAGGTTGTTTAAACCTTCATGAGGGAAAAGCCGCCATTGTGCGGCTTTTCTTTTTCAATCGGAATTCTCTCTCCTTTTCGAAACCCCTCCTTTCATTCAGAGCCTAGAACCTGAACCCGGGGTTCCTTCTGATCGGGTGAACCATCATCAGCCTTTTGATTTTTTCTTCCTTTTGATTATCTCAGAGTCCTTTCCTCTATCGTTACGGTGGATGACATCCTCAAAAGCGAGAAAACCCTGGGGGTTCAGCAGGGCACCTCCGAGGGGTTCCGGTGTTGGTGCTGCTGTTCCTGTTTTACTTCGGGCTTTTCAGCCTCATGGGGTTGAACCTGAACGCCCTGGCGGCGGCCACTCTGGTGCTGGGGCTGACCAGTGCGGCCTACCAGTCCCAGATATTCAGGGGGGCGATTCAGTCCCTCTCCCAGGGTCAACTCAAGGCCGCCAAAGCCCTGGGGATGAGCGAGGTCATGGGGATACGGACCATCATTCTGCCCCAGGCCCTGCGGCTCTTGATCCCCGGCTGGTCCAACGAATACTCGATCATCCTCAAAGACTCGGCCCTGGCCTTTGTGCCGGGGACTTCCGAGATCATGGTCCGGACCCATTTCGTGGCCTCCCGCGCTTACCAGCACCTGCCCCTGTACATCACCGCCGGGGTCCTCTATTTCATTCTCACCTGGGCCGGCATGCGCGCGTTGCGGCGCCTGGAGCG
>JBKHDE010000232.1:0-7242 GCA_046541495.1 Desulfococcaceae bacterium
CACCTCGCCCGGTCGCCTTGTAAAGAGAAAAAACAGGTTCTCTGATCCCCTTAAAAACCGCATCATGCCCCAGTTCATTCCTGAATGCAACAGGGTCCGTTATCAATTTTCTCAACAACTCTCGTATATGGCGGCCGAACCACGCCACTTGCTTGCCCTGCTGAAGAAATTTTTCCACCTCGGAAGACACCTGAACCCGAGGCCCGAAAAGCGCCTGGTTTTCAGGGCGATCCATAACGAAACGGCCGAACGCGTTAATGCCCACAAGCGTATCAACGCGTTCAAAAAAATACTCGTTCTGTTCCACCTGGTTCTGCTCCGCTTTCGAAAGTTCCGCCCACTCTTTGTCACCGGTATTCCGCAACCGGCGCATCAACGGGGCCGCCTCCGACAAAGCATCCATATCCACCCGCACCGGTACGGGCGGGATTTCATGAAGACCTTGATTATCCTCGTGAATATAAAGAGTCGGGAACCCCCTATAAGCGCCCGCCACATATCCGAGGGCGGTCATCACCTTATAGCCGCCCAATGGAGCAAAACAGGTGAACCCGGCATCCCCTTCTTCAAGTGAGGCGGCAACGATCTGCATATATCCGCCCAAACTCCTCTGCATCCGTTCCCGGTCACTGGGGTCGATATCGGCGACTTCCTTACATGTGACATGGGCGTTGAAATCGGCCCGGCACAATGGGGCAAGCACCGTAACCGCGGCCCGCCCGCCGAAAGAATCGGTGTGGATGAAAACCACGCGTGGCGAATCGCCCAATCGTTTTGCCTTCTGCAATGCATGCAGCAATGAATATTCCGCACTGACTTTTTTTGGGGATTCAGCCGCCCAACTGCTTAGATCGACGGTCTGCCAATGCGTCTTCCATTTCATAAGGGCATCCGCATCCGACAACCCCCGGGCCGGTATCGGATTGGTGCCTGCATATTCGATGCATTTGCCCCCCTCCCCGCCTTGGCGGAAAAGATTATAGGCCCCGAAAAAGGAAATTCCGCAAGTGAGTACAATGTGATGGTATTGGCGCATGATGCCCTCAGTGTTTATTCAGTAATCCAACATTTGGTGTTTTTCCAACTGGTTTAAAATCTTCTTCAAATGAGATATAAATCGATTTCCTTGTTCTGAAATATCCGTTTTCGCGCCGGCAACCCCCGTCCAACAATGATCGAAGCCGTTTCGGTAATCGACCAGGTCATTAATAAACAGATTAATTTCAGATAAAACACCTTTTTCTTTCAGCAAATGATAGAAAGGTCGAAGCCGCTCCGCCATATCAGCCTTCCCCCCGTGAAAAATCCACCCCGATTCCTTGCGCTGAACCATTTGCAAAAAAACTTCCGCATGCTGTTTTCGTCGCTTCTTCCGTTTTTTGTTGTTCATACCCTCTTTTTCAAAGGGGATCATGCCTAGCGCCGCAATGAATTCCCGCATCACCGTATATGCCTGCATAAAAAGCTTATGTTCCAGCAGCAAACGGATTATTTCGATCTGCACTTCAAAATAAGCACGATCATATTTGCCGCTGGGCGGGGTTTCAGTGGTCAGCAGAGTAAATTTATCAATCACCAATCCGAGCAACAATTTACCAGTTCGAGAAGCTTTTTTCTGTTTTTCTCGAATCAGTGCAATGGCATCGTTGGCTTTTTTTGCAACATTGTTGACATCCACGTTTCGTATTGTATCGGTTAAATCCTCGAAAGTACGAACCACTGCTTCATCATTGAGATCGCCCGCCTGGAACCCGGGGCCTCTTTCCGCAACCGAGGCCAATTTTCTTGCATCCGCATCATCCACCAGTCGCCCCACCGCATCGGCCCATTCGTTGATGAGTTAAAAGTCCTTCATATCGATGATCGGCGCCAACCGCCGGTTCTTGTCAAAAGCGCCGTAATAAACGGCATCGAGCCGAACAGCCCTGGCTTTTTGGAGGAAATTGATGGCCGCTGAAAATATGATCGGAATGGATCGGTACCCGTGGGTCAAATCGACAGTGAGTATGTCCCCATGCTCGATATGGTCGAGAATCAATTCAAACCATTTCCACTGATCCTCCGGACCCATCTCTTCGTCAATAATCAAATGCTTTGGAAAAATACCCTTGTCACGCATTTGAGATTCTAAATTCTCGAAATGAGCGTCAAAAGATTTTTGAGTGGCAACAATGAGCACAAGATCAAACCGCTTTCCCTCCAAAAGTTCCATCTCGGCCACTTGCACAAATTCGGTCGGGGCAGATGGTCTGCCGCCTAATTCGTAAGTCGTCTCCTGATATTTATTGAACCCGGTTTTCGGGTCTCGACTCCCGAGCCCTAAGAAACTCAGATAAACCTGACGCGACATAAAACCTCCTGTTCATTTTGTAAAATGCTCCAGAATGCATTTAATCCAGATACCGGCGAAATCTGACATGCCGGAAATGATGCGTCATCCGAACCGACCCGTCCGGCTGATGCGCCTCGACCGCCTCTCGTCGGGTGGTCGAGTAGACCGGCAGATACCCTTGCTCCAGCGCAAACCGAACCATCAGACAGGTCGCCCCGAAGTCCCCCTGAATCAGCACGACATCACCCGGTCGGGAATGCTCCGCCAGCCATTCTTTCACCGGGGTCAGATAACCGCCGATTTCCGGCAGATCCGGCGGCACGTTGCCCCAGATCTGCCGAATCTCATCCGGCATCGTCTCGATCCGTTCCACCCCGAGGGAGGACCGGGCGTCGGCCTTCTGGGCCGGGGTAAATTGGTGATTGAAAATCAGCAAAAGGGTTTTACTCATAAATAACCTGTCAGAAAAGCCCTCGCACCGCCTGTCGCAAACCGACAGAACGCCGCGAGGGCATTGGGAAATTGCACCAGCCCCTCAATCCACTTTGATCAATTTAAATGCGTTGCCGTAGGGTTCTACCGTGACGTCCGCCACAACCGCTCTTTTTTTATTGAACAGCTTATTGTGCCTCATCTCAGAGGTAACCCGCCGAGCATCTTCTTCCCCCTGAATGTCGGCCTTGAGGTTCCTCTGTTTCGGATGGGTCGCCACCAGCGTCTTATTATTTGGCACCCAACTGACATGGGCCTTTTCCCAGGTTTCGGTTTCAACCGGCGGGGCAGGTTCAGCCGGTTTACTTTCGGCCTTTGGAAGCGGTTCGGCCGGTTTCAGGGCCGCTTCGACGGGTTTAACCGCAGCCGAAGCCGGTTGCCCCATGGTCAGCGCCTTTAGGGCTTCCCGGCTTTTTCCCACGAATCCCGCCCCGTCCGTCATTGAAACGACGGCCCAACCCAAAGGTTGAGACGGCACCCCGCCCGCCATTGCCAGTCGGCGGGTTTTTGGAAACACCGGCACATCTCTTTTGCCGAGTCGAGTTTCCCGACGGACGGCGGCCATATCCCCCTCATCGATCCAATTGCCGGTCATTCCTCGCCAACCGCTGCCCCAGGCCATTCGGACAATAAAGGTATCCGGGTTTTCCTGCTTCATCAGCCCCTGAATCCCCCCGACCAGTTGGCCATAGATTTCGGCCGCCGCATTGGCGGTGCCCCCGAATCGGGCAAAAAAGTCGAGTTCGGCCCGGGCCATTTCCAAACTATGGGTATTGATCGCCCGGGCCAGTGCGGCAAACCCCTGCAAACCCGAACTCTGCGGGAGTTTCAATGCCTTGCGGACCGAATCGGACCGAAGAAATGCATCCAGATGCACTTGTACGAACAGGTCGGTGCGCGGCTTGAGGGTTTCCACATAGATGCCGGCCGCATCCTCAAACCGGTCCAGGGTCCGCTTGCTGCCAAAGTCTTTCCAGCCGGCCCGGTTTTCCCGCTGAAGATTGAAAAACTTGATCTCCTCAGCCACCAGGGGACCTGCCGGGTCGAGCCCCACACTGTCACTGATCTGAAGCGGCCTTAAAAAATCATGGTGGGGGTCTGTTCCGCTTACCTTATTCACAGCACCTTTAAAGGCCCTGAAATTGGAAACCGACGGCAGACGCGACCGGTCCAACCCGGTCCAGAGGGCGGTTCGCACGGCGCCCTTCAGGGTGGAACCGGCCAGATACGGCTGACCATATCCATTCTTCAAAAACCGGCGCAGGCTCTCCGGCGGTTTTTTTCCTGAAATCGTCAGCACATATCGCGGGTTTGCCGAAATCCGGTAGTCCCGCATGAATCGGGCCAGGTCAAAACCGGTTCCGCCCATTTCCCCGATCGCCGCCGGATTGTCTTTCAGGCTCTCCAGCAGGGTATCCAGTTCAAAGACTTTCAGGCCCTCCCGATCGGCAACATAGTCCATGTTCCGTTGCAATTCTTCCCCGTCTCCCACATGGAGGGGGGTGATCAGGGTGATCTTCCAGGTTTGTAGCGTGTCGTTGACTGTCATCGGCTCACCTCCTTCAGGCAGGGCGGTTCGGCACAGGGCAAAAAGACCGCCCGGAAATCTCGGGGCGCACCGTGGTTGATGGGTAGTTCAAACCGTTCCCGCGCGGATGGATTCAGCATTTCCACCACCCGCCCCTTGGGCCTGGCTGAGAAATAGGACCCCTCGGCGAACACCCGAATCGGCGGCCGACCGACGGTGGCCCCGGTGATCCACCCGGAACGGGTGGTCAGACGGTAGGCGGATGTACCGATAAGCTTTCCCAAATCTTCACTTCCATCGGGGTTAAACAAAGACAGGGTGGTATATCCGTTTCGGTTCCGACCGGCGGGAGGTGAATAGACCTCGTCTTCAGCCACCCGAAAATGGCCCAGGCCGCTGTTTCGATCCGCACCGATGCCGGTATCCCCCAGATAATCAAGGGCGGCTCGAAAGCGGCCCGCATCGGCATCATCCATATTCGCCAGAAACCAGAGCCCGGCATCGGGCCGAAAAAATTGGAGCGCAAAGAAGAACAGGCCGCCGTCGCCCACACCCAGCCGGTCCACACTCACCCGCTGCCGTTCGCTCATGGCCCATGCCTGTACTTCCCGTAATACCGGTGCGGCATCGGCTTCCTCAGGGGTTAGGGCCACCCCGCCGGGCAGTATTTCAATTTCTGCCGGCCCGATTTTTTTGCCGTCCAGAACCCGTTCAAATACCGCCGGCGCCAGCCATCGCACCGATTTAAACCGTTTTCGATCCGCTTCATCCAGGTCCTCGGCCCAGATCCGCCAGGCCGGGGCAGGGTACAGCAGAAGATCACCGATGAAGGGAAAGGCCGAACTCAGTCGAAAGGGAGGGTTCATAAAAAACCCGGCGTCCGCCTCTTGGAAAACCGTGTTCCAAGACAAACACAGCGCTCCGGAGAGGGTATCCGAGCGGATGAACTCCTCGGCCGTTTCCGGTTCACCGGACCCTCGGGAATCGACGTGGAGGGCCGAGTGAAATGATAATTTATAAAACCGCATATATGCACCTATTCCGGGAGGGTCAGGGTTTCGGGAATCGCGATCTCCAATGGCTGCGCCGATCGGTTTTCTTGATAATCCTCGACCGTTTTTCGGGTCAGGGTCTCCACATGAAATCGAACCCTGCCGTAGCCCCGGCTCCCGTGGCCGCCCAGGTAATCGTCCTGAAGCAGTTCCATGCACTGGAAGAGAAGGCCCACGAAATCGGCCTCGGAATCTTCCCCGTACAGGTTGAGAATGAATTCAAACCCGAACCTGGCCCCCGCGGGCACCCGTTCAATCTGCCGAGGATTGGCCTTGGAGGTGATCCGGTCGATGGCGACTTCGGTCTTGACCTCGGTCAAGGGCATGTCGGTATTTTTGGCAGCTTCCAGATCGTGCGGATTCAGAAGCTTGGCATCCCGCACCACCAGCCGCTGGGGTATGACGAATTCCGGACGGTTGCGTTCCAGTCGGTCGATGGCAACCCCGAAAAGTTTGCTGGACTGGGCCTCGGGGTGGGTAGAGGGATTGGCGGATTTGAGTTCGGCCCCTTGAGCCAGCGGTTCGGATAAATCTTTGACGAAAAAGACCTCTCTGTCCCGACTTTTGTCCAGCTCGATTCGCATTTCACCCCTGGCGCGTTCGAGGAGACTCCGCATCTTCCCCCGGAGGGAAGAACCAGGGATGTAGGGGTGGTGGGTCAACGGATCACGAACCACGATCTGGTCTGCCCCGCCGATGCCCATCTCAGTGGAATTCCCGCCGATATGGAGACCGGTCAGTGTCGTAAGAGCGCCCGAAACGAAAATCTTTTCCTTGAACTCGATATTGGGGATACTGGTCATAATTATTTACCTCCTTCGGCTTTGTGATAGGCGAGAATCGCTTCGAAAAAATTGAAAAAGTTTTTCATCCGGGTGTAATCCCCTTCCACCTTGTCGATGGCGTAGGAGAGGCAGTCGACCAGTGTGATGAACCCCGGGATTTTGTATCCCCCTCGGAAGCTTTTGTTGAAGCGACCGTTGGCGTAGGCCATTTTGGGTTTCAACAAGACCAACCGGTTGTACATATCGGCCACATTATTCGCATCCAGGGTCATTTCAATTTTTTTGCTGGACCCGTAAATATTGCGAATCTGAGAGGTCGATACCGATGCCCCTTCGTTTACGCCGCCCCAATTATTGGTTTGAATCATTTCACCGGCGATCTTCTGAGCCGTTTCCACCAGCGTTTTGGCGTCGCTGTTTACAATGATCGCATCCACTTGCTGTCTGTATTGGCACTCTGTCATCACTGGCCTCCTTTATTTCTGTGAAGATAATCGGTCCATCGCAGCGGCAGCTCCAGCCATGCGTAAACCGGCAGGGTTGCGTGGTCATCGCCGAATTGATCGGCAAATAATATATTCGCCCATTGGTGTCGGGTATCCGGGTCTTTGTATCGACGGCGCAGTTGGTAAGCGGTTCGCCATCGCCAGGCGGTGTAGGCGATCTCCTCCCAGGCCCTGGCGGGCGGTAGGTTTTTTCGGCGGGAAACCGAATTTGCCAACACCTTGTTGCCGGCGGTCATCTGCGCCAGAAAGGACATCAGCCCCCGATTTTTTTCCATTTCCGCCTCCAGCAAGGTCTTGATGATCTCGGCCTTTTCCATATCCTCCCAGCCCACCGGCACCCCGAGAAATGAAAAGCTGTCTTTGTGCAGGCGATGCCGGGCCTTGCCCCAGGTCTGACGGACCTCCTTGGCCTGCTTTTCGGCCTCCCCGGCCCTTTTGGCTCCCTTGTAGATCGGGTATCGGCCCCGCTGCAGGGTCAGACCGCCCGAAATGGAAAAATCGGGGTTGCCGCAGCAAAACGCCTGAAATTCCGACCGTATGGTCTTGG
>JBKHDE010000233.1:0-7236 GCA_046541495.1 Desulfococcaceae bacterium
GCTTCCTGTATCTGTCCGTTCAGGTCCTGAAGCACATAGGATTTGGACCCGTGAAGCACCCCCACCCCGCCGGCGCCCAGGGTGGCCGCATGCTTGCCGGTTTCAACCCCGGCCCCGGCCGCCTCCACCCCGACGATCTCCACTTCTTCGTCTTTCAAAAAGGGATAGAACAGCCCCATGGCGTTGCTGCCGCCGCCCACGCAGGCCACCAGCATATCGGGCAGCCGACCGGCGATCTCCATCACCTGTTTTCGGGCCTCGTCGCCGATGACCCGCTGAAAATCCCGCACCATGGCCGGATAGGGATGGGGCCCGGCCACGGAGCCGATCACATAAAAGGTGTCTTCCACCGCCCCGACCCAGTAACGAAGGGCCTCGTTCATGGCGTCCTTGAGGGTGCCGGCTCCGGAGGAGACCGGCGCCACTTCCGCGCCCAGCAACTCCATGCGCCGGACATTGGGGGCCTGACGCCGGACATCCTCGGTGCCCATGAAGACCTTGCACTCCATGCCGAAAAGGGCCGCCACCGTGGCCGTGGCCACACCGTGCTGGCCCGCCCCGGTCTCGGCGATCACCTTCTTTTTACCCATGAACCGGGCCAGCAGGGCCTGACCCAGGGTGTTGTTGATCTTGTGGGCCCCGGTGTGGGTCAGGTCCTCTCGTTTGAGATAGATTTTCGCCCCGCCGAGGTGTTCGCTCAGCCGGGCCGCATAAAACAGCGGGGTGGGCCGGCCGGCATAATGGTTGAGCAGGGCCCGGAATTCTTTTTGGAAACCGGCATCATCCCGGTATCGGTGATAGGCCGCTTCCAGTTCCAGAAGCGCAGGCATCAGGGTTTCGGCCACATACCGGCCTCCGTAAGGGCCGAAATGGCCGTTGGCATCCGGGTAGGCCGGGGCATCGACGGTTTCTCCTGTTTCCAGGGCGGCGGATTGAGCGCTCATTGAAATATTCTCCTTTTGGGATACGCAATATCGGCTTGGGACAGCGCTTTGAAAAAGGCTTTGACCTTTCCGATGTCTTTTTGGCCGGGGGCGGCCTCCACACCGGAACTGACGTCCACGGCATCGGGCCTGGCTTGGGTGATGGCCTGAGCAATGTTTTCGGGATCGAGGCCCCCGGCAAGAATCACCGGCCGGCTTTCCCGGATTTTTCCGGCGGCGGACCAGTCCCATGCTTCCGCGTTTCCGCCGGGCATCTTTCCTTTGCCGCCCTCCACAATAAAGGCGGTCGCGTTGTAGCTGCCGGCGGCCTCGAAGTCGGGTTTGCGGGAATGGAACAATCCCTTGAAGACCGGAATACCGTCCCGGACAAACAGGTCCACCATATCCGGCGATTCCTGCCCGGCCAGCTGCACCGCGCCCAGACCGCAGCGTTTGACGATGCCCATAATTTTTTCAAACGGGTCATCCACGAATACTCCCACAGCGATCGTGGTTGCCGGCAGGGCCCCGGCGATGTCTTTGGCGGTCTCTTCGGAGACACACCGCGGGCTTTCCGGGTAGAACACCAGACCGATCGCATCGGCCCCGAGTTCCGCACAGGCCAGGGCCTTTTCCACCTCGGTCAATCCGCAGATCTTCACCTGCGGTCGTTTGTCTGTATTGTTTTCCATCTTATTCCTCCAGTAAGGTTCGAATGAATGCTTCGGGATTTTCCGATCGCACGATCGATTCCCCGATCAGGAAGTTGTGAAATCCGGCGCTTCGCAGCCGATCGATATCCGCCTTGGATGCGATGCCGCTCTCGGCTACCGCCACCTGATCCGAAGACAGCTTCTCGGCCATCCGCACCGCCGTGTCGATGTCGGTGTCAAAGGAGTTGAGGTTCCGATTGTTGATGCCGATGAGCCGGGCGCCGGCTTCCCCGGCGATATCCAGCTCTTCTTCGGAATGGACCTCCACCAGGACGTCGAGATGAAGCTCTCGGGCCAGTCCCAGATAAGAAGAAAGCTGGTCCGGGGCCAGGGCCTTGACGATCAGCAGGACCGCATCGGCCCCGATCACCGCCGATTCGTAGAGCTGATAGGATGAGACGATAAAGTCCTTTCGCAGCACCGGCAGGTCCACGGCCGCTTTGGCGGTGCGCAGGTCTTCGAAGCTGCCTCCGAAATGGACGTGATCGGTCAGCACCGACAGGGCCGCGGCCCCGCCCTTTTCATATTTCACGGCGAAATCCGCCGGGTCGAGATCCGGCCGGATGGGCCCCTTGGACGGCGATGCCCGCTTGATTTCGGCGATGATATTGATTCCCGTGAGGCCGGGTTCTTTCAATCGTGTAAAAAACGGGCGCAAGGCCCGGGGCTTCATGGCCGCCTTTCGAAGCTGGTCCTCGGAGGTCCGCTCCTGAATCGCCGCTACCTCGGCCCGCTTCTGAGTGATTATTCGGCTTAAAAAATCGTTCATGATGCCTCCCTGCTTATCCGTTCTCCTGGGTGTACTCGATCAATGCATTCAGTTTATCCATGGCCCGGCCTTCGTCGATGGCCTTTTCGGCCATGGAGACACCCTCCTGAAAATCCCCGGCCTTTTCCGCGGCGATCAGGGCTGCGGCGGAATTCAGGAGCACCACATTTCTTTTAGGCCCCTTTTCGCCTTCCAAAATCCGTTGGGTGATATCGGCGTTTTCCGCCGGTTCTCCGCCGGCCAGATCCGCCGGATCGGCCTCCCGGCCGAAGAACCGCTCCGGGGAAATGTCATAGGTATGGATCATACCGTCTTTGAGTTCGGAAACCCGGGTGGGGGCGCAGACCGAGATTTCGTCCAGACCGTCATGGCCGTGCACCACGAAGGCCCGCCGGGCGCCGAGGTTTCGCAGGGCCTGGGCGAACATTTCCGTCAATTCGGGTCCGTACACCCCGAGCAGCTGGCAGTTGGCTCCGGCCGGGTTGGTGAGGGGCCCCAGCATATTGAAAATGGAGCGAATCCCCACCTCTTTTCGGGCGGTGGCGGCAAACCGCATGGCGCTGTGGTAGACCGGGGCGAACAGAAACCCGATTCCGATCTCCTGAACCGCCTCTTCCACGATTTCCGGGTCGGTGTCGAGTTTGATTCCCAGCCGCTCCAGAAGATCGGCGCTGCCGCACTTGCTGGAGACCGAGCGGTTGCCGTGCTTGGCCACCGTCACCCCGCAGCCGGCCACCACGAATGCGGTGGTGGTGGAGATATTGAAGGTATTGGCCTGGTCGCCGCCGGTGCCGCAGGTATCCACCACCGTATCGCCCGGGGCCTGAATCCGCACCGCCTTGCGCCGCATGGCCAGGGCCGCGCCGGCAAGCTCCTCGTAGGTTTCGCCTTTGGTGGCCAGGGCCGCCATAAACGCGGCGATCTGGGTGTCGGCGGCGTTTCCGGAGAGGATTTCGGTGATCATTTCGGACATCTCCGCTTCGGTCAGGTTCTGCTTTTGAATGATTTTATTCAGATAGTCACGAAACATCGGTCGCCTCCTCTTCTGGTCCGTCGCCGTTGAGGGCGATTTTAAGAAAATTTCGCAGCAGCCGCTTTCCCACCGGGGTCATAATCGATTCCGGGTGAAACTGAATCCCTTCGGTCGGGTGTTCCCTGTGGCGGATGCCCATGATCTCCCCGTCTTCGGATTCGGAACAGACGGTGAAGCAGTCCGGCAGCTCATCCCGGGAGACCGCCAAAGAGTGGTACCGCATGGCCTGAAACGGCCGTTTGATGCCTTTGTAGATTCGCTTTCCGTCGGCGGTGATGGTGGAGGTCTTGCCGTGCATCAGCCGTTTGGCCGAAATCACCCGGCCGCCCATGGCCTGGGCGATGGACTGATGGCCGAGGCAGACTCCCAGAATGGGGACTTTGCCCGAAAGCTCCCGAACCAGGTCCACCGATATCCCGGCCGATTCCGGCCGCCCCGGTCCCGGCGAAATCACGATCCCCTCGGGGGCCATCTCCGCCACTTGGGAGACCGTGATGACATCATTCCGAAAAACCTTCACCGGCGTCCCCAATCCTTCCAGGTACTGCACTAGATTATAAGTAAACGAATCATAGTTGTCGATCATGATCAACATCGGGTCTCCTCCTTATGCGATCCGCTCGCCGTGGACCAGTTCCAGGGCCCGCTGAATGGCCTTGGCCTTGTTGACGGTTTCCATCCGCTCCCGCTCCGGATCGGAGTCGGCCACGATGCCGGCCCCGGCCCGGACCGTCAGCCGCCCGTCCTGAACACAGGCGGTCCGAATGGTGATGGCCAGGTCCATGTTTCCGCTGAAAGAGACATACCCCACCGCGCCGCCGTAGGGGCCCCGGGGTTCCTTTTCCAGCTCGGCGATGATCTCCATGGCCCGCACCTTTGGGGCTCCGGACAAAGTGCCTGCCGGAAAGGTGGCCCGAATCAGATCCCAGGCGTCCACCTTTTCCTTGAGATCGGCCCGAATGTTGGACACCAGGTGCATGACATGGGAGTAACGCTCCACCACCATCAGATCCGTCACCTGGACCGTTCCGGTTTCCGCCACCCGGCCCAGGTCGTTTCGGCCCAGGTCCACCAGCATCAGGTGTTCGGCCCGCTCCTTTTCATCGGCCAGGAGTTCGTCGGCCAGGGCCCGGTCCTCCTGCTCGGTGCCGCCCCGGGGGCGGGTGCCGGCGATGGGCCGCAATGTGGCGATCCGGTTTTCCAGCCGCACCATGGTCTCCGGGGAGGAACCCACCAAGGCGGTGTCGTCCAGGTGCAAAAAGAAAAGATAGGGAGACGGATTGACAAACCGCTGGGCCCGGTAGAGGGTCCACAGGTCCGGGGCCGGTGCGCAGGAAAACGGCTGGGAGATGACCGACTGGATGATATCCCCGGCCACAATGTATTCCTTGGTCCGGGTGACCATGTCCCGAAAGGCCTGATCGCTCACCGATGAAGAGAGGGTCAGCGGCTGTCCGGCAGCGGTGCCGATGTCCGACAGGCAGGAGGACATTTCACCCATCAGCAGGTCCAGCCGTTCCCGGGCCTTGCGGTAGATCCGGTCGGTGTCCCGGCTGCCTTCGGTGAAGGCGATAACGATCCCGAGCAAAGTATTTTTGATGTTGTCGAAAACCAGAAGCTCGTCCGGAATAATGAAGTGAGCGATGGGGCGATCTTCCGGCAGCCGATGGGGAATCGCCTCGAAAAAGGAGACCATTTCATAGGTCATGTACCCCACCAGACCGCCCCAGAACCGGGGCAGTCCCGGCAGCTCGGCCGGTTTGAACCGGGCCATCAGGTCCCGCAGGACCGCCAGCGGGTCATTGTTGTGGGGGATCTGCCGAAAGGCGGCTTCCTCCTGAATCTCGACATACTCGGCAAACACCCGCACCTGGGTACGGGCCGATCCGCTCAGAAAACTGTACCGGCCCCACCGCTCGCCCCCTTCCACGCTCTCGAACAAAAAGGCGGGCCCCTGGTCGGCGTAGAGCTTTTTGAGCAGGGAGACCGGCGTTTCGGTATCCGCCAGGGCCTCGACACAGACCGGAATGACGTTGAACCGCTCCGCCAGATCGCGGAAGGTGTCGGGTTCCGGAAATTTCTGGATCAACATGGTGAACAGGTTCCTTTCACTCGCAATCGGGTGAATAAAAAAAGGGCCGCGGCATGTTTCCACGGCCCTTTTCTAAAACGAAAAAGGACCGTGGGCTCAGGTGCTGCCCACGGTCCTTGAAACGAAATGTCTGATGAAACTCAGGGGGTACCGAGAACGCACCTGTCGGGTCCGGACCAGCGCCACCACCAATTTCTTCGTATGTTGAATTCGTTTCTATTCATCAGTACACTTGGGTTCATAGACTTAATGAAGTTTATTGGTTCCTATATGGGGCGGGCGGGTTTGTCAAGAATTTTTTTGAATGGACCGGCGGATGGGTTGTGAATGGGTGTGGAATATCGTATATTCTCTGAAACATGAAAGGACATGCGTATGCGCTTTTCCAAACTTTTTCTGAAAAATTGGCGGAATTTCGGCAGCGTTCAGCTGAATCTGCAGAACCGTGCGTTTCTGATCGGCCCCAATGCATCCGGCAAATCCAATTTTCTGGATGTTTTCAGGTTCCTGCGAGAGATCGTGATCCCGGGCGGCGGTTTGGAAAAAGCCGTTGATAACCGAGGCGGCGTATCCCGGGTCCGCAGTCTTTCCGCTCGATATCCGTCCACCGATATCCTCATCGAGGTGGATTTGCATGAAGGAGACGATCTTTCCTGGCGCTATCGCCTGGCTTTCAACCAGGATAACCAGCGTCGCCCGATTATTGAAGAAGAAAAGGTGTGGAAAAGGACCGAGCTGCTTTTGAATCGTCCGGATGCGAATGACGAAAAGGACAAGGAAAGGCTTCGCCAAACCTATTTGGAGCAGACGATTGCCAATCGCCCTTTCCGCGATATTGCAGATTTTTTTGGTTCCGTCCATTATTATCACCTGATTCCGCAACTGATTCGTGATCCGGATCGTTCCTCCGGCAGACCGGCGGATCCGTTCGGCGGGGATTTTCTCGAACAGATCGCCGGGGTCCCCAAGAAAACCCGGGAGGCGCGGCTTCGTCGTATATTAAAGGCGCTCAAAATAGCGATTCCGCAGTTGTCCGAACTCAAACTGGAACGGGATCAACGGGGCATTGCCCACTTGTACGGCAAATATGAACACTGGCGGGGGCAAGGAGCCTGGCAGACCGAAGCGGATTTTTCAGACGGTACACTGCGGCTGCTGGCCCTGCTCTGGTCTCTGTTGGGTGGAACCGGACCCTTGCTGTTGGAGGAACCGGAATTGTCCTTGCACTCCGAAATCGTGCGCCACATTCCCCGAATGATGCTCCGGATACAACGAACCCGCAAGCAGAAAATCCGGCAGATTCTTTTGAGCACCCACAGCAGTGACCTGCTTCAGGATGAAGGGATTGCGCCGGATGAAATCCTGTTGTTTCTTCCGTCCAAGGAAGGGAGCCGAATCGAGGTCGGCACCGATGTCGAAGAGGTCAGGGTTTTGCTCGAAACGGGTCTTACCGCTGCGGAAGTCGCCATCCCCTACACTCGCCCGGCAAATGCCATTCAGCTGTCCTTGTTCGGGAATTGAGGTCGATGGCTTTGCCTCGAATGCCGATCAATCTTCTGATAGAAGGTGTGACGGATGAAGCCGTTCTCCGCCGTATACTGGCGCATGTTCATCTGCCCTGCGGAACAGTGTATGGAAAACAGGGAAAACAGGCTTTGCTCAAACGTCTCCCCAATTACAATCAGGCGGCGCGGTTTGCGCCTTGG
>JBKHDE010000234.1:0-7228 GCA_046541495.1 Desulfococcaceae bacterium
TGGCAAGAAATCTTGACGGTTCGTATGGTTATGCCTGCTTAACCATCTGTCCCATTCAACTGAACCAGTGCTATCCGAATCTGTTAACTGGAAAATGAAGAATGCTAAAATTGGAAACCCATTGAGGTGTGATCAATCTTGGCCCTGCCTTTTCAAAAAAAATAGGGATTACGTCTAAAAACGTAATCCCTATTTTTTTAAAGCACATCCCTTAGTTCGGCAGCAAAACCGTATCGATCACATGAATGACGCCGTTGCTGGTCTTGATATCCGCCTGTGTGACCGTGGCATCGCCGATCATGACCGAACCGCCGCCTGCTTTGATGGGGAGACTGCCGCCGTTGACGGTTTTCGCCGAATCGATCTGGGTCACATCGGAAGCCATCACCTTTCCCGGTACCACATGATAGGTCAGGATGGCCTGGAGTTTGGACTTGTTTTCCGGCTTCAGCAATTCGTCGATCGTCCCCGCCGGTAATTTGGCAAAGGCCGCATCGGTGGGTGCAAAAACGGTAAACGGGCCGTCTCCTTTGAGGGTATCCGCCAGGTCCGCCGCTTTTACTGCGGCGACCAGTGTCTCAAAAGAACCGGCAGAGGCGGCCGTATCCACAATATCCATTTTCGCTTTTTCGTGGTGCATGGCGATGCTGGAACCCGCAAAAGCAATGAGCAAACCCAAAGAAAGAACAACGGTTGAAGTAAGATGGTTTTTCTTCATGATCATATCTCCTTTGTAAAAATTCCTAAATATTCAATTATGCGAAACTGGAATGAGCCGTGAAAAGGGTTGGTAAATCTTCTTTCCATCCTGTGTTCGCTTATGACTGATAGTCGTCATCAGCCTTTCGGGAATCAATGATGAAAGAATATGGGGTAAAGGATAGGTAAATACTACCTGTAATACCTTTGCGTCTCCCTGCTTCGCCATTCGGGATGCCGTCAACGAAATTGAGCGCAAGGCTCGATCATGCCGAAAAAACCGAGGAAGTCATCGCCATTGCGGAGAAAACCATCCAACAGGGAGAACAAACGGTCGAAGAACTCAGGGGGGAGGTCCAAAGGATAAAAGAAACACAGTTTATTGGTGATAAATTGACAGAACCCACAGAATGAGGTAGTAAATTATTTTTACGGGGGATTCCGAAATGGTGTAAATTGCTGAATTGAACCCACCCGGAAGATGCCGCTTGATATTCATTTTCAGGAATATAGGGCATTAAATTTTATAGTGAATGAAAATTATTTGTATTTTTTGTATTACCCTTCGACCCCGCACCGGGCCGCCGGGCGATGACCGTGTCTGAATGAAATCCGACCCATGAGTTCCCCCAACAGCCCTGCTGATTATTCTCAGCCTCAGGTACATTCCATGAAAGGTCCGAAGCCGGTTCTGCGCCGCTTGATGCCGCCGTTGACGGTGATATCGATTGTTTTGATCTTGGGTTTTCTGGCGGTGCTGATCGGACAGCATGAGGACCATATCGAGGAAACCCTTTCCCGGGAGATCGCCGCCGTTCCCGACCGGTTTTTCGAGGCGCTTCAGTTCGAGTCGGCCGGTCTCGATCTGACTTTGCGGTCGATTATTCGGGACCGCCAAATGCGGGCCGATTTAAGAGCCAAAGACCGAGAACGCCTGCTGAGCCGGTATCAGGCATGGTTTGCGGACATTCGGAAAGACTACGGGGTGACCCATTTTTATTTTCTGGATGCCGCCCGGGTTTGCCTTCTGCGGGTCCATAAACCGGGAAAATCCGGCGACCGAATCGACCGCTTCACCGCTCAGGAGGCCGAACGGACCGGCCGTTCCGCCGCCGGCATCGAACTGGGGCCGTTGGGGACGTTTACCCTGCGGGTGGTGCGCCCGGTTGTTGAAGACGGGCAGCGCCTCGGGTATGTGGAACTGGGAAAAGAAATCGAAAACGTCTTGCAGGCCCTCCATGATGATCCCGCCGTCGAATTGGCGGTAACCATTCACAAGGAAGCCCTGGATCGTTCTCAATGGGAATCCGGCATGCGAATGCTGAATCGGGAACCGGACTGGAATCGTTTTCCGCAGAAAGCCCTCATCTATTATTCCACCCCCCGGTTTCCGGAGGAACTCGACCGGTATGTCGATTGCGGGGTACACACCCACGCTCACACCCTCAAGGACCTTTCCTTCCTGAATCGCACCTGGCGGGTGGTTTTTCTGCCGCTTCACGATGTCTCCGGCAGTGAAGTGGGGGACCTGGTGGTGATGTATGACGTCAGCCGAATGAAGGCCGCCTTCTGGCGGCCGGTCGCTGTTTACGTGGCGGTCGGCGCGGCCCTCGGCGCATTGCTGCTGTTCTTTCTGTTTTCCATGCTGAAGCGGACCGATGCGGATATTCACCGAAGGGAAGCGGAATTGAAAACGGTTCGGGAGCGGCTTCAGACCATTCTGGACGGGATTCCGGATATCATCGCGTTACAGAAGCCGGACCATTCCATTGTATCCTATAACAAGGCCGGCTATGCCTTTTTGAACCAACCGCCGCCGGCGGTGGACGGCAAAAAATGTTTCGAACTGATCGGCCGAGCCTATCCCTGCGATATCTGCGCCACCTCGGAAGCGGTTGCATCCGGGCAACCGGTCTCTATTGAGAAATTCGTTCCCGAGATGAACGCCTGGGTTCACGCCACCAGCATTCCGATTTTCGATTCGGAAGGGAATGTCTCGCTCATCGTCGAAAAGCTGCAGGATATCACCGATCGCAAGCGGACCGAAGACGCCCTGCGAAAAAGCGAAGAGCGATTCCGGGCCTTTGTGGAAAACGCCAATGACCTCGTCTTCACCCTTTCCCTGGACGGCCGCTTCACCTACGTCTCCCCGAAATGGACGGAATTGCTGGGGCATGATCCGGCCGATATTCCCGGGAAATCTTTTGCAGCATTCGTTCATCCCGACGATGTCCTTGCCTGCTGGGGATTTCTTGAAAAAGTCGTCACCACCGAGGAGAAGGGGGACGGGGTGGAATACCGGGTTCGCCACCAGGACGGCCCATGGCGGTGGCATTTCTCCACCGGAGCGTCCCTGAAGGACGAAACCGGCAAGGGGGTTTCCTTTCTCGGCATCGCTCGGGACATTACCGAGCGAAAACGGGCCGAACAGGAAACCAGGGCGCAATTCGACTTTCTTCAAACCCTGATGGAAACCATTCCGAATCCGATTTTCTATAAAGACGTGAAGGGACGCTATCTGGGGTGCAACCGGGCTTTTGCCGATTTTCTGGGACGGGACCGGAAAGAGATCCTCGGGATCACCGCGTATGAGATCGCCCCGCGGGAATTGGCCGATTATTACCACCGGATGGATGAAATCCTGCTGCAAAACGGCGGGGTTCAGCGGTATGAATGGAAAATGCGGGATCATCATGGACGGGAACGGGAAGTGATTTTCAACAAGGCGGTATTCCACGACGCGGACGGCGGGGTCGGCGGCATTGTCGGCAGCATCGGCGATATTACGGCGCTGAAGGAAAAGGAGCGGGAAATTCAGGAGGCCAACCGCCGGTTGGAGGCGGCCATCGCCCGCGCCGAAGAACTGGCGGCTCAGGCCGACAGCGCCAATCAGGCCAAAAGCGATTTTCTGGCCACCATGAGCCACGAGATACGCACCCCCCTGAACGGGGTCCTCGGAATGATCGGCCTGTTGATGGATACCCCCCTCGACAATGAGCAGCGCCGGTATGCCGAAATGGCGCGATTGAGCGGGGATGCCCTGTTGGCGCTGATCAACGACATCCTCGATTTTTCCAAGATCGAGGCCGGCAAGCTGGACATGGAAACGATCGATTTCAACCTGCGGGCACTGTTCGATGACTTCGCCGCCATGATGGCCGTTCGGGCCCATGAAAAGGATCTGGAGTTTGTTTGCGCGGCGGCGCCCGAGGTGCCGGCTCTGCTACAGGGGGACCCGGGCCGACTGCGTCAGATTCTGATCAATCTGGCCGGAAACGCCATCAAATTCACCGAACAGGGGGAAATCGCGGTTCGGGCGACGGTGGCATCCGAAACCGATGAGACGGTGGTCATCCGTTTTTCCGTGCGCGATACCGGCATCGGAATACCGGCTGAAAAACAGGAGCGACTGTTTGAAAGTTTCACCCAGCTCGACAGTTCCGCAAACCGGCGCTACGGCGGCACCGGTCTGGGGTTGGCCATTTCCAGGCAGTTGGCCGATCTCATGGGCGGAGAGATCGGGGTGAACAGCGAAGCCGGGAGCGGCTCCGAGTTCTGGTTTACCGCGAAATTCGTCAAGCAGGGCGACATCTCTCAGGAGGCGGGTCCCCCGGCGCGAATAGGGGGCGCCCGGATTCTGGTGGTGGACGACAACGCCACCAACCGGGAGGTGCTGACGACCCGACTCGAAAGCTGGGGCGCCCGAACCGCCGAAGCCGCCGACGGGCCCGAGGCCCTTCAGATCCTGTACCGATCCATGGAACAGGGGGATCCCTTTGAGGCGGCGATTCTCGATATGCAGATGCCCGGCATGGACGGCGCCCTTCTGGGCAAAACCATCCAAAATGATGAACTGCTCAAGGGGGTGCGGCTGATCATGATGACCTCCCAGGGCCGGCGGGGGGATGCCGGTCAAATGGCGGCCATCGGGTTCGCCGCTTATCTGATCAAGCCGCTGAAGGAGTCGGAACTCTTCGACAGCCTGGCCGCCGTGCTGGCCGGGCAGTCGGCCCTGAAAAAGGCCCCGTCCATCATTACTCGACATTCGGTGCGGGAACTGCGGCGGGAGCGGATTCGAATCCTTCTGGCCGAAGACAATATCGTCAACCAGCAGGTGGCCCTGGGCATTCTCAAGAACCTCGGGCTGCACGGGGAGGTGGCGGCCGATGGGGCCGAAGTGCTGAAGGCCCTTCGCTCCAACCCGTATGATGTGATTCTGATGGATGTTCAAATGCCGGAGATGGACGGCATTCAAACCACCCGCGCCATTCGGGAGGGCCGGGCCGGAGAAAATGTCAAAGCGGTTCATATCATCGCCATGACCGCCCATGCCATGCAGGGAGATCGCGAAATATGCATGGAAGCGGGCATGAACGATTACATTCCCAAACCGGTGGAGCCGATGGCCCTGGCCGACGCCGTGAACCGGTGGCTGAAGGAAAGGGGGGAGAATCCCAATGACGGTGATTCGATTCCCCACGCCTCAGCCCTCGACGCTTCAGCGGAAACTCCGGATTCGGTTCTGGACAAATCAGCTTTGCTGAACCGCCTCATGGGCAAACAAGAGCTGGTCCGGACCGTGGTTCAGGGATTTCTGGAAGACATGCCTCAGCGGATGGAGGCGCTGCAAAACAGCATCGAAAATGAAGATTTCCGGACCGTGCGGCATCTGGTTCATTCCATTAAAGGGGCTTCGGCCAATCTGAGCGGCGAATCCTTTTGCCGAACGGCAGCGGAGATGGAGGATCTGTTAAAGGCCGAGGATTGGATTGGTGTAAAAGCCGTAATGCCTCGGTTATGGGCCGAATTTGAACGACTTACAGAGGCATTGAAACCCCTTCTGAATTGGAGCGTCAACGGAGATCAGGGATAACCGAGACCGGCCCTGAAAACCCGCCCCCCCGTATGTCGTCGTGGTCAATGTTGGTGAAAACGCTTCGTCGAACATTCCTTTCCTGAAACCCAGGGGCGACCTCGGTGGACCGGCTCAGGGACCGCCCCCGCGGAGTGCCGGCGGCATGGATATTTCAGAGCTGTTTCATCCAGGTTTTTACCCTGCGGCGCTGCCAGAAAGAGGTCATCTGATGGGTGTGAAGGGTTTCAGGAATGATTTTTTCAAAACTGCCGAGGGAGATAAAATCACCGGAAGCCAGCGGTCCCTGCTTCAAAAGGGTTTGGATCTCCTTTTCGGAAAATTCATCCGAGGAATATTGCCGATAATCGGTGATCTCTTTGATTTTTGTTCCGTCCATCCCCTTGCCCACGGAGATGATGCCGGCGATATTGACGATTTGCCGGCTCATATTGACGATCAGGCAGACCGAATCGATGAACCGGTCGGGGGCCTGTTGAATGATGACCCGCGGGTGGTTGCGGGTTCGAAAATCCCGATAGAGAAGGTGGGCATAAAAGACCCAGATCAGCACCATGAACAGGCTGGACAGAGCCGAAATCAGGGATGAATTCCGGGTCAGCCATTCCAGTATTTCATTCGTCATCTGTGCCTTCCGATGCCTTCCATTCAGGGTTTACGTGTTTTCCTCATACCGGGGTAAATCTGAGCATGATACAAGGTTGCGCCTGCCCGCTGAAAGTGTCGGCTGCCGAACCACTTCCATGCAGCTGATCTATGTGGTTTTCCGGCCGGGGGGGATGCCGCTGTAATCGGCGATCCGGTTTATTTCCCGGTTTACCAGTTCCAGGTTTGAATCCCGCACTGTGGGAAGCTGGTGGCGCGCCTTTCGCACCGAGGCGTAATCGAGATCGGCCACAATGAGCTGCTCGGATTCATCCTCGGCCATCGCCACCGAGTTGCCGAAGGGATCGACCACCTGGGAGCCGCCCCAGTACTGCATCTCATCCTCGACTCCGACGCGGTTGGCCATCAGAATCGGCATACCATAGATCATGGCGCAATAGCGGGTGACGATCTTCCACCCCCGAAGGTTCGAAAACTCGCTGCTGACCGCATCTACGGCGGAGTTGGTAGGGGCCAGAAGAATGGTGGCGCCGCTGAGGGATGCAAGGTAGATCAGGGCCGGGTTCCACAGATCGGCACAGATCAGAACGCTTCCGGTCCATGGCGGTATAATCGAAAAGGTTTCGATATAGCGGCCGCTGCCGAAATACTTTCCCTCTTCCAGGCGGCCGTAGGTGGCCAGGTTCAGTTTGCGATGGACATACAGGAGTTTGCCGTCATACACCACGGCGCAGGCGTTATAAAACTGAGCAGCCGTGCCCTCCTCCACGAACCCGAAGACGGTGTGCAGCCCGTGGGCCTTCTCAGCCAGCTTCAGGATTGGCGCCGCATCATTGTTCAAGGCCACATCGATCGTATTCTTGCCCAACCAGTAACCGGTGAGGGACAGTTCGGGGAAAAGAAGCAGCTGAACCCTTTTGGCTTTTGCTTTTTCCATAAAATCCAGATGGTTTTGAAGATTCGCTTCGATATCCCCCAAAACCGGATTCATCTGGGCGATGCCGACCCGCAAAGTCGCCTGTGAGGGCCTTCTGTCGTGTGCATCCATTT
>JBKHDE010000235.1:0-7215 GCA_046541495.1 Desulfococcaceae bacterium
CATCTCATTCTGCTGTATCACTGCCATCTGAGCGGGGAATTTTCCCTGAAGGTGAAGCCCTTTCTCGACGATGCCGAACACGGGGTTTTCGCCACCCGGGCCCCTTCACGGCCCAATTCCATCGGCCTGTCGGTGGTCCGTCTGATCGGGGTGACCGACGGAGAACTCACCATTCAAGAGGTGGACATCATCAACGGGGCCCCGCTTCTGGACATCAAACCCTATGTGCCCAAATTCGATGTTCGGGCCGAGGCCAGGACCGGATGGCTGGAGACCCGCTCCGATAAAACCGAATCGACCCGGGATGATGGGCGGTTTTCACGATGATACGGAAACCCCTGTAAAGAAACGGTCGAATTTATTTCCCCTTTTTCAGTTTCTCTTCGATATCCGAAAAAAGCTTCTCTTTCTCTTTCTGCTTTCGGGCCTGAAAGGATTCGATCTCATCGGTGAATTTTTTGCGGGAATTTTGAAACCTTTCAAGCTCCTCCTGAAGGCTGGTTTCTTTGCCGTTTTTGGGGATATCCTCCAGTTTGAGGTGGTCTTTGATGAACAGCCGATTGCCGTAAGGCCCGTCCACCATTTCGATGGCCGCCATTCCCTGAAGCTTTTGGCAGATCCGGTGGCCCTGTTCCATTGAAAGCGCCAGAAACTCGCACACCTTTTCTACGGAAGGCGGCTCCCGGTGCCGGTGCTCCAGAATGCGCACGGCCGCCACTACCAGATGGCTCTTGTCATACAGGTCATTCATAAAGCGTAACCGTTGGAATGAGTGAGTTCGCGGGCGGCACTCTCGGGGAATGAAACCCGCTTGGATTTCTTGACATTCATTTCGTGGCAGAGTAACATTTTCTTGTTTTTTGTCAATCGGCAACACGGAATCCAAAGAAGATGGGGTAAACCAGAAAGGGAAGGGGAAGAAGACATGACGGAGATCATCGATGTAAAGGCAAGAGAGGTTCTGGATTCCCGTGGGAATCCCACCGTCGAGGTGGATGTGGTTACCGCAAGCGGCGCTATGGGACGGGCCATTGTACCTTCGGGCGCCTCGACCGGCCAACGGGAGGCCCTGGAGCTTCGAGACAAAGAAGACCGGTACAACGGCAAGGGGGTGCAGACCGCCGTTCGCAATGTGATGGAAGAGATCGGACCGGCCGTGGAAGGGATGGACGCCGCGGATCAATTCGCGCTCGATTATAAAATGATCGAACTCGACGGCACGCCCAACAAATCCCGGCTGGGGGCCAACGCCCTGCTGGGGGTCTCCATGGCGGCGACCCGGGCCGCGGCCGCCTATTATGAAATGAGTCTGTATCGGTACCTGGGCGGCATCAATGCCCGGTATCTGCCGATCCCCATGATGAACATCGTCAACGGCGGCGCCCATGCCACCAACAATCTGGATATTCAGGAATTCATGATCATTCCCTTCGGCGCCAAGACCTTTACCGAAGCCTTGCGGATGGGCGCCGAAACCTTTCATGCCCTCAAAAAGAACCTCTCCGGCAAGGGCCTCAGCACCGGGGTCGGGGATGAGGGCGGCTTTGCTCCGAATCTCGACTCCAATGAGGATGCCATCAAGTTTATCATAGAAGCCGTTCAGTCCGCCGGGTTCGAAATGGGCAGGGATGTGGGGCTGGCCCTGGATGCGGCCGCCAGTGAATTTTTCTCCGACGGGAAGTACCGGCTGGCTTCCGAGAACAAAGCCCTGTCCGCCGAAGAAATGATCGACTACTACGAGGACCTGGTCAATAAATACCCGATCCTGTCCATCGAGGACGGCCTGGCCGAGGGGGATTGGGACGGCTGGGCCCGGATGACCGACCGGCTCGGCAACGGCACCCAGATCGTCGGGGATGACCTGTTCGTGACCAACCCGGCCATTCTTCAGGAGGGGATCGACAAGGGGGTGGCCAATTCCATCCTCATCAAGTTGAATCAGATCGGCACGGTCACCGAAACCCTGAACGCCATCGAAATGGCCAAACAGGCCGGTTACACCACCGTCATTTCCCATCGGTCGGGAGAAACCGAAGACACCTTTATCTCCGATCTCGTGGTGGGGGTCAACGGCGGCCAGATCAAAACCGGCTCCCTGTCCCGAACCGATCGGGTGGCCAAATACAACCAGCTTCTGCGGATCGAAGAGGAACTCGGCGCAGGGGCTGAAATTTCCGACGCCATATTTGTGGCCGAATAAATCAACATCTGTTTTTTATTGACGGATGCCTGAAAATTCTTCATAAATACTGTTTTTCAAAAAAAAGAATCGACCTGCAGAAACCAAGTTTTAGGGGAAACTTGGTTTCTGCATTCATGAGGTTACCTATGGCGTGCAGTAAAAAATTTATTTTCGTGACGGGGGGGGTGCTTTCCTCCCTGGGCAAGGGGCTGGCCTCGGCGGCCATCGGGGCGCTTCTGGAAAGCCGGGGGCTGTCGGTGACCATTCAAAAGCTCGACCCTTACATCAATGTGGACCCCGGCACCATGAACCCGTTTCAGCATGGAGAGGTGTTCGTCACCGATGACGGCTCCGAAGCCGACCTGGATCTCGGCCATTATGAACGGTTCACCAACGCCCGCATGTCCACCCGGAACAATTTCACCACCGGCCGGATTTACCACTCCGTGATCACCAAGGAACGCCGGGGGGATTATCTCGGCGGCACCGTTCAGGTCATTCCCCATATCACCGACGAGATCAAAGACAGCATTCGCCAGGTGTCCGAAGGGGTCGACATCGTCATCGTGGAGATCGGCGGCACCATCGGGGATATCGAAAGCCTTCCGTTTCTGGAGGCGATCCGCCAGTTCAAGGCGGATGCCGGCAAAGAGAACGTGGTCTATATTCACCTCACCCTGGTGCCCTATATCGCCACCGCCGGCGAGGTCAAAACCAAACCGACCCAGCACAGCGTCAAGGAACTGCGGTCCATCGGCATTCAGCCGGACATTCTGCTCTGCCGCACCTCCTGCGCCCTGTCGGACGAGATCAAATCCAAGATCGCCCTCTTTTGCAATGTGGAAAAAAATGCGGTAATCACCGCCAAGGATGTGGATTGCATCTACGAGGTGCCGCTCTGGTTCAACCGGGAAGGGCTTGACGACCGGATTGTGGAAAGCCTTCGAATCTGGACCCGGGCGCCCCGGCTGCAGGACTGGGAGGATTTCGTCACCCGCTATAAATCCCCGGAGCATGAGGTGGCGATCGCTATTGTGGGCAAATACACCGATTTGACCGAATCCTACAAAAGTCTCAATGAGGCGCTCTACCACGGCGGGGTGGACAACCATGCCAGGGTCCGGCTCGATTTTATCGATTCGGAAACCATCACCCCGGCAAACTGCGCGGAGAAACTGGCGGCGGCGGACGGAATTCTGGTGCCCGGCGGATTCGGTTCCCGCGGTGTCGACGGCAAGATCAGCGCCGTCCGGTATGCCCGGGAAAACCGGGTTCCGTTTTTCGGAATTTGCCTGGGAATGCAGATTGCGGTGATCGAGTTCGCCCGCCATGTGGCCGGCATCCCCGAGGCCCAAAGCGGCGAGTTCGACCCGGATACCCCCGATCCGGTGATCTACCTGATGCGGGAGTGGTACGACGAAAAGACCCAATCGGTTCAGAAGCGGGATGTGGATTCCGAAAAGGGCGGCACCATGCGGCTCGGGGCCTACCCCTGCCGGCTTCAGGAAGGCACCCGGGCCCGGGAGGCCTATCGCGAAGATGGAATCTCCGAGCGCCACCGCCACCGGTATGAATTCAATAACATCTACAAGGATCGGCTTGTGGAAAGCGGTCTTATCATCAGCGGCATTTCTCCGGACGGGCAGCTGGTGGAGATCGTGGAAATCGCCGACCACCCCTGGTTTCTGGGGTGCCAGTTCCATCCGGAGTTCAAGTCCCGCCCCATGAATCCGCATCCCCTGTTCAGGGCGTTTATTCGGGCGGCCCTGGAAAATTCGCAGAATAAATAACTTCGGCCGCCGTCTCATTGATATAAGAAAATCCTTCGGCGAGGTTCTTGAAGGTTTTACGCCGGCGGCTGCGGGATTGAGCTAATATTCAGCCTGAAAATGGATTGCTTCAGGAGGCGAGCAGGGTCGCTTTGGCCTCTTCGCCGCCGCTGTCGGTTAAAAAGGATGTATTGATAATTTTCTCCAGCCGATCCGGGTCCATCCCCGATTCCTTCTTCTGCTCCGAAAGATTGACGATCAGATCCGCATCGTAGACCGCCTTGAAGTTCAATGTCTCCTCCGGCCGAGGGTGGTGATGGTGGCCCACGATGTCGCAGACCTCTTCGATGAGTCCTTCTTCGGCGCCTAAGTTTTCTAAAATCGAGCGGGCGATGGGCGGCCCCTCCTCTTCCTGGTACTTGGCTGCGGTGCTCTGATGTTTGCGTTCGGCTTCCTGAATGCCGATGTCGTGCAGATAGGCCGCCGCCAGAATCACCGCCAGGTCGCCCCCTTCTTTTTTGGCGATCCGCTCCGCATATCGGGCCACCTTGGTGGCGTGACCGATCCGTTTGAAATCCCGCTTGAAATACCGCTTCATTTCAATCGCCACCCGGTCTTTGAACAGGTTCTCCTGCTGGGCCACCAGTTCGGGCGGCAGGTCCCCGATGCACTGCTCCGCATACTTGCAATAGGCCGCACATCCGAAATCCATCTTCGGGTTGGCGAACCGGTGTCCGCAGTGCTCACATTTTCGAGTGGTGTCGTCCTTAAAAAATTCAACCGTTTTCTCACACTCGGGACATTGAACCTCGTATATCGCATCCGGGCCCCAGTATTGGGTATCCTGTCCTGGACATTTCATATGTTTTTTCCTCCTCTATGTCGATCCACTGAATGAAATGAGCTTATCTTCGATCCTGTCTGAATTTATACCCGATAAAGGTAGGGGTGGCATTGACCTATGTCAAAACGGAGGAAGAAAGGCGGATTCTCATTCGCTCGGGATTAAGGATGTTTGTCGCCCAGAATCATTTTCTTTAACATTCGAACAATGCGCCGGGCGGGAATGACGGTCACCGCATACCCGATGGCTGCGATCATGATATAGATCATCCCTTTGGCGGCAAGTCCCATACCGGGTGACAGGAGGAGGGGTGCCAGGAAAATGGCGAGAAGGAATCCCATGAGAATTTGCCAGGTGTCCGGCAAAAACAAAATGTAAAAGAAGGTATAAAAGGATGAACGCGGGTGCTCTTTCAAAATGCCTCCTCATTTTTGAGATTTGCAGAACGGCGCAATGGGAAAGGGCGCGTGAAACGGCATCCTCCCAATAGGCTTTTCAGAATACGGTCGTGCAAAAAAAACACGCTCCAGTATACCGGAGCGTGGCTGCAAATGGAAGGCGCACGGCGGTGGAGAGCAATCTTCACCGCCGTATTTTTGATGTATCCGATCGGTTTACGAGGCCATGGCCGCCTGAATGTCCTCTTCCGGCGTGGAAATCGGTTTGATGTTGAATTTTTCCACCAGGGTGTTGAGCACATTGGGCGACAGAAAGGCCGGCAGACTGGGTCCGAGCCGCATGTCCTGAATGCCCAGGTAGAGCAGGGTCAGCAGAATGACGCAGGCCTTCTGCTCATACCAGGACAGGATCATGGACAGCGGCAGGTCGTTGACCCCGCAGTCGAATGCATCGGCCAGCGCCAGGGCGATTTTGATGGCCGAGTAGGCGTCGTTGCACTGCCCCACATCGAGCAGTCTGGGAATGCCGCCGATATCCCCCAGGTCCTTGTCGAAGAAGCGGAACTTTCCGCAGGCCAGGGTCAGGATGACCGTGTCCTTGGGGGCTTTTTCCGCAAACTCGGTGTAGTAGTTGCGGCCGGGCTTGGCCCCGTCGCATCCGCCGACCAGGAAAAAATGCCGAATATCCCCGTTCTTGACCGCTTCGACCACCTTGTCGGCCACCCCGAGGACCGCGTTGCGGCCGAACCCGACGGTCACCTCTTTGCCCGGGACATCTTCCGTATACCCGGGAAGTTCCAGGGCCTTTTCGATGACCGGCGAAAAATCCTCACCGTCAATATGGGTCACCCCCGGCCATCCCACCAGACCGGTGGTGAATATCCGGTCCTTGTAGGCTTCCTGGGGCTTTTGCAGACAGTTGGTGGTCATCAGGATGGCCCCCGGAAACTCGGCGAACTCCTTGGTCTGGTTCTGCCAGGCGGTGCCGTAATGGCCGTAGAAATGATCGTATTTTTTCAATTCCGGATACCCGTGGCAAGGCAGCATTTCACCATGGGTGTAGACATAGATCCCCTTGCCCTCGGTCTGCTTCAGCAGTTTTTCCAGGTCCAGCAGATCATGTCCGGAGACCACGATGGCCTTGCCCTTTTTGGCGCCCAGCGGCACCCGGGTGGGAACCGGATGGCCGTAGGTACCGGTATTGCCGGCATCCAGAAGCTCCATGGTCCGTAGGTTGACCTTTCCGCATTCCATGCAAAGATCGAAAAATTCCGGAACCCCCTTGGATTTGTCCAAAGTGGCGGCCATGGCCCGGTGGATAAAGGCGTAGACCTCCTCGTCGGTCTGACCGAGAATTTCCGCGTGATCGGCGTAGGCGCACATGCCTTTGAGACCGTAGATCAGGGTTTCCCGAAGGGACCGGGTGTCTTCATCGATGTCGGCATCCACCTTGACGCCCACCTGTTCGCCCTGGGCGACCAGTTCTTCTTTGGTTTTGGCCGGCGTAAAATCGGCGGCTTCATCGGAAAAATCGGTGCTTCCGCCGGCTTCGGCTACCCTCTTCTTGAGGGCCTCGCGAAGGTCCACGCATTGATGGATCCATTCCACAAACCGTTCCGGGTCGAAATCGACATTGGTCAGGGTGGAAAAAAGCGCCTTTGCCGTAAACCGGTTGACCTCCATATCGCTGATGCCGCGGCGTCTCGCCTCGTCGGCTACCACGGAAAGCCCCTTGACCGCATATACCAGCAGATCCTGAAGTTCGGCCACATCGGGCTGTTTTCCGCAGACCCCGATTTTGGTGCAGCCTTCGCCTTTTGCCGTCTGTTCACATTGAAAACAAAACATGGTATTGAACCTCCTTGATGAGAGTTGATAAGCATGATCCTCAGCGTTTGATCCATTCTTACACCGGGTCCGCGGGGAAAACATTGACTTACATCAAAAGAATAAAAACCGTTTTCATTTTGGATTTTTTGGAAGAGATTCGAAATATACTGAGTGAGGTTATAAACTTTACTT
>JBKHDE010000236.1:0-7177 GCA_046541495.1 Desulfococcaceae bacterium
GAGGGAAACCACAACGGCAAAAACCATCCATTCTTTCTTCTGGGTATTATTCTTGCAGTTCACCCTATGAACGATAGATGAAACCGATGAACAGGCGCCGAATGAATCAAATTTTTCGCAATGCTCTGGTGTGGGTGTGTTTCTTTTTGCTGTCGCCTCTTTTCAGCGCAGGTGCTGAAACATCCCGGCCCCATATCCTTTTTCAGGAAAACCCATATCTTCAAGACTTCAATGCGGCGGTCATTGCACGTTTCGATAGCGCGGACCCGAAAACTCAGAACGCCCTGGATCAGACACTGGCCGACGCCCTCACCCATTATTACGACAACAACCCCGTCAAAGCGGTTCAGGCCTTCGAATCTTTTCCGGAAGATTACCTGACCGCCGAATACCGATATCTATATGCCGACGCCTCTTTGAAAGCCGCGGAATACGAAACGGCGGAAAACCAATACCGCCGGCTTCTGGAATTGGATCCTCGATTGCATCCGGCTCGGCTCGGACTGTCAATCGCCTATTTCCAGCAGGGGGACCCGAATGCCGCCCGCAGGGAGTTGCGGCGGATCGAAGAAGAAGCCCTTCCGGAATACCTGCGCAATCGCTTAGCCCAGCTTAAAACCGCTCTGGAAGCACCCGCCCGAGCCGTTCATGACTTCAACTTCTATCTTTCACAGAACATCCAGTGGGACAGCAACATCGGTGTGGTTCCGGACGACGATCTCATTACCGCACCCAACGGCGCCGTCTACCGATTTACCGGCGCATCGGAAAAAGAAGACGGTTGGCGGTCCGAGACCCTGGCCCGGATCTACTGGGATTACGAACGGTTCATGGAAAAAGGGTTTCAATGGAGAACCAAGGGTACCCTCTACAACCTCGAATATATCGATTCCGGCCGGTACGATTCTTTTCTGTGGAAGATCGAATCGGGGCCGGATTGGCGCAGCGGCAATTGGCGTGTGGCGGCCCCGTTGACTTACGGACAACGCTTTTACAGCGATTCCCGCCTCTATGATCTGTACGGCGTGTCTCCTGAAACGACCTACCGCTTCAACCGCTGGATTCGCATCAAGGGCCGATTCGGATATTTCAGAAAAGACTATGTGGATGACGAGGATGATGCCCTGGACAAATACATTCAGACCTACGAAATCGAACCGATCTTCTATTACAATACCTCCTGGGACTATGTCGCGCTCTCCCTCGGATGGGAAGAAGACCGGGCCCGGGCCTCCCGATACAGCGACGACAGCCTGCGGGCATCCCTTTCCGCCAGCTACCATTTCCGGGAAGACATCCGCGGATACATTCGCTACACCCACCGCTTTCAAGACTACCCGGAGCCGTTCCCCGGCTGGACATCGGATCGGGAAGACGATGAAAACAGCATCTATCTGTCTCTGACCAAAAATTTTTCGAACGGGCTCTTTATCGACGCGAATTTTTACTATTCCCACAATGATTCCAATACCGATCTTTTCGATTATGACCGAATCATCTGCGGCGCTGGGCTGGGGTTTCATTTTTAGCCGCCGACCTTTCTGAAAGGAAACCAGAATATGACGACATTCAAAATTCGAACGCTTTTACATCGGGGGGTCCGGGCGGCCGCAATACTGGTGGTGCTGTATACCCCCCCGGCGGTCTTCGGATCGGATTCGAACCCGACCTCGATTCCCCGGTGGCTGCACGGGTATGACGTTCAACCCGAATTCATCCCCATGGCGGATGAAGACATCGGCTTTGTCAAGAGTCTTGAAGGTCGCGTCGTAATCATCCATCAGGAAACCGATGAGGCCTTCTTCGGAAAGGTGGGTGACCCGGTGTTCAGAAAAGATTTGATCGCCACCCTGGCGGGTTCGGTCTGCCGCATTCAGTTTTCGAGCAAAGATTCCGCCAATCTCAGCCCCAACAGCATTCTGACACTTGAATCGTACCTGGATTCCCGGTCCGAAAAGAAGAAATCGGCCGTACTGAAGATGAAAGCCGGCCGGGTCTTTTTTTATGTGCTGCGTCTGCTCGGGTACCGAGACACCGATTTCCGGGTGGAGACCCCCTCATCGGTGGCTGCGGTGCGAGGCACCAAATTCGGTCTGCACGTGTATGAAAGCAAAGACCCCGAGACCGGAGAAGACGCCGTTTTTACCAATTGCTACTGCGCCGACGGACTCATCGAAATCGACGGGCTGCTGGTTCGAAAAGGCGAACTCTATGAGAGCGCCGCCGAAACCGTTCAACCGGCGCCGCCGGACTATCTGAACCAGTTTCACACGGCCTTCAATCTACCCGCACCGGTCCTGGAGGTGACCGCAAAAGCGAACAACAACCGGGCGCTATCCAACGAAATGCCGATGCCTGCCGGCGATCAGACTGCGGCCCACACCGATAATATTCAGGAAAAACGATATGTGGACCTGGTGATGAACCAGAAAACCGAACCGGCGCCCGACCCTTCGCCCGGGCCGAATGATCCGCCGGTAAATGATGATTCTTCCCCCGACCCAACGGAGCCGAACCCGCCGCCGGTCAATGAACCGCCCACGGCGCCGAGTGATCCGCCGGACGAGGGTTCCCCCATTGAACCGACACCCCCGTCCCCCGAGCCTCCGAATGAACCGGGTCGGCCGCCCGTTCCCGAACCGCCTCCCCGCCCCGAAGAACCGCCGGCTCCCCCCGACCCACTTGATCCGCCCACTTCCGGGCCGGCGGAACCGCCTCGGGATGACGACCTCGACCCGGGCGATGACCGGCCGGATTGTGACCCGGGTCACTCCCATGGCGGAGACGAGGGGGAGGATCGCCCCGGCCCTGATGACGATTTCGAAGAGGATGATGAGGACCGGGACGAGGATCATGATGACGACCGCGATGATGACCGGGATGACGACGACGATTGATACAGGATGAATACATGCGCAAGGCATCGGAAGCTGAAGGGCGGCCCCGTGCCGGTGAATGGCCCGGGAGATCCATGCGGAGGCTGTTGAAATTCGGAGGCCCGTCGCCCCTTCGGGAGCCCAAATGGCTCCTGATTCTGCTTCTTCTGATCCTTTTCTGGGGAGTGAACGGCTATGTGCGTCCACTTCCTCTGGAGCGGCTGGAACGGCTCGTCTTTGACTGGAACATCCTGGCCGACGGCGAGGACACCGCACCATCGAATATCGTTTTGATCACCATCGGGGAGGCGTCTCTTCAAAAAATCGGCCGATGGCCGTGGCCTCGGAACACCCATGCCGAATTGATCGATCGACTCCACACCGCCGAGATCGTCATGCTGGACATCCTCTTTCCCGAAGCCGGCGATCCGGCTGAAGATGAGGCCCTCGCTCAAGCGGCGGCGGCTCACGGCCGGGTGGTGACCGTCCAACATCGGGTATCGGATGCCGGAAATACCGCCTACCGGATCATCCCCCCGTTTCCCCGGTTGGCCGAGGTCAGTCTGGCCGGCGGATATGCCAATATCCAGGCCGATATCGACGGCATGGTCCGGTATATCGAGCCTTTCAAACGGATCGGCTCCAAACTGCTGCTCTCTTTTCCCCTGGCCGGTTTATCCGCCGCCATCGTTCAGAAGCCCGGCATGGTGGAGGTGCAACAGAATCGTTCAGGCGTGAGCATCTCTCCGTTCACCATTCCGGTGGATGATCAGGAGCGTCTGTGGATCCGGTTTTCCTCCGTCGACTTTCCCCGGTACGAATATGCGGACGTGCTCTCGGGAAAAATACGGCCGGAGGTGTTTCAGGACAAAATCGTTCTGGCGGGCGCGGCGGCCTCCGGGCTCGAAGATTTCCATATTGTCCCCACCCCTGCAGGCCGCCGGGAAATACCGGGGGTACAACTCCATGCGGAAATCATCCGCATGATTCAGCACCGGCAGGGAATCGTGCGCACGCATCGGTGGACGGATGCCGGCATCACCCTGGTCTGGGTGATGGCGGGCCTGGTTCTGGGCGGATCTATCTCTCCGCGGCGAAGCGCTCTTTTTCTGATGGCCGCTTTCGGGCTTCAACTGATGGCGGTACGGTACCTGTTCGTCTCAAAGGGAATCTGGATCGCGGCCTCCGGGCCTGTTCTGGGGATGATGTCGGCCTATTTTATCGTCACCGTCAAACGGTTCGTTTTTTCCTCCGACGAACTGGCCATTCGCCAGTATTCCCTGACCAGCATCCATGACCTGCTGGTGCCCCGGGATCAATACCAGACCTATGAAGCCTACCTTGAACAAAACTGGTCCAAAATCGCCGCCCGAACCGGCATTCACCTGCTCAACCCCCGAACCGACCTCACCCCGCCCACCGACGGCCCGACACCGCTGCCCGACGGGCCCGCACCCGAAAAGCCGAATTTGACCCTGATTGAAAATCCGCGCTTCGCCTTTCGGTACCAGCTCTATATTCCGCTTCCCCATCAAAACGGCGGACCACCCGAGTATACCCTGCTGGGATGGCATGAAAAAATGCCCGAAGGGCGGGTTCAATCCATCGCCGCCGTGGTTCTGGCCTCCTCCTGGTATTTTACCCTGCTGGCGGAAAGCCAGGCCCGAAAGGGGATGCTCATCAACACCATCGACGCCATTGCCGCGGCGGTGGACGCCAAGGACTCCGAAACCGGAGGCCATTCCAAACGGGTGGCCCGGATCAGCCGGGAACTGGCGGCCCGTCTCGGGCTGTCTTCGGAGATTCAGGAAGACATCTTTTTGGGCGCGCTCATTCATGATATCGGAAAGATCGGCATCCCCGACGCGATTTTGACCAAAAGGGGGCGGTTGACCGATCCGGAAATGGACGTGATTCGAACCCATCCGGATATCGGCAAAAACATTATGGAAACGGTGGATCTGCCCGATTTGACCGCCCGGGCCATCAGCCAGCATCATGAACGCTGCGACGGCAACGGCTATCCCCACCGGCTCTCGAAGGAGGATCTTCCCCTGGCCAGCCGAATCGTCGCCGTCGCCGACGTTTTCGATGCCATGACCCAGAAACGCTACTACAAGGATGAAATGCCGGTGCGGAAAGTCCTCGACATCATGTACGAGCAAAGAGGAACCCAGTTCGACGAACGGGTGATCGATGCCCTGATCGCGCTTCGGGCCCCGGCCGACTGGGAACCGCCGAAACCCAAGCAATCGGAAACGCCGATCCAACCCCGAACGGCGCCGAAGCCGCAGACCTCCAAAACCCCGGCCTGACCCGTTTCAAACAGCCGCCGTCCGCCATCTTTAAAAATCGTGGGTCAAAATGGCCTCGGTCCGCCGGCACAACTCCCGACCGTAATCGGTCCACCGCCCTTGCCCCCAGTATCGGTAGCAGCTGGTCTGAGAGACCATCAGGTAAAACAGGGCGTTCCGGTACCGGTATTCCGAGGTCGATACATCGGATCGAAGCACCTTTTCATGGAACCGGGCGCTGACCGTCTCCATGGGGCCGAGAAGGTCTTCATAGCCGCGGACCCAGGAGATATTGCCGGTCCAGCTGCCGCCCTCCATATGGAACCGATCGTCCGCCTTCTCCACCGCCTCGATCACCTCGGCCAGTCGATCCGGCCCCTCACCGGGCGCCATCCGCTCCCAAATCCGGTGCTGATGGATGGGTTGCACCTCGGGAAAATCCGTTTCCGACATACCGAGAGATTCCAAATACTCCAGATATTCGGTCAGGTTCACCAGGGCCGTTTCACCGCCGGCGGATTCCCGCACCACCTCCTGATACTTGGGCGGGAATTCGTTCATCATCACGCCCCCGTTTTCGCCGTCGGCGATCTGGAAAACGATCGGGGGAATCGAATTTCCGGCGAGATCCATTCGATTCAACCCCTTGGCTTCGTAATAAGGCTGCATCTGCCCCACCAGTTTGGTGTCGCTGCCCTGTGTTTTGAAAACGACGGTGATGGAGACCGTCTCGCCGGCGCTGTTGGTGCAGACCAGCCGGTGCGGCAGGTGCTTGGATTCAGGGGGGCTTCCGTCCGCCGGCCGCTCAATGGTATGCTCCTGGACCAGGACCCAGGTATAGCCGCAGTCCTTCAGGGTTTTAACAAAGGCGTAGGCCACATCGGGATGGTTGGGCAGGGCCATTTCCGGGGGCGAAAATCCGCGGACCCGGGCCAGGGCCTCGGTGCCGAAAAGGGAGGCGAAATGGTGCTGCCAGGCCCGCACATGGAGCCGGAAATCCTGCACCGGCGTGGACGGGGCCACCGGATGGCCCCAGGCGGTGCCGAGCCACTCCACACACGGGCGCAGGGCCGGGTCGCAGGTGATGCGTCTGAGATGCTCGACGACATCCTCCAGACCCATCTTCCGCAATCCGTAGAGCAGGGTGCCGGAATAATCGAGCATGATTCGGGGCCGCTTTCCTTCGGCGACCAGATCGGGAATGAACTCCCCCATCCGTTTGTAGCACCAGTGAAACACCGGTGCATTGTGGTTGTCCCCCTCATTCGGGTGTTCCATCATGTACTGCAGGTTGCTGATCACGTCGGCCGTGGAAAGATCCGGTCCGCCCGCCGGGATCAGCGGCTGGTGCATGTGGAGGGCGTTGGCCGCGCAGGCCCGAAGCCGGGTGAAATCGATGCCGCTCTCCGGCAGGTAAAGTTGCCGACGGCGGTTTTCTGACGTCACTTGTGCTATAGCATCCTCCGACCCGCAGATATTGGGCAGGCCGCCTTCCATCGTATCCGACAGCAAACGCATGGTGATATCCTCTTCATTTTTTTTTGGATTGGAGGATGCTTCTCCTGAACCGGAAATTCCGAAGACCGACCGCGTCTCATTCCCGTTCCGTACGCTCCATATCCTCCTTTTATGGTGGAAAAATACCATGAAAGCGGTATTGGCCGCAAGGAATCATCCCTTTATGATCTCATGCCAATCGGGGAACACTCGGAGTTTTGCAAAGCTTCGGAAAAGAAGGAATGAAAAAAGGAGGAAAAGTGATGACCATCACGACACCGCTTTCCGGCGCCAGCGACCTCAATGAAGACGGAACGACCCGGCAGGAATTCATCCGACAAAGCAGGGTGGGCGAAAAGGTGCGCCTGAAACCCCATCCCGTGGATCGGTACTCGGTGGTGGTGGAAACACTGGAAGGGAAAGGGTTGGGCCATCTGCCTCCGGATGCCGCCGGAATCATCCGGGAACGGCTTGCACAAGAGAAAAAAGGTTATCTGACCGGTTCCGTCC
>JBKHDE010000237.1:0-7176 GCA_046541495.1 Desulfococcaceae bacterium
GTGAAAGGTGCGGTGAAGGCTCTGTTCTTTTTTCATGGTTGCGGCAAGGGCTCGGTCTTCAGATTAAATTCTGATTTTTTTGAATGGGCCGAAATGCTGAGCCGGTATAGAAAACGCTCCATGCCGTAGCGATAGAGTAAAAGATTGAAATCCGCGCCTTGGCTTCTCGCTATATTCAGAAGCCGCTGAAAAACCGAATGCCCTATATTGGTTTTCTTTTTTCGATTCAAAGAATCGCCTCCAAATAGGGGCGCATCACATTGGAAACCCGGCACACCTTGGCAGCTTTCCATAGGTCATCCATATTTGCCTTCCGACTCCTCCAGGTTTCTCGAAGCGCTTCCAGGGCGATATCCAACCCGATTTTATTCCGAAACTTAAAACAATCTGCGACCGTTTTGGCTGGGCTAAAAATTTTGACACGAACGCGGTCTATATGGTGTTCCTCCACCCCGAAATGCAAAGCCGGCCCACTGAAACGAACAATCTCCAGAGGAGGATATTCGAATTTCGGCCCCCATTTTTTATTCTCAATGGCGATCCACACCCGATGGGCGATCTGGGTCGTAAGATGATGGAACTGCAGAGCCGAAATCAAGCAAATTACCGCATGCGGAACCTTTTTGGCCACCTCAGCTATTGAAAGGGACTCGCTGGTCTGGGCGTCCGGCAGGGCATAAAGGCCCCGTCCGACGCGCACCAAATCTCCACTTCGATACAGCCTCAGAAGGTATTCCCGATGAATTCCCGCAGCCTCCGCGTCCCGAGACCGGATAAGACCCATTTGACTGGCAAGATGAAGAAGTATTTGTTTTCGATCCACGATATTCCTTATGTGTCAATTACTATGTAATTATGAATGAATACCGAGGAAATGCAACTTTTTTTTCGTACTTCTTCCACTTCATGGTTTTAAACTCGCGGCGGGTTTCGGGGATATTTGGAGAATAGGAAAGAACCGAGATATTCGAGTGGATGCCTCCAGAGCGCACGGCGAATTATAAGTGAATATTTGTGGGAGGGGATCCACAATATAAAAAAACTATATTCTGGATTATAAGCATTCGCTATGGTGATCATTTGGGTTGTTCAGCAGCCTCCAATGCGATATTCCGGTCTCACATTAGGGCGTTTTTCGAAGATGATTCGAAATTACCTTTCAAATGACACGCTCTGGATATAAAATCATGCCACAGTTTGGAAAACATTCTTCGCGAAACAACATCCAACGAGGATTAAATGAAACCCCTCATCGGCATCACCACCACCCCCAAAACAGAGAACAACCTCCCCCTCGACCGGGTTCCCCACGAATATGCGACCTCCGTCCAGGGGGCCGGCGGGCTGCCGCTGCTGATTCCGACCCTGACCGACGCCGCCTGCCTCGACGCCTACATCGACCGGCTGGACGGCCTCCTCTTTTCCGGCGGGGATGCGGATGTCGACCCGGCCCGATTCGGCGAAGACCCGGTGCGCGAGCTTCGGCTGATCACACCGGAGCGGGATGAGATGGAGATCGAACTGTTCTACCGGGCGTTTGAGCGGGATCTGCCGGTGCTGGCGATCTGCCGGGGGATTCAGGTTGTCAATGTGGCCGCGGGCGGAACTCTGATTCAGGATATTCCCTCTCAGGTGCCGAACCCCATCGGCCATTATCCCCGGGGGATGGACATGCACCTGCTCTACCACGGCGTTAAGCTGGAACCTGGCAGCCGGATCCACGAAATCTTCGGAACGACCGGCCTGCGGGTCAATTCTTTCCACCATCAGGCGGTCAAGGCGGTTGCACCGGGATTTCGGGTCACCGCCCGCTCTGCGGACGGGGTGATCGAGGCCGTCGAGGCACCGAACAAGCGGTTCATGGTCGGAATCCAGTGGCATCCGGAGACGCTCACCGCGGGACATCCGCACTTTCTGAATCTTTTCAAAGCCTTTGTGGCGGCCTGCGCGGAAGGATAACCGCCCGGTCCGCCTTATTCCCCGCCCTCGGGATCGAACAGATATCCCTTCGACCGAATGCTCTTGAAATACCGGGGCTGTTTGGATTCCGGTTCGAAATACTTCCGCAGACGGACGATGAAATTGTCCACGGTCCGGGTGGAGGTGAACCGGGAGTAGCCCCAGCCCACCTCCAACAGCAATTTTCTCGGCAGGGCTTTGCCCGGATTTTCGGCGAACACGGACAGCAGCTTCAACTCCTGGTCCGTCAGCCGCAGCTGCCCGGCCATGCAGACCGCCTCCCCGGTCTCCAGATCGATCGTATTGGGTCCGAAGGAGAGCAAGTTTCCGATCTCCCCTGAATCCTCCGCCTGTTTCGGCAGGCCGGCGCCGTTCCAGGAGATCCGGGTCAGGAGACGATCCACCCGCAAAAGCAGCTCCTCCAGCACAAAGGGCTTGACCATGTAATCGTCCACCCCGTGGCTCAGGCCGATGACCCGGTCTTCGGCCGAGGTTTTGGCCGAGAGGATCAGGATGGGCAGCTTTTCGTTTTCCGTGCGAATACGCCGCAGCACGGAAATGCCGTCCATGCCGGGGAGCATCACGTCCAGGACGATCAGGTCCGGGGCCCATTCCCGCCATGCCTCCAGGCCCGCCGGTCCGGTATCGGCGATTTTGGTTTCGTATCCCTGCAAAGACAGATTGAGCCCGACCCCCTCGGCGATATGGCGGTCGTCCTCGATGATCAGTATCTTTTTTCCGGAATGTCTGTTCTCAGCCACATTCTCTCCTCGTTTGAGCCGTTGATCGGGATTCGATCAGTACTTATCCGGCAGCGTCAGGGTGAAAACGCTCCCGTGTCCCGGTCCTTCACTGTAAGCGGACAAGGTCCCGCCGTGAATTCGGGCGATGGATTGGGCCAGATAGAGCCCGATCCCGCTGCCCCGGACCGACATGTCGTCGGCCTGCCCCACCTGATAGAATTTTTTGAAGATTCGCTTGAAGTCCTTTTTTTCAAGCCCGAGTCCGTTGTCGTGAAACGCCAACTCGATCCATCCCCGTCGGGTGGAGAGTTCGATGTCCAAGGTGGGATGATCGGAGATATTGTACTTGATCGCATTGGTGACCAGGTTCATCAGCAGCATGTCCAACAGCGCCGGGTCGATCCGGTAGAGAAATTCCCGATCCGCGGGGAAGCGGGTCTGAATGCGGCAGGTCTTGATCAGATGCGCGTTTTTTTCCAGAAACCGGTCCACGGCCCGGCGAAGATCCTTCAGGGTGAAATTGCCCTGATAGCTTTTGCTCTCGATCTTGGCCAGATTCAGGATGCTGGAAATGGTGGTGTTGAGACGGACCGTGTCCTGAATCATGTAGTCGATGTACTTCAACTGGTTTTCCCGGGGAAGGGCGTGCTTTTGAAAGGTTTCCAGGTAGAGCCGAAGGGAGGTCACCGGGGTTTTGAGTTCATGGGTGAAATTGTTGATGAAGTTGTTCTGAAGCCGAAAGAGTTGAAGGGTTTTAAGGTTGTAAAAAAAAATGATGAAGATGCCCAGCAGAATAAACCCCACCAGTATGGAAAGCACCATGATGACGATCCAGGTATCCGCGGCCAGAATCTGCCTGGAATCGAGATCGAATTTGCGCATCAGGTTCTGCAGTCCGCTGCTGATTTCGATGTACCAGTAGATGTAGAGAAACAGCGATGCGACCAGGGCCAGAATGGAGGCCACGAAAACCAGGACGGGATGAAAATACCAGCGGGATTGGGTCATGATGTTCGGGCCGGGCGAAGGTGTCGACCGGCGGAATAAGGTTTTCTCAACAGAGTCGATTGATCCCCAGATTACCCTAATTCGGGGGCAAAATCAACCGGCTCTCATTTGTAAAACTTCTGTAAAACCCCGCTTTCAGGGCTTTTTCCGTTTTTCACGGTGTCTTATAGTCTTTTATAAACAGAGCGCCTTGCCGTTGAAATTTATTTCGTCCACCTCCCATCATTTTCAAAGAGGATATATCATGATCACACAACCCGTTCATCCCCTCGGCGTCCGCGCCAGAGTGCTGTTGACCAGCGTATTCGGCCCCTTCGCTCAGGATGACGAATACGGCAGCCGAACCGTCAACCCGATGGAACTCTATCACAACCAGGTCACCCGGGTTCAGGGCGCCTTTTCCCTTCGAATGTTTCACCGCTCCTTCGGGCTGATGTTCATTCAGGCCAACCTGAAAGGGCCCTGCACGCTCCTCGATTTTCCCACGCTGGAGCGGTTTCTGGCGGAGATCCGCGACAATCGGTATGACGTCATCGGGATTTCCGGCATCATTCCCAATGTGGGCAAGGTCAAAAAAATGTGCGAACTGATTCGGCAGCATTCCCCGTCCAGCACCATCGTGGTCGGGGGCCATGTGGTCAATCACCCGACCATCGAGACCGCGGTGGATGCCGACCATCTGGTCAAGGGCGACGGGATCCGGTGGTTCCGGCGCTATCTGAAGCAGGATGAAGACGCACCGGTGCGCCATCCGCGAAGCCTGTCCGGGTTTAATACTCGAACCATGGGCAAAGATGTTCCGGACAATCCCGAAGATACCGCCGCCATTCTGATTCCGTCGGTGGGCTGTCCGGTGGGGTGTAATTTCTGCGCCACCTCGGCCCTGTTCGGGGGCAAGGGGAATTTTATCAACTTCTATGAAACCGGCGACGAACTGTTCCAAGTGATGGTCGATCTGGAAACGGACCTGGGGGTGAGCTCTTTTTTTGTACTGGACGAGAATTTCCTTCTCCACCGCAAGCGGGCCCTGCGGCTTCTGGAGCTGATGGAGACCCATGACAAGTCCTGGTCCCTCTGCGTCTTCAGCTCGGCCCGGGTGATCCAGTCCTATACCCTGGAGCAGCTGGCGGGGCTGGGGGTCTCCTGGGTCTGGATGGGGCTGGAGGGAGAGGGCAGCCGATACCGCAAGCTCAACGACGTCGACACCTTCGACCTGGTCGGGACCCTGCAATCCAACGGCATTCGGGTGCTGGGGTCTTCCATCATCGGGCTGGAGGAGCACACCCCGGAGAACATCGGCGCGGCCGTCGATCACGCGGTGGCCCACAATACGGTCTTTCACCAGTTCATGCTCTACACCCCGATGCCGGGGACCCCGCTGTACGAATCCCACAAACAGAACGGCACCCTGATACCTGATTTTCCGGCGGCCGATACCCACGGACAGTACCGATTCAATTATCGGCACGGCGCCATTACCGGCGGGGCGGAAGAGGGATACCTGCTCGGGGCCTTTCAGCAGGATTTCGACACCAACGGCCCCAGCCTGGCCCGAATGATTCGGGTGATGCTGGACGGCTATCTCAGACACGGAGCGCATCCCGATCCCCGGATTCGGCGGCGCATCCTTCGGGAATCCGCGGCTTTAAAATCGACCTATGCCGGGGCGGTCTGGGCCATGAAGGCCCACTACAAGGACCATCCGGTCATGCGGGGAAAAATGGCGACGCTTCTCAAGGACCTCTACGCCGCCTTCGGCCTGCGCACCCGCCTGGCCGCACCGGCCGTCGGGATGTACCTGGGCCGCACCCTGCGTAAAGAAGCCCGGCGTCTGCAAAACGGCTGGACCCCGGAGCCGACCTGTTTTTACGAGGACAACCCGGCCGCCGCGGATTTGAAATCATCGGCGCCGGGCCGACTCGAACAACCGGCGACCTTGGTGCCGGCCCCGACTTCGACCGAGTAATTCCGGCGGCGACCTCTGTTTCCGGTCGGGCGCCGTTGTCGAATCGACCTTGAGGATTCTCTTGCTAAGATGGCAACCCTGGTCAACCCCATGAGCGATGTGTCGGGAGGTGACCGTCAGCCGGATTGAACCTCTCCCATCATTCGCAGGAAATTTCCGCCCATAATTTTGGCTCGCGCTTCTTCGGAGATGTCGAGATTGTAAATTTTTTCCAGCTCCCGCCGGGGATCGCCGAAAGGGAAATCGGAGCCGAACAATAGCCGGTCGGGGCCGAATGCATCGATGTAGGTCTGAATGTCCTGAAGGGAGGCCAGGGCGGTATCCCCGTACACATTGGGCAATTCCCAGAGGCCCCGCTGCCGGATGCGGTGAAATCCGCCGTTCAGCAGCCCGAGATGGGGGATGATCACCCGCACCCCTTCGGCGATTTCTTCGATGAACCGAACGGTGTTCTCGTACTCCTCCTCCAGCACCACCGGCAGGTTGCGGCGGCGGATCTCGGCGACGGCGGCGGCGCACCGGGGATCATCGTAGTGGTAAACCGGTTCGTCATCATGGCGGTGCCACTTGATGCCCTTATGGTCCGGGCCGAGCTGGTCTGCGGCAAAGTCGTTCCAGATGAAAAAATAGGGATAGACGGCGAACTCAGGATCCCCGAGGGTGAGCAGGTGTTGATTGGCGGCCCGGCGGCGGTTTTGCCAGGCCGGGGTGTCTTGGAACTCCGGGTCGTTTCGGTCGTAAATTTCGATCACCGGGGCAAACAGGGCCGCACCGGCAATCCGGGTGCCGTTCAGAAGGCTTCGGTAATCGGCGAGGGACTGGGGCGGATAATGCACCTGAACACCGCAGTGGACATGGGCGTCGATGATGGGGTGCGGATCTTGGAAAGTATAATCATTCTCGGTCATAACGGCCTCATCGGATTCGTTTCAGATATTCGGTTTTCAAAATTCCGTAGAGAACCAGATCTTCGAACCGGCCCGACTTCTTGGCATGCTCCCGCTGATATCCCTCGTACTGCATGCCGATCTTCTGCATCACACGGCCTGAGGCGGGGTTTCTCGCCATGTGATTGGCGTGGATGCGGTGGAGAAGCAGCTGGGTGAATCCGTAATAGAGAATGGCCTCCGCGGCTTCGGTGCAGTAGCCGTTTCCCCAGTGCTTGACGCCGATCCAGTATCCGAGGTCGCCGTTCTGATGTTCCGAATCCAGGGTGAGGCCGATAGCCCCGAGCAGGTGGCCTTTCCGGCGGTCGGTGACCGCAAAATTGGCCTGGCGTCCCTCGGTAAAGGCATCCGCATGGGTCCGAATCCACTCTTCGGCCATGCCGTCTTTGTACGGATGGGGAATCTGCAAGGTGGTGTCGGCGATCTCTTTTCGCCCCGCCATCCGTTTGACTTCCGGGGCGTCCGCCAGGGTGAACGGGCGCAGCAGCAGCCGAGGCGTCCCCAGGGAGGGCTGCGGGGAGGTCATGGTGAATTTTCGAAGATCGGACATCGA
>JBKHDE010000238.1:0-7158 GCA_046541495.1 Desulfococcaceae bacterium
GGATCGCAGGCGGCTCATGCCTTCCAATGAACGAAAAACCGGCAGTTCACTTCCGTTTTCGATAACCCCGAAGATGAACTGGGTCCAGTCGTCGAATCGGCCGATCAACTCTGAAGACAATCGAACACTGGCCGTGGGCAGTGCGGGCCGCCGGTATCCTCCAAGGGTCAGCAGCCCGGGCAGGGCGATCTGCAGAAAGCCCATCAGGTTGGACGGAGGCCCGCCCGGCAGAATAAAGACCGGTTTCTCATTCAGCAATCCGAACCCCACCGCTTTTCCGGGACCGATGCGGATTCGGTGGAATACCTGCTCCCATCCCAATTGGGCCAGGATTTTTGCCACCATATCCCGGTCTCCGGTCCAGGCCCCGCCGCTGGTGAGAATTGCATCCGAGTCCGCCCCCACCTGTTTCAGGATATTCAAAATCTCGTCCGGATCATCCTTCACATGATGCAGGTTCGTTTCCATCCCGTACCGGCGGCACCAGGAACCGAGGGTGGTGATGTTGCTGGCATACAGCTTTCCCTCCGGCAGGGGTTGCCCCGGGGCCACCACTTCATCCCCGGTGGCGATCACCGCCACTTTGGGATTGCGGACGACCGGAATTCGGTGATGCCCGGAGGCCGCCAGCATCCCCACCATCCCCGGGGTCAGCCGCTGCCCACGGCGTGCAATGCGCTTTCCCAAACCGACGTCACTGCCCCGGGGAAGGATATTCCGCCCGGGTTCGGCAAAAATTTTGATGAGAATGTCCTCGCCCTCGGCCCGGGTAAACTCTTCGGACACCACCGCATCGGCCCCCGGCGGAATCTTGGCGCCGGTCAGGACCTGGATCGTGGTTCCCGGTTCCACGCGAAGATCATTCCGTCCTCCGGCGGCCACGCATCCGATCTGTTTCAATCGCACCGGATGCTCGAAGGTGGCCGCAGCCACCTCCCGGGACAGTACCGCATAACCGTCTTTCAGGGAGGCATCCACCGAAGGCGAATCCACATTGGCATGCAGATCTTGGGCGACCACCCGATCGACGCTGTCCATCAGTTCAACGGTTTCCGTCTCAAGCGGACGAATACGCGCCAGGGTCATGCTGAGCGCCTCTTCCAACCCGATAGCCAATGTTCTGATCATGTCAGCCTCCGAAAATCACTTTAGCGGTCACCCGATTCCAGGTCTATTTGCCGAAAGGGCACCGGGGATACACACAGGTCTTGCATTTGAGACAGAGCCCCCCATGGCCGAGCACCGCAATGTCTTTGCGGGTGATTTTTTCTCCGGCCAGTACCCGAGGGTACATGAGATCAAAAATGGTGGTTTCGGCAAAAATGCCGCAGGCGGGAATGCCGAGCACCGGCACGCCGTTCAAATAGGATATCATGAACATGGCGCCCGGCAGCACCGCCGACCCGTAAACCATGTCCTCGGCGCCGGCTTTCAGCAGGGCGAATCGGGTGCGGTCGTCCGGGTCCACCGACATTCCGCCGGTGGTCACGATGAAATCGGCCCCTTGATTCACCAACCGAAGGGCGGCTTCGGCGATTCGGGCGTCATCGTCCGGAAGGAAAACCACATCCTGAACCGTGGACCCCAACCGGACCACTTTTTTGCGGATGATGGCCTCGAATTTGTCTTCGATACGGCCGTGGTAGACCTCATCTCCGGTAATCATAACCCCGACCCGGCCCCGTTTCAAGGGTAAAACCCGCAGCAGGCCGTGCAAAGCCTGCCGGGCCGCATTCACCGCCGCATCCACCACCGAGCGGGAGATGACCAGGGGGATGGCCCGGGTGGCGGCCACCTGATCGCCTTTTCGGACCAGGGTATGGGTGTGCCGGGTGGCGCACATCACCTCCCCGAGCATGTTGAACCGGGTCAAGGCTTCCACATCCACCTTCAGCAGACCGTCCCGAGCCGCCGTGATGGAGACCTTGCCTTCCCGGGGAGGACCGGCCCAGTCGACTCCGTCTCCGCAGAGGGCGTCGGCCAGCCGCCGGGCCGCATCATCCTCATGCAGTTCATCGGATTCGGGCCTGAGCACGTAAAGATGGTTCTTTCCCAGCCGGCGCAGGTGATCCAGGTCCCGGCAGGTCAGGATATGGCCCCGGTTGAATGCGGGGCCCTTGAATTCTCCCGGCCTTATTTCGGTGATGTCATGGGCCAATGGGTATCCGATCGCATCCTCGATTTTGACGACTTGAATCATGCTGTTTCCTCCTCCGGCGCCCATTGGCAGGTATGGGTTTGGTGTTTGGCGTCGACGACCCGAAAATACCCGTCTCCGGCACAGGGACGGCACAGAATCCGGTCATCGATCCGTTTTTCCCGCCCGTCACGCACCATCTGTCCGCAGGCTTCGCACACGGCATGGCGACGGGGCGGACCGGGCATTTCCCATTCCGGAAGTTCGACCTCCACCTGCTGAACCTCGAACAGAAGCTCATCGGGCATCCGCTTGTACCCTTCGATCTGCTGCCCCTTCACCGTCGTCTCTTCGGGAGCGTAGGTCGGTGCCAGATCCCGGGAGCGCTCGGTGGAAATGATTCGATAGGCGGCCCGGGTATCCAGGTTGACGAAGGTGGCGGCATTGATGCCGTAGTCCCTGAACTTGAGGGTTCGCCTGCCCATTCGGCATCCGGTCACGCTCTCGACGGCATCGGTGGCGCAGCGGTCGATCTCCACATACACCATCAGTTTTTTGCGATGCCGAGGCGCTTTGGGGTCGTCGATTCCCACCAGGCGGCAGCCGAGCATGGCCATTCTCACGCCGATGATCTGTCCGGCGCACAGATGTCCGTGCCGCTCTACCGATTCCTCTAATAATGCATCGAATGATTTCATGAAGTTGCCACTCCTTGGCCTGCCCGAATGGCAGAATCCGCCACTCGGTGGTAAAAATTATTTAAAATGCTCCTGAAACCGAGCATCCGCCTCCTGTTGAAAGGTGTCGGAAAACTTTTCGAAAAAACCGAGCAGTTCGTGGGCCGTTTCGGTCAACTCCGCCCCGCCGCCGCCTTCTCCGCCTCGGAAAGCCCGCACCAGAGGACGGCTCAGGATGTTTTCCATGTCGCGAATCGCCCCCCGAATCTTACGATAGGAAATCCCGGTTTCTCGGGAGGCGTTGATGATCGACCCGTATCGCTCAATGGCCTGAAGCATGGCCATACGGCCCTCGCCCATGACCGGCCGACCCTCCCATTCGATCCACACCTTGGAGCGCACCCCCCATTTGTCTTTTTTGATGGTCTCCATCTCCTTGTTTCCTTTCCGGAACCGCAACCGGTGCTGATGCGGAAATCATTGCCTTCGCATATTTCATGTTTTATTACATGCAATATTGAAATGTCAATCCAATTTTCTCCATTTTATTCTTTTGCTATAATCCCTATTCAACATAGAGCGTTTCCGTCATGAGTCAACAGTTTGCTTTCTTTTCGATTATTTTTATGGCATACTAATCAGTAAAATCCGAGCCATCGGTTTTCTCACGGACACTCTTCTCCGAACTCTGTAACTAAAAACGATAAGGGAAACGCAGCACCGGCCCGGCACCTTTATAAATTCGTTGCGACCATTCGGGATGGAAAAGGAATCTCGGGTTTTCATACAGGCTGTTATGTAGACCACCACCAAACAAGGAGTTGAGGAGCGATTGAAAGGTCAAAAAAATCTCACACTGGCCGCGTACGACCGAATTAAAGAAATGATGCTCAATTATGATATTGTGCCGGGGCAGCGCCTGGTATTTGTGGATCTGGCCGAACAACTGGGGGTCAGCCGCACCCCGGTCAACAATGCCCTGAGCATTCTGGCCAAGGAAGGGTATCTCGATTTTGTGCCCAATCAAGGCTATTCCGTGCATCGACTGACCCGGGAGGAGGCGGAATCGCTGTATGAAATACGGGAGATTCTCGAAGTCGGCTCCATCGGAAAGGCCATTCGCATGATGACCCCTGAAAACCTTCACCTTCTGGAGAACAAAAAGCAAGAATACGAACGCGCCATCACCGATCGGGTGCAACGAAAACTCTTTAATCTGGATACCGAATTTCACGCCTCTGTGATCGGAATGATCGGAAATCCTTATCTGGTGGAGCGCTACCGGGATATCTGCCAGCGCATTTTTCTGCGGTTTCGCACCGACGATCTGAAAGTGGAACGGATATCCGAAATCGTTCGGCAGCACGATGAGTTATTTGAAGCCATTCAGATACGGGATGTCGAACGGGCCAAAGAGTTGATTCGAAATCATTACGCCGATTCGAAGAAAAACCTGTTCGCCATCATCTTTCAAAAAGAAGAGCGGGTTGAAAAGCTTCAAAACCGAATCAAGGGCGGGGATGCCGCCGGTTCATCCGCCCGGAGTTAGACCTTTCAGCCCAGCCTGTCCGAAATTTATTTCACCGGCTCCGTTTTCGAAGCCGGTACACCGCTGTCACAGACAAGCAACAGATTTCAGAGTTTTTCTCAGGCTCGATCCGGATCATTGATGGTATCGATCAGCTTTCGCAATCGGCCCAGGCTCATGCGATCAAAATCGATCACCAATCTTGGAAGATGCTGAAGGTCCGGTTCGTTGGCTTCCTCAGGCAGCGGACCGGACGGCTGAATATCGCCGTTAACCGTCAGGATGTCGGCGAATTTCTCCTTCAATTTCTCCGCCTCACGAGTCTCCACCGGTGAGTGGAGCCGAAGCACCAGTTTATCCTCCACATACCGCAGGCTGTGATACCGGCTGTAAAACCGGTTGATACTTTCCACCACCGCCGAGACCGAATTCACCCGCTCGAACAGATTGAAATCCGCGGCATGGATATAGCCCCGCTCCAGCAGTTCTTCCTTCAAAAACTCGAACCACTGGGACCAGTAGGAGCTGTCGGGCACGTCGATCAGGATGAGCGGCATGGGATCCCGTTTCCCGGTCTGAAGCAGGGTCAGGGTTTCCATGGCCTCGTCCAGGGTGCCGAACCCGCCGGGAAACAGGGCCACGGCGTGGGCCTCCTTGATGAAGGCGACCTTACGGTTGAAAAAATATTTGTAGGTAATGCTTTTGCTGCTGCCGTCCACCACCGGATTCGATTTCTGTTCAGAGGGAAGCCGAATGTTGATCCCGAAAGAGAAATCCTTCCCCGCCCCTTCATTGACCGCCTGCATGATGCCGGGGCCGCCCCCGGTGATGACCATATACCCCGCCTCTTTGAGTTTTTTCCCCAGAAGCGCGGCCATCTGATAGGTGGGCTCCTCTTTTTGGATGCGGGCCGATCCGAACACCGTCACCTTTTTTTTATCCCGATAAGGGCCGAAAATTTTGGCGGTAAACCGCATCTCCTTCAAGGAGGTGTTCATCAGCTTGAGGTCGGCCTTCTCATCGTCCTCCTGCCCCGCCTTGAGCGCGGCAAGTATCATCTCCCGCACCAGCGGCGGTCTTCGGACGCCCCCCACCATCTCCATCAAATCTTCTATGGCCTCGTCCACCGGTCCGTTGGAGCCATGGAAACGCAGGGGCCGCAAGTCGGTGATTTTTCGTGTATCCACATCTTTTTTCATTCTGAAATCTCCAGCTCTCGAATCGCTATGTCAAATCATTCCAATCATCTGCGGAAATAGATCGTTTAATGATAGCTTCCACTTCTTTGATCATCATTTTCAATTGAGAAACGGAAAGCTCCGCGTTCGACGGGATACTCAAGCGGTGATGGGTATAAACCATGAAATGATGGTGTTTCCCGGAATACGGCCCCTTAAATCCCAGACTTCGCAACCTTTTGATGAAAAGCCTGCGTTTACAGGGCTGCCAAGGACTCATCCACAGGCTCCTCGTTTAAATTAAAGCCTCCGAAAACAGGTAATGGGTGACCCAATTTCAGCCCAACTAAAATCCATTCTTCCAATACAGACTGCAATTCATTTTCACATTCCGGCAATGAATCTCCGAAAGCGATAACGCCCGCAACTCTTGGGATTCGTCCACAAAAAGTGCCGTCCTCAAGCTTTTCATATGTTGCCTCATTTAATGCGTATTCAATATATCCGGTCAAAATTGATTTATTCATTCGGGTTCCCATCCTTATAAATGAGCAATTTTATGATATTTCAAGATGTCCAAAACATCCTGATTTACATTTTGATCATTCCTTGATCCAAAAGCAAAGTCAATAGGTTTTGAAGAATGGCTTCAAAACACCTGTTCCTTTCCCTTTGAAAAAACAGCAAATCAATCTGTCGGGCATTGAAAAAGAAAGAAATAGCGCATACAGGTGAATAGTAATCGTGGAGCAGAAACTCATTGGGGATAGTTCTTATTCTAATTGAATTGAACAGGAGCCTTTTCTCTCATGCCCGAATTCCAAATCACTCAGGAGGTGTTCCTTCTGCTTTTCGCCACCGGCCTCGCCGCCGGATTCGTGGATGCCATCGCCGGCGGGGGCGGGTTGATCGCCCTGCCGGTGCTGCTGTCCGTTGGATTGCCGCCGCAGGTGGCCCTCGGAACCAATAAGCTTCAGGGCTCCTTCGGCACCTTTTCCGCCGCTTACAATTTCATCCGCAAGGGGCAGGTGAATTTTCGGGAAGGAATCACCGGGATTCTGACCACCTTCGTCGGCGCGGTGCTCGGGTCCTGGACCGTCCAGTGGCTGGAGCCGGTCTTTCTGGGTCGGATCATCCCGGTGCTGCTCTTTCTGGTTCTGGTCTACACCTATTTTTCCAAAAATCTGGGCCTGGAAGACCATGATCCCAAGATGAACCGACGGGCCTTTTTTCTTCTCTTCGGCCTGGGGCTCGGCTTTTACGACGGCTTTTTCGGACCCGGCACCGGTTCCTTCTGGATGGCCGGCTTCTGCATCTTTCTCGGCTTCAACATGACCAAATCCGCCGGATACACCCGGCTCATGAACTTCACCAGCAATATCGTGGCCCTGTCCGTCTTCATCATCGGGGGCAACGTCCTCTACTCGGTCGGGCTGTGCATGGCCGGGGGGCAGCTCATCGGCGCCCGGATCGGTTCCAACCTGGCCATTCAAAACGGGGCCCGGTTCATCCGTCCGATTTTCATGGCGGTGGTCTGCGTCACCATCGCCCGGCTGGTGTATCTCAATTACCGATTTTGATACCCTTAACATAACCCTTACATTAATTTTACATTGACATTTACATTCAGCCTCCGTA
>JBKHDE010000239.1:0-7157 GCA_046541495.1 Desulfococcaceae bacterium
TCGGGGCGGACACGCGGGTCGGGGCGGACACATAGGTTAGGGCGGACACATAGGTCCGCCCCTACGTTGATCATAATGAAATGAACGTGGTTTGGCATACATACAAATTCATCGCATTGTATGTCAGGGTATTTCTTCTCTAATTCGGAATACCACCGTTCGGTCATTCTCCCCGCATCATTCAACCGCATGTTCTCATCCACGATTTCCCCGAACATGCATTCACGGTTTTGCGTACAGATGGTTACGAAATACGCGCCCGCCCGCGAATAATCATATCCCTTCAACCGGATGGAACGTCGGTGATGAATTTCAGGGTTGAAAACCATCACTCCGCCTTCCCGACAATCTGTTCTATAAACCTTTCGGTCTCCTGTTCCATGACGCATATCTTATTGATGTTGTTTGCAGATTTTGCAGATGTTGCAGCCGAATCAGGGCGGACACATAGGTCCGCCCCTACACGAAAATGATATCGGAACCGGATTTCGGGCCGGACCGCAGGGCCGACCATGTTCCAGGCTATTTGTCCGAATGACCTTCCTCGGCGCAGGGATGGTCTTTCGCATCGCCGTGGCATTCCCGTATCTGCTCGGGCGTGCAGTTTTCCGGTTTTTCCTTGAGTCGTTCGGGTTGCTGACAGCAGCATTTGCTTTCACACATGAAAAGCCTCCTTTGGGTAAATTGTGTTTAAGTTGCCGCGCGGACGCATTTTTGATGGGCAAAAAGAGCCCGCGCTATTCCATATCAAGAAGATGTTTGGCCATAGCGTTCCACTCGTTCAGCGTTTTTCGGTTAATCCGGTGATGAACAAAATACCCTCGCTTGTCGGAGATGACGATCTCCGCGTCCGGCAGGATCCGGAGATGTTGAAACACCGCCGCCGGCGTTATGTCCAGGGCGCGGGCCAGGGCGTTGACGCATAACGAACGTTGCTTCAGCAGGTGGATCATGCGGACCCGCGTGTTTACGGAAAGCACCTTGAAGATGCGGGCCTGCTTTTCGGAATCGGTCACGGCATCTCCTTTGATTAAGTAATCATGCATATACTTTATCCATAGCAGATAACCATGTCAACAGAAAATGCCGAATTATACGAATCTGGATCGCAGACCGAAAACCGCTGGATCTATCCTCCTCAGACGTTGAGCTTATCCGATTTGAGCGCATAGGCCACTGCGATTCCGAACAGAACAAGCCGGCGGGTTGTCTTCATTATTCAACTTCGAAAACCAGGAAGGTCGTATAAAGATGGTAATCCTTTTCCGGATCATCGCAAAAGAATTTTCGCCCTTTTCCGGTTTCATGGTCGTAGTGCAAAGCTGTGAGTGAAATATCGGAGACGGGGAGCTTGACGACCACCCGTCCCCCGCGCCCGGGACACCATTGAAAAGTCCGTCGTATTATCATTGACAAGAAGAGAGTTCTTATCTAATATCTAATCCTATCTAATTCCTATCTAAGATATAAGATCTCGAACGCATCTTGAGATCAGACACCGAAATCATAGGGGGCTGTCATGCAAATACCCGGATTTTTATGGCTTGTTTTAATCTTCATGGTTGCAGTTGCTTCTCCGTCACTTGCGGAAAACCATGGAATTTTCGAAAAACACGAATGCTTTCAAAAATACCGTAACGGCGTCATTTTTGATGCCTGCACCGGGTTTGAGTGGCATCCAGGCCCCGACCGGGCGATGAGTTGGGAAGAGGCAAGAGATTGGGTGAAAAGTCTGGAAGGCGGGGGATGGCGGATGCCCACCGAAGGGGAACTTGACACCCTGCATCGAATTGGCGATGGAGCGAGGCAACTTGCTCCGGTTTTCGACAATTCCGGATATTGGATATGGGCGGGTTCCACCCGGGACGTGGCATCCGAATGGTTGTTCAGATTCAGCTACGGCGGCGAAGGATGGAGCGGGCGTCCGCATCCAGACGGAGGCCGGGCGCTGGCGGTTCGCAAACGATAGTTGAGACAACCTGACGACGCCGAAAAAAAGATGGTCGGTCTTTGGCCCCTTGACGGTTTTCGACCTTGGAAATGATCGCGTTTCACGGGATTCATCAGAAATCTTCACTACGCGGGAGGCTGTTTGGGAATGATGACCATCTGCCCGTTGTGCCGAAGGATGTCCACCTGGACGCCGTACACCGCCGCAACCATATCGGCGTCGACCTGATCCAGGCGGGCGTTGGCAAAGACCCTGCCTTTTTTGAGAAACAGGAACCGATCCGCGAAACGGAACGCCAGGTTCAGATCGTGCATGGTCATCACCGCGGCAATCCGATGTTCTTTCACCACCCGGCCGATGGTGTGCAGAATATCCAACTGGTTTTTTAAATCCAGGCTGCTCGTCGGCTCGTCAAGCAGCAGTACCTTGGGTTCCTGAACCAATGCCCTGGCAATGCAGACTTTCTGCAACTCCCCCCCGCTCAATTCGTCGATATGGCGAAGGGCCAAATCCTCCAGACCCAGTTGATGCAAAGCCCCGGCCACCTTGGCCATGTCTTCCCGGCCGACCTTCCAACGCAAATGGGGTTTTCTTCCAAGCAATACGGCGTCAAAAGCCGTCATCCGACCGGCGTCGTTGCGCTGGGCCACGTATCCCAGGTGTCTGGCGATTTCTCCCGCGCTCATGCGGTAAACATCGACATCGGCAACCTGAACCGCCCCTGCCCAGGGCCGGATCATCGCGTTGATACAGCGCAGCAAGGTGGTTTTGCCAACCCCGTTGGGCCCCAGGATGGCCAGCATTTCCCCCGCTCCCAATTCAAACCCCAGATCGCTCAATACCAGTTGGCCGTTTTTATACCCGACGCGGATATCCTGAACCCTGAGCATCAGCGGCTCCGTTTCTGGATCAGGAGATAGAGAAAGGCGGGCGCTCCCAAAAAGGCGGTGAGTATGGAAACCGGCAATACGTGGGGGGCGAGGATCAGGCGGGCCACGGTATCGGACGCCAGCAACAGGACCGCCCCTGTGAGACAGGAAGCGGGCATCACGAATCGGTGGTCGTCGCCGATGATCCGGCGCACGATATGCGGGCAAATCAGCCCCACAAAACCGATCACGCCCAGAAAAGAGACGATAAAGGCCGTGATCAGCGAGGCCGCCAACATTCCCGCCATCCGGACCCGTTCCACCCGAACCCCGAGACTCCTGGCGGTTTCGTCGCCGGCGTCGATGGCATTGTAATTCCATCGGTTGAGCACGAAAAAAAACACCCCGACGATAACGACCGCCGCCATCAAGCCGACCTCTTGCCATCCGGCCCGGCCCACGTCTCCGAAGGTCCAGAAGACCATGGCCGCCAGTTGAACGTCATCGGCGAAATACTGCAAAAACATGGTGCCGGCGGAAAAAAGCGAGCCGAGGGCCACCCCGCTCAGCACCATCACCTCCGGCGAGGCGCCTCGGATGCGGGCAATCCCGATGATGATCAAAGAGGTCGCCATGCAGGCGATAAAGGCCGAAAACGTCGTCAGATACGGATTGGCGATGGTCACGGCCCCCACCTGGGTGGATTGCATGGCGCCGGTTCCCAGCATCATAACGGAAAACGCCGCGCCGAATGCGCCGGCCTGGCTGATCCCCAGGGTGAAAGGAGAGCCCAGGGGGTTGCGCAATATGGACTGCATCGCCGCGCCGGCGGCCGAAAGGCCGGCGCCGGCCAAAAATGCGGCGAAGGCATGGGGCAGGCGAATGTTGTAGATGATGATCCGAAACCGGGCATCCGTGTCCATGCCCGTAAAAGCGCGCAGAATCTCCTGCATCGGCACACGCACGGCGCCCAGGGAAACCGCCATGATGAACAAAACGACGGCGGCAAAGCAGAGCCCCGTCAAAAAATAGGCCTTTCGGCTGATATAGGTCGTATATTCCGCCGGAATCCGGCCGTGGGTCAGATGAGACATTCGAAAATCACTCGATTCCGATGCGGCTGAAGGCAATGTTTCCAAACTGTTTGTTCAAGCTTTCAAATGCCGGGCCGCCGTTTAAAAACGTCGATATCGCTTCGGCCTTGGCCATGGGGTCCACATCCGTGAACCGTTCGGGATACAGAACTTTTCCCACATAGTACGCATTGGCGTAAACCGCTTCGAAATTCTGGTTATAGGAGTTGTAGGGAAACAGCGCAAAGACCCTGCCTTTGCGCACGGCGGAAAGCCCCCGGTAGGGGGGGTCCGTTCGCAGCTGATCCAGGGCGTTGGCCTCCGACCCGAGCCGGAGCGTGGAAACGTCCAGAAAAATCACCTCGGGGTCCCAGAAAATGATTTTCTCCTTGGCCACCGTGGCATGGGAAAGCGGCTTCTCTCCGGGGGAGGGCGCCGCCACGTTCCTGGCGTGGGTGAACGTAAACGGCGCAAAGGAGGGCTCCGTGGACTGGAAGCCGTGCGGTCCGGCCTGACCCAGACCGCCGACATAACAGGAGGGGCGTTGATCCTGGGGTATATCCCGCGTGCGACGCTTCAGGTCCTGTTCCAGTGTATCGAAAAAGGCGATCACCGCTTCGGCGCGGGTCGTTTCCCCCAGGACCTCCGCCATAAGGCGCAAGGCGCGGTTCAGCCGGTCGCGTCCGTAGGTAAGGTTGCCGTATTCCAGAACGATGACGGGAACCCCGGTTTTTGTCTGCAAATGGCTTGGGTCCTGGCCCCGACCCGCGAATGTCTTGAAAATGACTTGAGGCTGAGGACGCAAACCGGCAATCAACTCCGGATTGTCATGGCCCCTGAATTCTCCGAAAATCGGGTAGGTCTTGAATTGCGGATTGGCAATGGCGTAAGGGCGGGCGTCGATGGGAGAGCCCTTCACCTCGATGCTGTCCACCGCCACGATGCGGTCGTGGGCCTTGAGATAGGTCAGCAGCCGCAGGCACCCGGCCCCGGAGCAGATGATCCGGCCCACCTTTTGGGGAATGGTTACCGTGCGCCCGGCCATATCGGTGATCCGCCTTTCTTCCGAGCAAATCCCGGCGTCCGGCCAAAGCATCGACCCCATCGCCAACATCAGTGCGGTCCACAGCGCCGGCCGGAGTATCCACCTTCTGGCTGTCGACAAATACATTCTCCTCATGATTATTGTCCGTTTTCCTGTTTTTGCAACCCTCAACCGGCACGCTGTGAATGGCCATCACCCCCTGGGGGTCCCGGCTTTTCGAGTCGGGTCCTGGCAATGCTCTTTTCATCGGTTTTCTTGGATGCGCTCTGTTTACCTGCTCCGACCCGGCATCCGGCACGCGGCATTCCGTCAAAAAGCCCTTTTACAGGAAGCGTCCCATCCGGCGCAAGACCTTTCGGGTTTTCAAGGGAGACCATTTCGAATCTCAAACTGTTAAAACTCAACCGTCAGGCCGCCGGTGACGATCGCGCCCGGGGCGATGGTGTCCGACCGGCCCCGGCTTCGAAAAATCGGGTATTCTTCATCAAAGATATTTTCAACATTCAGATAGGCTGTGAACCGGTCGAAAAACCGTCGAGAAAGGGAGGCATCCATGGTGAAGTAGCCGCTTTCTTTCAATGTATTTTCGTTGTCGAAGTACATATCGGCGTAATAATTGGCAATCAGGGACACATTGACGATCCTTGGATTTTGATATCGGAATCCGAAATGAGCCTTGTGGCGGGGGTCGTTGGGCAGGTAGTTGCCCTCCAGATCGGCATCATTTTCATCCTTTTTGATCTCTGAAATATTGTAGGTGTAATTGGCGAAAATGCTCAGGTCCGTTCGCGGGAACCACTCCACTTCGGTTTCGATACCGTAAATATCCACCTCGCTGATGTTGTCGAGTTGATATTCATACCGGGTTTTGCCGCCGGCAAAGGTGCCGGTGCCGGTGAGACGGTCGCCGATATAATCCTCGGCAAAGGACTGGTAGAAGGTCAACCGGCCCCAGAGGCTGTCGGTCAGAAACCGCTCCGCCCCCACATCATAGGACCAGATTTCCTCGGGCTCCAAATCGGGGTTGGCTTCACGGTAAAAAGTGCCGCCCCCGCGGACATGGACCTTGTAGAGCTCGAACAGACTGGGCGCGCGAAAACCCTTTCCGCCTGAGGCCCGAAGCGTGGTTTTGTCATCCGGATGCCAGGCGAGGCCCAGCTTGGGAGAGAAACTGCCCTCCGTGTCCGAATCGAAGGTATTCTCATATGAATCCTTTCCCGCACTTCCCCGGTTGTCCCAGTTGGCCCCGTCCGATGTTCTGATCCAGTCGTAACGCGCCCCGAGGTTCACGATCAGGTTGTCTTCCAGGAAATGCAAATTCAAATGTGCGAACGGTGAGATGAAACGCTGTTTGCCCTCAGCGCCGACATCCCTTGGGCTGTCCACATATTCATCGTCGTAATCCCAGGCGGATTCCTTGTATGCCGCGCCTAAAATGAGGTCTGCACCCGAACCCAGGGGGATGCTTCCCTGAAAATCGCCCCCCCATGTGGTGGAAGGCATTTCTTCCATTCGCAAAAGGGACGCGAAATCGTCCTTGGCCGTATCCTGGAATGCGGTTTTATCGGCCCGGTTAAAATAGATCAACCCCTTCAGGCCGAAGGCGTCCCCATTGTGGGTGTAGTTCAACCAGTATTGATCGAGGGTTAGATCATCATAGAAGAATTTTCTCCCTTTTCCGGTTTCATGGTCGTAATAGAGGGCTGTGAGCGAAATATCGGAAGCGGGGGTCAGGTCATAAGTCGCTTTTCCGAAAATCTTACCTACTTCCCGGTGCCGTTTAATCTCGTAATCCGCCGGATCTTCGGTCATGTAAAACCCATCGCTTTCCTCGTAACCGCCGGCTATCAGAAAGCCGAAATCATTGATTTTCTGAGTGTGGAATCCGTATCCGCCGTAGGTGTCGGCAGTGCCGGCTTTGCCCCGGATCGAGGTTTGCCGCTCGGCATCGGGCGTTTTGGTGATGATGTGGATAACCCCGCCCAACCCCTCTGAACCGTACAGCGTCGAAGTGGGCCCCCGCACGATTTCAATGCGTTCGATCGTTTCCTTGGGGATGTGGCCCCAGGCCACCCAGGCGATGGCGTTGTTGAAATTGTCGTTCTGGGGCACCCCGTCCACCAGAACCAGGACGCGGTTGCTGCCCACGCCGCGCATCTTCAACGGGCTGACGATGCCGTTGGTCTGCAGGCCGAAATGTCGAAAATTATACACCCCCG
>JBKHDE010000240.1:0-7135 GCA_046541495.1 Desulfococcaceae bacterium
TCGAGAGAAACGTTTCCGGTCCGGTTCCCCGAAAAGCCTCTCTCCGTCCGTCTATTTCGACCTCGGAGGAGAACTGGCCGAGCTGCTGGGTTCCGGACCTTTTAAGTACATGGACCTGACCGTTTCGGGTCGGATGCGGTACTCGGTATGCAAACACGAGGAGCTCTTCATCGTCCTGGGCCTCAGACCCGGCAACCGAATCCCGGCACTGATCCGTAAATACCAGCTTCAGAATTAAGGATATTATGAACCCTGCTCTCGAAGAGATCAAAACCATTCCGGGGGTTATCGGCGGCTTTCTGTATCATCCCCAAAAAGGCGTGCTGGAGAGCGACCTTCCCGCCGTTTTCAAAGAACCCAAGCTGCTCAAGATGGGCCGCATCCTGGTGAAGATGTATTCCAGCGGCCGATCCAATTTCTCCGACCTATCCGAATTATCCCTCTACTATGAAGAATCCCTGGTCATTATTCGCGAGCTGAGGGATGCCGTATTTTTGATCATTGTGGGTGCGCCGGATCTCAACACGAATCTTCTGACCATGACCCTGAATCTGCTGATGGAGGAACCGGATTCCCATTCAGCGCCTTCCGCCCCCCCGCCGCCCCGGGCACCGGCCAAACAGAAACAGGCGCCCATCGCCGAAACGCTTCTGGAAAAAGGCCCCATGGCGGAATCCCTGAAGGCCATGCAGAGGGAACTGGCCAAGGTGGTGGGCCCCATGTCCAGGATCATCTTCATGGATGCCCTCAACCGGTGGATCGACACCACCACCCCCTCTCCGTCCACCTACCCAACCCTGGTGGATATTCTGGCCGATGAGATCGACGACCCCGAAAAGATGGCCTACTATCAGCAGTTGATCGCCCCGTATCTCGATCTGGAAGAAAGCGATGCGGATTTCTCGGGCGGACGGAAAAACGAGAAGGAATAGGCATGGCCAACCTGGAAACATTTGCTCAGCGGGTTCTCAAAATCGAGGGTGTGGAACAGTTCATTTTTATTCGAAACGACGGCCATATCCTGATTCACAATGTGGAAAACCCCCAGAGCCTCTCCGCCCTGACGGCGTTTACCGGGTTGAGCGGCGAGGCCCTTCGCACCGTCATCGGAACCACCTATTTCAAGCACCTGAGCTTTTCCCGACGCAGCAAAGAAAACTTCCTGATTTTTCCCCTGAACAATTATTTTCTCGGCATCCTCCAGCATGCCGAAGCCTATACCCCGGATGTGGTTCAGCGGGTCAACCGCCTGATTCAGGCGATCACCCGGTCCAGAACCGCGTCCGGATAAAAGGCGGGTCAAGAGGGAAGGAGACGTTCCATATGCATCGACATATCGGGTGGGCGGTCTGCCTTGCCGGTTTTTTCATTCTTTTCGGGGTCCAATTCGGCCCGGGACCCATCGCCGGCGCCCAGCAGGAACCATTGAATGAAAAACCGGATTTCGATCAGCAGGTCCGCCGATGGGCCGATGAATGCAAAGCAGAAATCGAGTCGACATTCCAAACCCTGCTGGAGACCGGGGGCCTCACCGAAGCCCAACTCTTCGATACCTTCTATATCCCCATTCCCGATACCTATCCCCAGAAATACCATACCCAATACGACATCAAACTGGATGACGCCATTCAGGATATTCTGGACCGATATCTTAAAAAAAACCGGCGCATCGTCTTCGTGGTGGCGGTGGACCGAAACGGGTATCTCCCCACCCACAACAGCCGGTATTCCCTGCCCCTGACCGGTGACCGGGAACAGGACATTTTGCACAACCGGACCAAACGGCTCTTCAACGACCGCACCGGACTGGCTGCGTCCCGCAATACCCAAGCCTTCCTCCTTCAACAATACAACCGGGATACCGGCGAGGTGATGTTCGATCTCTCCGTTCCCCTCTATATTCGAGACCGCCATTGGGGAGCGGTCCGTTTCGGCTATACCCATCATTAATTTGCGGAAAGGCGCAGATCCATGATCCAACTGATTCAGCGAAAGATCGGGGTTCGAATCGCCCTTCAGGTCAATATCGTCCTCCTCCTGGTGCTGACCATCGGCGGGGTCCTGATCTATCAACAGCAGAGCCGCCGTTTTGAGGACCAGCTGCTAGACAAAGGCAAACTGGCCACCGTTTTGGGCGCCAAGAGCGTCGGGCGGATTCTGGAAGAGGCCGTCGACAATGGGGTGCTCACCCTTCAGGAGGCCCTGGATGTCGAGTATACGGAAATCCCGGGATTCACCCCGGCCAAATACCATACCCGGTATGACTGGTATACCGACAAGGCCGTCCTGACCCTTCAGGATGAACTCCTCAAATCACCGGACATCCTGTATGCCGTGGCCCAGGATGTCAACGGCTACATCCCCACCCACAACACCCGCTACAACCAGCCGATTACCGGAGATTCCCAAAAAGACCTGGTTGGCAACCGAAGCAAGCGAATCTTTTCCGATGAGGTGGGGCTGAAGGTCGGCAAAAATGAAACCCCCGGGTTCGTGCAGGTTTATCCCCGGGACACCGGAGAGATGGTGTGGGATATTTCAAGCCCGATCCATGTAAAAGGAAAGCACTGGGGCGGGTTTCGCATGGGCTTCGGTCTGGCGGCGGTGAACCGGGCCAAGGACAGCCTTCGGACCTCCCTGGTGATCACTATGGCGGTGATTCTGCTGGTATCCATGGCATCCACCTTTATCCTCATTCATCGAGCCCTTCTGCCCCTGAAAGATTTCACCCGCATCGCCTCGAATCTGGCGGACGGAAATGTGGGGGAGAAAATCGAATACCGGGGCCGGGATGAAATCGGCCGCCTGGCCGATGTCCTGGAGCGGTTGCGGATGAGTCTCAAGGCGGCCATGGATCGCCTCAGCCGCCCCGGATAACCCGAATCCGCATCGGATCAGGGGCGTCAGTTTAGCCTTGACACTTCTGCCGCATTTCCCTAAATCACGGAGGGACATCGAAAAACCGTATCTTTATCCGCCTCCCGCGCAGAAGGGGGTCGAACCGGAGACCGCTCATGCCGCAAGAAAAAGAGATTCAATTCGGCATCGCCGCCAAAATTCTGACCGCCATGCTGATCGTGGCCATTGTGCCCATCTCCGTGAGCTGGTATATCAATCACCTGGCGATGATCGAGGAAATGACCGAGCAGGTGGAGGCGGATCTGACCGGGGTCTCCGAAAATCTGACCGTCTATGTCAACGGATGGGTGGAGATGAACCGGCGCATGCTGAGCCAGAACGCCGCGCTGGAATCGATCCGGTCCATGGACCCGGCCGCACAGAATCGAACCTTGAGAACCATCCCCCGAACCTATCCCTGGACCTACCTGGCCTTTACCTGCGATCCCGACGGTATGAACATCGGCCGAAGCGATGATGAACCGCTGAAGGATTACAGCGACCGGCTGTACCTCAAGCAGGTTCAAAACGGAGCGGCGCTGGGCCAGCAGGTCCTGGTGGGCAAAACATCCGGGGTGCCGGCCCTGGTTCTGGCGGCGCCCATTCCGGGTGAAGCGGATCGCCTGGGGGGGATCATCGCCATTGCCATGAAGATCTCCGACATCTCCCGAAGGATCACCGGCGCCAAGATCGGAAGAACCGGGTTTGCCTTTCTGCTGGATGCCACCGGCAAGGTCATCGCCCACCCGTCCGAGGAATTTTCCAAAACCCGCAAGGATCTGAACACCCACCCGGCGTTTGTGGCCCTCAAAAGCGAGGGGCGGAATCATATCGAATTCAAAGATGAGGCCGGAAAACAGGTCATCGCTTTTTCCGGCAGGACCGACCCGGGATGGATCATGGTGGTTCAACAGGATCATGCCGAGGCATTTCTGCCGGTCCGGATCGCCAATCGGGTCGGGCTGATCATTCTTCTGCTCACCCTTATTGCGGTCCCCCTGGTGGCTTATCCGCTTTCCCGAAGACTCACCACCCCCCTTCGAAACCTGACCGATGTGGCCGACGAATTCAGCCAAGGCGCATTGGAGCGCAGAGTGCCGGAGATTCATCGAAAAGACGAAATCGGCGCCCTGGCCCGGGCCATCGAAAGGCTGGGGGTGAGCGTCAAATACGCCATGGAGCGGATCGAGCGGGCCCATCGCTGAGCCGGCGGACGCCCCGGCGACCTAATGGATATTCTGTTCACCATCATCCCCATCTTCGTCGTCATCCTCATCGGATGGCTCGCCCGGTTAAAGGGGTTCATCCCTCCGGAGTTTCTGGGTCCGGCCAATCGACTGGTCTACCACCTGGCCATTCCGGCCATGATCTTTCGGGCGATTTCAAAAGGCGCCCTCAAAACCGACTTCAATCCCGCCGTGCTGGGGATTACCCTGGCGGCCATTCTTCTTTTTTTCGGTCTGATCTGGACCGCCGTCCGGCTTGCCCATATGCAACGGAGACAGGTAGGCACCTTTCTCCAGAGCGCCTTTCATGGAAACCTCGGCTACATCGGGCTGGCGGTGGCCTATTATTTTCTGGGAGATCAGGGCCTGGCCGGCGCCAGCATCATCGCCGGATTCATGATGGTGCTTCAGAATCTGCTGGCGGTCTTCATCCTTCAGTTTTACGGGGACAACCCTTCCCGAGGCCATCGCACCCGGGAAGTGATGATGAGGATCCTGGCCAATCCGGTCATCCTCTCCGCCGTCGCCGGCATGGTTTTTTCCGCCTTGGCCGTTCCCCTGCCGAAGACCATCGGCCGAAGCCTGGATATCCTCAGCAACATGGCGCTGCCTCTGGCCCTGCTGCTGATCGGGGCTTCCCTCTCCTTCGAATTGATGCGGTCCCGTATGGTATCGGCGCTTTCGTCCAGCGTTCTGAAGCTGATGGTTCTTCCCGGCCTGGGTTTTGCAATGTACCAACTCTGGGATATTCCCGCCCGGAATTACTTGCCGGGATTGATTCTGCTGGCATCGCCGACGGCCACCATCGCCTATGTCATGGCCAAGGAGATGAACGGGGATTCCGAGTTTGCGGTGGCCGCGATTTCCACCAGTACCCTGCTCTCGGCGGTGACCTTTTTCGGCTGGCTCAACCTCAACCGATAACATCGGATAAAGCGCCCCGTCGCGACAGAAGAAATTCAGCCGCCGGCTACAGTTTTTGTCGATTCCGATATTCGAATGGATTTTCCGGCTCCATTTTTTAGAGAAAGGAAGGATATATGAACCTGAACTTCAAAACCGCGCTGGTAACCGGCGGCGCCGGTTTCATCGGCTCTCACCTCGTGGACGCCCTGGTGTCTGCGGGGTGCGAAGTCCGCGTCTTAGACAACCTGTCCAGCGGTCATCTATCCAATCTGGCACATCTGAAGGACCGTATCGCCTTCCATGAGGGAGACATTCAACATCCCGATGAGCTGGCCGCGGCGGCCGAAGGCTGCGATGTCATTTTTCATGAAGCGGCGGTGGTGTCGGTGACCCGAACCGTGGAAGACCCGGTGGGATCGGCCCGAATCAATGATCTCGGCACCCTTCAGGTGTTGGAGGTCGCCCGCAATGTCGGGGTCCGGCGGGTGGTTCTGGCCAGCTCTTCGGCGGTCTACGGCGATGATCCGGTGCTTCCCAAACGGGAAGACATGACGCCCCTGCCCCAGAGTCCCTATGCGGTGCAGAAGCTGACCGGGGAATTTCACGCACGATTGTACAAGGATCTCTACGGGCTGGAAACGGTCTGTCTTCGGTATTTCAACGTCTACGGACCGCGGCAGGACCCCTCTTCGCCCTACTCCGGGGTGATCTCCATCTTCATGACTCGGGCGGCCCGGCGAAACCCGCCGACCATCTACGGCAACGGAGAGCAGAGCCGGGATTTCGTTTTCGTCAAGGATGTGGTTCAGGCCAATCTTCTGGCCGCCGATACCCCCGGGGCCGACGGCAGGGTGTTCAATGTCGGCATCGGCAGTTCCGTCACCGTGAACGAGCTCTGGAAAATCATCCGCGACATGTCCGGGATTACCCTGGCCCCGGAATACGGCCCGCCCCGTCCCGGGGATATTCGGGAGTCGGTGTCCGATATCGGCCTGGCAAAGAAGATTCTGAAATTTAAACCCGAATTTTCATTTTCCGAGGGGCTTGAACAGACCCTCGCCTGGTACCACACGCAGGATTCCATCTGAACCACTCACACGGAGCACAACCATGGCATTTGAATACAAAACGGCAATCGTCACCGGCGCCGCCGGATTTATCGGTTTTCACCTCTCCAAAAGGCTGCTGGAGAACGGCTGCCGGGTGATCGGCATCGACAATCTCAACGACTACTACGATGTGCGCTATAAAACAGGACGGCTTGAACAACTCGAATCCGATCCCGGTTTCAGCTTTGTCAAAACCGATCTCGCCGATCGGAAAGGACTGGAGAAGGTCTTCCAGGACAACCCCATCGATGTGGTCGTCAATCTGGCGGCCCAGGCCGGGGTCCGGTACTCCCTGATCAATCCCCACGCCTATGTGGAATCCAATCTGGTGGGCTTTGTCAACATTCTTGAAGGGTGCCGTCACCACGGGGTCAAGCACCTGGTCTTCGCCTCCTCCAGTTCGGTTTACGGCGCCAACACCAACATGCCCTTTTCGGTCCATGACAATGTGGACCATCCGGTTTCTCTATACGCCGCCTCCAAAAAGGCCAATGAACTCATGGCCCACACCTACAGCCACCTGTACGGCCTGCCCTGCACCGGACTCCGGTTTTTCACCGTCTACGGCCCCTGGGGTCGCCCCGACATGGCGCTGTTTCTCTTCACCAAGGCCATCCTGGAAGACAAACCCATCCAGGTCTTCAACCACGGCAAAATGCGGCGGGATTTCACCTATATCGACGATATCGTCGAAGGCGTGGTCCGGGTCATGGCCAACCTGCCCGAACCCAATCCCGACTGGAGCGGTGACCGCCCGGACCCGGGCACCTCCTACGCCCCTTACAAAATCTACAACATCGGCAACAACAACCCGGTGGAACTGATGGCTTTCATCGGCGCCATCGAAAAATCCCTGGGCAAAACCGCCAAAAAAGACTTCATGGACCTTCAACCCGGAGATGTGCCGGCCACCTACGCCGATATCGATGATTTGATAAAGGATGTGGGATTTAAGCCGGCTACCCCCATTGAAGAGGGGATTGAGCGGTTTATGGA
>JBKHDE010000241.1:0-7133 GCA_046541495.1 Desulfococcaceae bacterium
CAAGTGCCCAGGGGCAAGGTTCAAAATTGGACTTCCTGAATGTACAATTCAAAACAGGTGCACTTTTACTTCGTTTAAAATGATTTTTATTGTCATTTGATTTATTATTCAAGCCCGTCCGTTTGGATGCTTTTTTTCCTGAAACCGGAGCAGGGTGTCCAGATTAGGTTGGCCTTGAGCCCGGATCATCGGCCCCCGCACCTAAAATTCTCCCTGGGCACTTGAACTTTGAACCTGGGCACTTGGCACTTGAACCTGGGCACTGAATTCATAAATCCGCTCCGGCATCCCCACCTCCCCTTTCGTTCGTCGCCGGGCCGGCGGCGGAGCCATGGCAATGGCCGCAAGCACCGTGAACAGGATGGCGTTGGCCGGCACATGAAGGTTGAAATCGCTGATGCTGTGGACCAGAATGGCGGTGATGCCGGTCATGGCGCCAAGGGTGGACCCCCGGACCAGACGGCTGGGGCTTTTGAGCTTGCGCAGGCCGTTTCGATAGAAGACGAACCCCATCCACAGAATGAGAACGACCAGCCCCAGGCCCACTTCCGATGTGAAATGGAGGTAATCGTTGTGGCCCATCATGAACCGAATTTTGTATCCGGGCGGCTGATACTGGGTATAGATATCCGAAAAAGTACCCGGGCCGGCGCCTAGCACCGGATAGTCCCGAATCATCTCGATGATTCCTCTCCATGCCAGCATCCGGGAAGCGAGGCTGGGATTATCGCCGGCCTCTTCCAGCGTCTTGACCCGTTTGACCACGGCGGTGCTGGAGATGATGGTGATGAATCCAAACAGAACAACAATGCTGCAAACAAAGAGCAGTTTCCGGTTTTTGGCGATCTGTTTGGCGAACAGGGTAGCCGACATGAAAGTGAGCCCGACCATCAGGCCGATCCATCCGCCCCGGGAGAGGGTAAAGATGATGGCCAGCAGCAGGAGGGCGGCGGTGACCCCGATCAGGATCTTTTGGGGCTTGCCGGTCCCGATCATCAGAAGCCCCAGCACCAGGGGAATGGCCATCTCCAGGTACCCGGCCATGTGGTTGCGATTGACATAGGTGGCGGAAAGACTGCTTTGTGAATTGCCGTATTCGTACCAGAGGAACGGGTTGGCGCCGATGAGTTTGAAAAACCCGAAGATCGATAGGAGTAGAGCCACGGCGCCGATCAGATAAATCAGTTGCCGGACCTCGGATCGGGTGCGGAAAGTGTGGATCGTCAAAAAATAGATCACCACGCAGTCGGCCAGGAGCAACCAGGACCAGAAGCTGGCGTACCGGTGGGCAGAGAACACCGCCGACACCAGCACCAGGCCCGGGAGTACCAGCAGCGGCAGATCCAATGGTGTCTGAATGCGCCGCCAGTCCCACTTCCAGCTGCACTCCAGAAGAAACAGCACCACCGCCGCCCATGTCACCAGATGGACCAACGCCACCGCCCACCCCTCCACCGCCCCCCGGGCCAGCGGGGTGGCGATCAGAAGAAAAAACAGAAGGTATTTGATTGCTATTCGAAAGTGCATGGGGATTTTAGGTGATAGGTAATAGGTAATAGGTAATAGGTGATAGGTGATAGGCGATGGGCGATGGGCGATAGGAACTGATATGACGAACCCGTCTTATGGCTTAGGCCTTGCTTATCCGCCGAGAGATTTTCTTTCGTTTTCTGCTCTTTCTCTATAAATTCTCAATCCTGAACCCTGAACCTGGGCACTTGTCCCATCGCCCATAGCCCATAGCCCATAGCCTATCGCCTGCTCAACTCCTTCGCCACCTCCATCTCCCGCGCCGCCCGTTCTATCTTCTTCTGCCGTCTCAGCACCCCCGCAAACACCCGTCGGTAATGCGGATTCCGCGGGTCGTATAGGGTTGCTTTCTGAATCGCCAGTTCCATTCGATCCCAGTCTTTTTCGGCTTGGGCGATCCGGGCCAGCCAGTAATAGGCTTCGGCCCGGGGTTTGTCGGTGTTGACCGCCTCCAGAACCTGCCGGGCGTCTTCATGCCGCTTCAAATCCATCAGGAATCGGGCATACAGGATATCGGCCGTATAGGAAAAAAAGAATCGGTCCCGGTTTTCAGTGAAAAAAAGATTGAACCCTTCCAGCAAGTCTTCGGATTTATAGATTCGGTAGATCTGCTCCAGGGTGGCTTCGGGTCGAGGGCTCAAGGAAAGCCCGTTGACGAACTGTTCGACCGCTGCGGGCAGGTCGCCGCTCTGGATGTAAAGCTTTCCCAAGTGGAGATAGTTGCCGGCGGTGTTTTGGGCTGGCGCCGCATCAAGAGCCCGACGGTACCAGGCGACGGCCCGGGTCCACTGTTTGTTTTCAGCCGCTGCTTTCGATAAGTACACAAAGGCTTGTTTGGGGAAAATCGCTTTTTCGACTGCCGCATGCAAACCCTCGATGCAGGCCGATTCTACAGCCGGGGACCAGAAGGCTTTCCGTTTGAGATCGGCATAAATGGGCGGATAGCCGGCCACCAGTTCGCGGACGATCGGAATCATGGCCTCTTTTTCGCCGTGGCGGGCCAGGTCGTGGAGCAGGGCGTAATTGTACAGCAGGCCGTTGGGGCGCAGGCGGACCGCTTCCTGAAAATAGAACCGGGCGGGCAACCCCGTGGCGGATATTGCATCCTCCGATTGGGCCCCGGCTTCAAGCCTGGCGACGGTCAGCCCCAGCCGGTAGTGGACCTCGGCCGAGTGCGGGTGGCGCCGAATCGATGTCTGAAAGGCGTCCCGGGCCCGGGCCAGATTGTTGCGGCCTCGGGAGGCGGTGGCGGCCCGGTCGGCCAGTTCGAGATAGATTTTCCCCAGTTGTTGGTAGATGCGGCTGTCCCGGGGCTGGTATTCGGCTGCGGTTTTTAGCCGGGCTTCGGCCAGACCGAAATAGTGATTCTGAATCAGTGCGTCGGCCTGAAACTGGTGGTATTCCGACAGGAACCGGCATCCCAGCAGATAAAAGAGGCCGATGGCGGCAGCCAGAATCACGCAGATCAGCCCGCTTCTGAGGGTGACAGAAGGAAACGGTGCCTTGGTGCAGATGGTCATCGGGGTGTCGAATCGGAATCAGTGTCCCCGTAATAGCTCGAATAATATTGATAATAACTATAGTAGCCGTTCTTTTTCATATTCACCGAGTTGAGAACGACCCCGAGCAGGTTGGCCTGGGTTCGGTGGAGCTGTTCCAGGGATTTGATAATCAAGTCGCGTTTCAAATATCCCGATTTGACCACCAGGGCCACCCCGTCCGCTTGAGGGGCCAGCAGCAGGACATCGCTGGCGATCAGGACCGGCGGGGTATCGATGATCAGAAAATCGAAGCGGGATTTGAGCATATCCAGCAAAAATGTGAGACGCTCAGACCCGAGCAATTCCGAGGGGTTTGGTGGAATGAAACCACAGGGAAGCAGCGAAAGCTGCGGTGTGTCGGTACGGACGAGGGCGGCGTTCACCTGCTTTTGCAGATATGGCAGTTCGTTATTGGAATAGAGGAGCTGCGCAATGATCGGTTCTACCAGCCCGAATGAGCCGGATTTCGGGGTCGAAACATGGGATTCCGATCGGTTTTCAAACTGGAATGTGCCGGTCTCCATTTTCGAGAGTACCTGAAAGCTCTCCATCAGATGAATATTCAAAAGCCCTTTCAGATTTTCTTCTTTCAGGAACCCGAGATTAACCAGCATGAGGCCGGATTTGAGGCCGGTATCCTTCTGACGCTGGAGAGCCAGCTGCGCGTTCTCCGCAGAGAGGGTGCCGTTCTGGATAAGGACATTGATGAATTTCTTATCTTCCGGTCGGGTCGACCAGGTGATATCGACGGCTTGGCCCTTTAAAAAATGGACTTCCACCCGGTCGTGTTCATCGGACACCTGTAAAACGCCGGTCCGGTTCTGGAGTTGAATCAGCCGGAACAGGTCCATGATACTGATGGTCTCCAGATTTCCCTTCTGAATATCGGTATTGAATACATCCGATAAAAGAGTGGTCAAGCCGGCGTTCTTGGAGGCTTTGAACAAACGGCTGAGGGTGGGTTTTCGCAGGTCCGCATCAATCAGAAGGGCGGTTTTTCCGGTCTGGGCAATCGTCTGACCCAGGTTGTATGCCGTGATGGTTTTTCCCTCAGCCTGTCCTGCGCTGGTGATCACCATCGACTGGATGCGCTTGTCCGGGGAGGAAAAGTGGAGATTGGTCCGCAGTTTCCGGTACGCCTCGGCAAAGGGGGACCGGGTTTGGGGAGAACCATCCATCAGCACATGGGGATAATCGGATTTCAGGTCTCTTTTTCGATTCTTTTTGAACATCAGGGTTTCTCCGCCTCCGGAATCATGGAGAGCACCGGCATCCCGAGATACCGCTCCACATCCTCTTCGGATCGGATGGACCGGTCCATGAATTCGAGCAGGAAGGCCAGGCCGGCACCGAGCATCAGCCCTAAAACGGCGCCGAGCATGATATTTCGCTTCTTGTCGGGTTTGACCGGGACCGGTGGGATGATCGCCTCCTCGACGATGCGGATATTACTGACGTCGAGATCTTCATCGATGGCCGAGGCTTCGATCTTGGAGAGCAGGGTGTCATAAAGCTTCCGGTTGGTTTCCACACCGCGCTGGAGCATGGCGTACCGGAATTCTTTTTTATCGGCCTGAAGGGCCACATGTTCGGAGGAGGTCATATTCTCCTGCAAAATTTCCTCTTTGCTCTTGAGGACCGCCAGTTTGGCTTCGAGGTTATCGATCTCTTTGTTCAGTTCGTCATTCAGCTTGCCTCGGGTTTGTTCGACCCGGTTTTGGATCTGAGCCATTTTAGGGTGTTTGGATTTGTACACCTGGCTCAACCGGTTGGATTCGACCTCTAAATTGAGAACCTGGGAGTAAAGCTCATTAATGAGCGGATTGTTGATCAACAGGCGGCCGTCGATCATGGACCCTTTCTGTCTGGAGATGCGCTTCAATTCTTTCATTTTTGACTCGATCTCCAACCGCTGGGATCGGGTTTCCAGGTATCCCTGGTTCGATTCCTGAATCTGTTGGGAGATGAGGTTGCGTTTTCCTTCGATGGAATAGATTTGTTCGTTTTCCTTGAATGCCTGAAAGGCGGTTTCGGAATCTTCCAGTTTCTTCTGAACCTCGTACAGCTGATCGGTCATCCAGTTGAGCATGTCCTGGGAGGACTGGAGCCGGCCGGAGGCCTGGTGCTGTATATAGGTCTGTGCGAGGGTGTTGGCGATCTCCCGGGCCATGATCGGGTCGGTGTCGAAGGCGTTGATCGTCAAGAGATTGGTGTCCCGCATCTGGCCCACATCCAGCTTTCCGCTCAGGTACTGGACCAGTTTGGTTTCCCGGTCCGGCGGGGGAACGGCGGCCGGTTCCGATTGCCCCAGGAGAAGAGAAAAATTCTTTCTCAAGCCGGAGAAATAGGTTTTGAGGTTAAAAAAGAAAGCCTGAATCGGGCCCAGTGTATGATCTTCGGTTTTCGTCTTCTGAGGATCGAAACGTCGGTTCAGGCCCAGACCCCGGGCGACTTTTTCCAACACCGGGCGGGACTTCAGCAGCCGCATATGGGTATTGATGGAGACCTGATTGCTTAAAAACCCCCCGTAATCGATTTTTTCACCGGTTACCGGCGAGGTGATGGCTTTGTAATCGATGACCATGGTACTGGTCGCCTGATATACCGGCTCTGTTCGAAAGGAGATGAAAACGGCGATGCCGAGTACTGTCACAAAACAGGCCGCGATCAGCCATTTGTGTTTGAGTAGAATGTGGAGGTAATCGGAAAGATGAATGCTCTCTTCCGGTTCCTGCATGTAGTCGGGTTCCATCGGGTGCATATGAAGGGTCCTCTGTAACGGAATATCGGTTTTTAAAATAATGCCTTTGCAAGCTTCCGATCCCGGCGGGCCGGTTCGTCAAAACCAGCTTTCGGGGACGCTGACGATATCGCCGGGCTGAAGCTGCATGTCAGGGATGTCCCCGTCGATGACATCGTTGAGATTGATTTTATAGATTTTCTGCCGATCCCCTTCTTTGCGGACCACTTTGGTGCGGTTGGGGGCGGCGAATTTGGCGAAGCCGCCGGCGATGATGCAGGCATTCAGCGCGGTCATTCCTTCTTTGTAGGCGTATTCGCCGGGCCTTTTTACCTCTCCCTGGACGAAGATGGAGGATTCGGCGATGTCTTCTTCGGATATGGACGGGATGTAGACCACATCTCCGGGCTCAAGGACGATGTTTTCCCTCAGATCTCCCTGATCCACCAGTTTCTGAAGATCCACCTTGAGCGGCTCTGTTTCGGATAAGAGTTCCTCGACGTTTTCCCCCTCCTGAATCTGCTCGGTGGCATCCCGAAGTATATAGGCGGTGCCGGATCGCTTGTCCGTGGATCCGCCCGCCTGGGCCAGGAGTTTCAGCAGGGTCTGTTCGGAATGGGATTCATACAGACCTGGGGAGTTGACCGCGCCGGTGATATAGTATTTGAAGGTGCGATAATCGGTCACATAGAGGTTGATTTCCGGATTGACGTAGTAATCGGCGGCCAGCGGTTCGTAGATCCGGTTCTGAAGTTCGGGCAATGTCAGCCCTTCCACCTGAACCGCACCCAGAAAGGGGACGTTCACTTCTCCCTGTTCGCTTACCCGCAGCTGCACCGAGTGCTCTACGGCCCCGCCGGCGAAAATGGTAAGCGACAGCACGTCGCCGGGTGCGACATGATAGCCCTCTCCCTGGGCCAGGGCCGAGGAAGCAACACCTGTCGATGCGCCTGCCACAGCGAACAGCAAAAGAAATCTATAAAGTTTCTGAAGATCCATTGTTGAAATTATAACCCTATAAAAGATGGAATGACGATTGACGACTTGACTTAAAGATCTTTTTATATCGTGGGTTCATAGATAATGACAAGATAAAAATGGGTATACGAGGCGATAGGCGATAGGCGATAGGCGATAGGCCATGGGCTATAGGCTATGGGCTATGGGTTATAGGCTATGGGCTATGGGTTATGGGTTATGGGTTATTGTGCTTTGGAGCAATTAGGGTACCTATCGCCTATCGCCTATCGCCCATCGCCTATCGCCTATCGCCCATCGCCTATCCAATGTACCGTGTTTATTTTGCTCGCCGAGTCTATCGG
>JBKHDE010000242.1:0-7122 GCA_046541495.1 Desulfococcaceae bacterium
GCCTCCACCAGTGCGGCACCGGTCGCATCGAGGACATCGGGGGTCATCTCCCGCCGAAGGTCGGTCTCCCGGTTCATCTCTGTTGCGGCCTCTGTATAGTTCCGCTCGGCCATGGCGTCAATAAATCTTTGGGTGCATTGAATGATTTCCTTCCAGTGATTTCGAAACCGGCCCGACACGAACTGCCGGATCCAGCGGCTGTTGGTGTCGGTGGAATCGTGGTCCACCCCGCAGTAGGCCAGCAGAAGATGTTCTTCCAGCTGGGAATGGTGGTTTTTTTTGACCACCGATTCTTTTTCAAAGACCCCTTCCTTGACCCGTCCGTGCCACTGCCAGGCGTTGACCCCGCCGTAGGCCGCGGCCAGCTGGTCCTGAAGCCCGCAGGGGATGCCCAGAACGCTCTCTTCCAGGGCGTGGGCCAGAATCGCGATCTCCCGCCGGTAGAGATGCCGGTAAACCCCCATCTTGTCGAACACCACCGAAAAGGCGCCGATGAGGGCCACCGCGGCCACCGAGGAACCGCCGAGGGCGCTTCGCGGGGGGGAGGCCGATTCGATCTCGATATGGACCCCGCCGGCCCGGTAATAGGCCCCGATGGCGAACATCAGCCCCAGGGGATGGTCGAAGGGGGCCTGATCGAGGGCGAATTCGGCCGTTTCGAAGCCGGTGGAGGAGACCTTGATTCTGCCCTCGGTGTAGGGGTGAAGCCGCACCCGGGTTCTCAGGGCCATGGCGATATTGAAGGTGCAGGGGGTCAGGTGCCGAAGCGGATAATAAAAGGTGCTGATATCCAGGGTCCCCCCCATGTCGATGCGGCAGGGGGCCGAGGCCTCCACCTTTCCGGTCTCCAGAATCTCTCTCAGGTTGTCGGACATGTCGGTGTTTCTCCGTGGCCGTTGGTTTTCCGGGTTTTGCAGGAAGCTTCAGGCCGAATCTGTTTGAGAAAAGCCAGGCTTCGGGGCTGTTTTCCCAGATGATAGGGCACAAAGGTCTCCAAAAAATGAAGGCTCTCCGCCAGACTTCGAGCGGTGAAGCGGACGCATCCGGCTCGGGCGAAAGGCATGGTTTCCAGCCAATGGAGCTGTTTGGCCGTGCCCTTGGAGAGAATGATCCGCCGGTCCAGGGTATCGGTGCCGCACCGGGCGCAGACCACCCCGCCTTTGGCAAGATCAAACCCGATGGTCACCCCCGGCATGCCATCCACCTCGGTCTTGCAGCAGGCGCACCGACACAGATTGGGCGAAAACCCGGACAAAGCCAAAAGCCGCATCTGAAACAGCACGCTCAGCTGGGAACCATTCGAGGCTTCCTTTTCCAGGGCATCCAGAACCCAGCCCAGTAAATGGAACAGGGCGGTCTGGGGCTGACCCTCCTCCAGCCAGCCGTCCACCAGTTCCACCCAGTATCCGGCATAGGCGGTCTTGAGAACATTCGACCGAATGCTACCCAAGGACCGCCGCAGGGCGGCTTCCTTCAAAATGAGGAGTTTGCCGCGGCCGGCGGTGCACACCACCTGCAAACCGGTGAAGGGCTCCAGCAGACCGGAAAAACGCTTGACGCTTTTGCGCGCCGATTTGGCGATGGAGGAGAACTTTCCCCGGTCCGGCGCCAGAAAAGTGAGGATGAGGTCGTGGTCTCCATAGGCGATTCGCCGCAGAAGAATGGCGTCGGTGGTGAATCCTGTGAATTTCATGGCGCAGGCGTTCCCGGCGGGACCCTATCGAATGATCTTGATGTGGGAATTTTCCCTCAGTTCGGAGAGCCAGCTTTTGAACCGTTCATCCACGATCTCGTTGTACAGCTTTTCTTCGATTTCCGCCATGGCCTCCTTCAGGTCTTTGCCCGTCTCCCGCTGAATCTCCTCCACATAAAAGAGCTGCATCCCCTGCTCCGTGTCGAGCACCGGGGTCATGTCGCCGGCCGCCAGACCTTCCAGGGCGGATTTCAGGTGGGGCGCCAAACTTTCAAAGGTGAAAAACCCGAGGTCGCCGCCTTCTTCGGCCAGGGAAATTTCCGAATGCTGCCGGGCCATTTCGGCAAACGATTTACCGGCCTCGACCTGGGCCCGAATGGCTTCCAGCCGGTCTTGAATCTCGGCCTTCTCTTCATCATCGGCATAGGGCGATACCCGCAACAGGATATTCCTCAGGTGGTATTTCTGTTCCCCTTGAAATTCCTCCGGGTTGTTTTGATAGTAGTCACGGATATCTTCTTCGGTAAGGACGATTTTGGATTTGACCTCCCGGTTCACCAGTTTGGTCCGCAGAATCTGTTCCCGAAGCCGATCCCGGTATTCCGACATGGTGAAGCCTTCCCGTTTCAGGCCTTCCAGCATCTGTTCATCGGAATAGTAGTTGGCCTGTTTGATCCGTTCGATGGCGTTGTCGATCTCTGCTTCACTCACCGTGATTTGGGCCTGTTCGGTCTGCTGGTCGGTCAGTTTCTGTTCGATCAGCTGGTCGATCAGGTCTTCCCGGACCTTGTAGAGCATCTCCTCCTCTTTTTGCGGCGGGTATCCGATCGACTTGATCCGCTCTTCATAGGGTCGGTAGACCTTGTTGAGTTCAAACAGGGAAATGATGTCGTCATTGACGATGGCCACGATGCGGTCCACCGTTTCCGAGGCCGGGGCCGGCCGGGGAAGGGCCATTGCCGCAAACGCCCACAAGGGGATCAGCAGAATCGACATCAATCGTAGGGTCAGGTGCTTTGAATACATAGGTAAAATAGTCCTTTGCGGTGTTTCTTTTCGCGGGGGGTTCTCCCGCGGTGATTCATCCCATAGTGCTCAGGGTCCGACGATCTCCTGCCAGTCGGATTCGTTGATTTCAATTGTATATTTTTTCTGAAGTTTTTCAACCCATACCGGATAGGCGGTTTCCACTTTTTCCCGGCGCAGGTGATCCCGAACTTCCTGATCGACTTCAGCGCGTCTGGCGTCGGATGGGGGGTCTATCTTGATGTGATGGGTGTCGATGTAGGCCTGAACCGCTTCCTCGGAGATCAGAATTCCTTCGGCCAGGTCCCGCTGAATGACCTTCTCAAGCAACAGCCGGTCGGATAACTCCTTCTTCCAGGATTCAAAAGAGACCGCCGATTCCAGAAGCACCTCTTCAAATGCGCCTTCCGGATATCCCTTCTGAACTTCCTGAACGGCGGCCTCCAGTTCGGTTTTATCCACCTGAAGCCCCAGTTCCCGGGCCCGCTCCAGAAGGGTCATCCGTTCGATCATCTCTTTCAGGATCTGAAGCTTGGCTTCCCGGACCACCGCCGGGTCTTTGAAAGCATCCCCGTAATCATAGGCGGTTTTATGGATTTCCAGGGCCTTGCGGAAATCATGGGTGGTCAGGGTGGTTTCCCCCACCTGGACCAGGTAGGTCTCTTCTTCGTGGGTCTTCGGATCATAGCATCCGGCCAGGCATCCGACCGTCATAAACAGGGCAAACATCCGTTTCATTCGGAAATTCAACATGTTTCAGCCGTTAACATGTTGGGTGATTTCTTTCAAGATGTTTTTGGTATGGGCCAGGGGGTTCCCGGGACCCATTCTGGATAGGTCCGCCTTGAGCACATGCTCCGGCGTGAAAACGAAGCGATCCCCGGCCCCGGTGATCAGATCGACGATGCCGAAGGGGTTTTTCTGGTGGGCCTCCGAAAAATGGAGGGCCAATCGGCCGTCGGTCATATCCAGCCGCTTGACCCCGGCCTTGACCGAGAGGGCCTTGAGCATGATCTTGAGCAGGAGGTTGCCGGCCTCATCCGGCAGGGGGCCGAACCGGTCGATCATTTCGGCCTTGAAATCGGAAATCTCCTTGAGATCGGTCATTCGGGACAGTCGGCGGTAGGCGGTGAGGCGCTGGTCGATATCCGGAATATAGGTTTCGGAAAGGTAAGCGGACAGGGGCAGGTTGATCTCCGGTTCCAGGTCTTCCACCACCGGCTCGCCCTTGAGTTCGGAAACCGAATCCTCCATCAGTTTGAGGAACATGTCATACCCCACGGCGGCGATGTGGCCCGACTGGGATGCCCCGAGAATGGCGCCCCCGCCGCGAATCTTGAGGTCGCTCATGGCGATCTGAAAGCCCGCCCCCAGGTCGGTGTGCTCCATCAACACCTTGAGCCGTTTCTGGGCGTCTTTGGTGAGGGCGCTCTCCTTGGGAATGAACAGATAGGCATAGGCCTGTTCATCGGCCCGGCCCACCCGGCCCCGAAGCTGATAGATCTGGGACAATCCGAACCGGTCGGCCCGGTTGATGAGAATGGTGTTGGCCGCCGGCACATCCAGGCCCGATTCGATGATGGTGGTGCAGACCAGAAGATCGATTTCCCGGTTCACGAACCGGAACATGACTTTCTCCAGGTCGTCTTCTCCCATCTGACCATGGGCGATATCCAGCCGAACTTCCGGAACCAGCTCCTGAAGCCGTTCGGCCATTCGGCCAATGGTCTGAACGATGTTGTGAACGAAAAAGATCTGGCCGCCCCGTTTGATCTCTTTTCGAATCGCATCGGCGATGACCCGGTCGTCCAGCTCGGATATATAGGTCAGAATGGCCCGGCGGTCCTCCGGCGGGGTGGAGATGATGCTGATGTCCCGAATCCCCACCAGGGAGAGATGCAGCGTCCGCGGAATCGGCGTGGCGGTGAGGGCCAGCACATCCACGGTGGTCCGCAGCTGTTTCAGCTTTTCCTTGTGCCGGACCCCGAACCGCTGCTCCTCGTCGATGACGGCCAGGCCCAGGTCCTTGATCTCGATGTCTTTTTGAAGCAGCCGATGGGTGCCGATGACGATGTCGATCTTTCCGGTCTTGAGCCCCTCCACGATTTCCCGCTGTTCCTTGGGGCTGCGGAACCGGCTGAGGCAGGCCACCCTGACCGGGTAGTCCTGGAACCGCTGGGAAAAGGTTTCGAAATGCTGCTCGGCCAGCACGGTGGTGGGGACCAGCACCGCCACCTGTTTGGAATTGAAGGCGGCCATGAAGGCGGCCCGCAGGGCCACCTCGGTCTTGCCGTAGCCCACATCCCCGCAGATCAGCCGGTCCATGGGGGTGGGCTGGGCCATGTCGTTCAGCACCGCTTCGATGGCCCGGCGCTGGTCCGGGGTTTCTTCATAGGGGAACCCGGCCTCGAAATCCTGAAAATACCGGCCCACCGATTCGAAGGCGGTGCCGGTGCGGATTTTTCGCTCGGCATAGATCTTGAGCAGGTCCCCGGCCATCTTCTCCACCGATTTTTTGACCTTCTCCTTGGTTTTGGCCCAGGAGACGCCGCCCATCTTGTCCAGGATCGGTTCGATGCCGTCCACCCCCATGTATTTCTGGATCATCGACATCCGGTCCACCGGCAGGTAGAGCTTGTCGTCGTCTTTGTATCGCAGGAACAGAAAATCGTTTTCCGTGCCGTTGAGCTTCAACTTCACCAGACCTTCGTACCGGCCGATGCCCTGTTCGGCATGGACCACCAGCTCCCCCTGTTTCAGGTCCTCGAAGGTGAGCAGTTCGGTGCGGACCGATTTTCGCCGCACCTTGCCCTTTCGGGGGCGGTGGCCGAAGATCTCCTGTTCGGTGATGATCGCCAGGGATGCTTCGGGCCAGACAAACCCGGCGGTGAGGCGGCCCAGGCAGATGTAGAGGCCGCCGTCGGGGGACCGGTGTTCGGGAAATTCGGAAAGGTATTTGGGCTGAAGCCCGTACGGCGACAACAGGGTGCCGAGCCGTTCGGCCTGGGACTTGGTGCCGCAGACCAGGAAGGTGCTGTAGCCCGATTCCCGGTATGCCTGGATTCGGTTTGCCAGGGGCAGCAAGAGATTTTCCCGCTCCTTTTCCCGGTGCTGCTTCAGCTCTTCTTTTAAGCCGGTGGTTTCTTCCACGGTGAATGGCACGTGAAGGGGGGGCTCGGGCTCCTCCGATGTTTTCGGGGTGATCGGAAGCAGCTTCAGCGAGATCGGATGCCTTTCCCGAAGTCGGGCTTCGGTGTCCGACCATTTCAGATAGAGCCGCTCCGGTTCGATGCAGAGCCGCTTTTCCGTCAGGGCGGCCCGGTGGTTGTCCACGGCCTGGAGCAGGGCATCCTCCACCGCCTGCTCGATCTGCTCCGGTTCGGAGAGCACGAAGAGGGTATTCGGCGGCAGGTAATCGAACAGGGTGTCCAGCTGCGGATAGAGGATCGGGATCAGGCTTTCGATGCCCGGAAAAATCCCTTCCTTTTTAATACGGTCGACGATTTCCCGGGTGGACGCCGGCGGAAGCTCGCACCGGACCGCCTGCTCCCGAATTCGGTGCACCAGCCCGTCGATCTCCGGCATCTTCAGGATCACCTCCCGGGCCGGCAGGATCACCGCCTCCGCAATATCCTGAAGGGTGCGCTGGCTGGATGCGGAAAACAACCGAATCGATTCCACCAGGTCGCCGAACAGCTCGATGCGGAGGGGTTCGGAATAAAGCGGCGAGAAAATATCCAGAATCCCCCCGCGGACGCTGAAGTCCCCCGGCTCCTCCACAATCGCGGCCCGGGTATACCCGCCGGAGACCAGCTTTTCTATGAGACCGTCCCGGTCGATCTCCTCTTCGGCCAGGACCAGCTCGGCAAATTCCAGTATCTCTTGTTTCGGAACGATCTTCTGAATCAATGCCTCCGCCGTGGTGACCAGAAGGGGCGGCGATTCCCGGTCGGTCAACTGGTACAACACCCGAATCCGTTCGGCGGCGGTCTGGTTGTGGTAGGAGACGAATTTGAATGGGGAAATGTTGTAAGAGGGAAAGGTAAGCAGGGGCGCCGAGTCTCTTTCAAAAAATTGCAGGTTTTCGATGAATCCATCTACAATTTTTGGAGAAGGCAGAATCAGGCAGACGGGAAGGCCGCTGTTTTCATGAATTTTTTGAATGAAACGGGCCTGGGCCGGCCCGTGAAGCCCGGTACACAGAATGCGATTCTTTCGATCCGGAATCCCCCGAACCAGGGCGTCCACTCCATTTTTCTCTTGCGTTGGTTTCATATTCATTGTAATGACAATTTAAAATTTGTTCAGCCGACGTAGCTCAGCTGGTAGAGCAGCTGATTCGTAATCAGCAGGCCAGCGGTTCAAATCCGCTCGTCGGCTCCAGAGATGAGAAGGGGTTTTCC
>JBKHDE010000243.1:0-7118 GCA_046541495.1 Desulfococcaceae bacterium
CCCCGAACCGGCGCGAGATGGAGGCGTCCGTCTGGGAAAAGGGCTCGCCGACGGCGTCCGGCGCGAAATCCACCGCTTCCAGTTCGATCTTTCCCGCTTCGATCTTGGAAAAATTCAGGAGGTCGTTGATGAGCGACAGCAGGATGTCCGAACAGGACCGCAAGGTGTCGAGGTATTCCCGCTGTTCCGGTTCCAGAGGGGTCTCGCCCAAAAGACGCGCCGACCCGACGACGGCGTTCATGGGGCTGCGGATCTCATGGGCGGCGTGGGCCAGAAACTCGCTTTTCCGGCGGGCGGCCGTTTGGGCGGATTTCCGTGCGTTTTCCAGGGCGGTCAGCACTGCGGCGTTGTGGAGCGAAAAGGAGGCGAATTCGCTGAGCCCCGCGGCCAATCGGGCGTCCCGGTCCGTAAAGGGGGCCGGTTTGTTGGCCAGCCCCATGACGCCCACGGTCCGGCCCTGCATTTTCAGGGGCGCGAACATGACATTGTCCAGCGGCGCGTGTCCCTCGGGCATAAAGGCCATCCATGGGCTGTTGGCGAAATCGTTGTCGTAGACCACCCCGCCGGATTCATAGGCTTCGTTCCGGAGCCCCCGCAGCGGCATGGGCAGATCCGGATCGACGGTGCACACCCGCCCCCCGCTTTCCAGGAACAGCACGTCATTGGCCTGGCCGTCTTCGGAGAGCAGGGCCACATACCCGGCGGTGGCGCCGACAATGTCCGCGCAGATATCGAAGATCCGGCGGGCCGCGTATTCCAGATCATGGGTTTGGATGACGGATTTGGAACCGCGTTCTCCAATGTGCCGTAACCGGTGATGATGATCACGTCCGCATCGGTGCGCCGCGCCAACTCTTCCTGGAGCCGCAGTCCGTCCATATCGGGCAGCTTGAAATCCACGAGGGCCAAATCAAAGGACGCCGTCTCGCAAAGCACCAGGGCGCTTTTTCCGTCGCAGGCCATCGAGACGGCGTACCCCTCCATTTCCAGCGTTTCCTGGAGATTGTGCGCCAGATCCTGGTTGTCGTCCACCACGAGTAAATTGAAAAGCCCGTTCATTTTCGTCTTCTCCTTCCGGTTGAAAACAACCAAGCCGTCCATGCGCGTCAGCACACCGGCGTCGCTCAAAACCCTATCTTATTCAATGGATTTTCGCAAGAATAAGGCTGAATCGAGGCTTCCCATGAGACCTGCGAGTTTTTGAAAACCTCGCAGGTCTTTTTCGCGGGGTTAGCCTCGGGAGCGGCCGTTGGGGTGGAGGAAAATCAACCCGGGCATCTCCCGGGCCAGTGCGGGGTGCTCGAAAACGACTGATGAGCTTCCGGCTGGCCGAATGAACCGACTAAACCAGGCCGGCGCTTTTGACCGCCCGCTCCAGTTGATCCAGCCGGTCTTCCAGATCTCCGGTGTAGCCGATGGAAAACCGAAGCAGACCGGGGGACAGCCCCATGGTTTTCTGATCCTCCGGCGGAATTTCCGATGAAGTGGAAGAGCCCGAACACGACATCAGGGTGTCGAAATACCCCAGTGACACCGCAATAAACCCGAAGCGCTCCCGGTTCTGCAAGAGAGACATCAGTTCCTCCGCCTTTTGCCGGGTGCCGCAGTCCAGGTTCAGCATGCCCCCGAACCCGAATCCCGGGTTCATCATGGCGGTCATCACCTCGTACTGGGGATGAGAAGGGAGACCGGGATATCGCACCGAGGTGCCCAGCGATTCCAGCCGTTCGGCCACCGCCATGGCCCGGCGCCCGTGTTCCCGCATGCGAATGGCCAGGTGGGGCAGCCGTTGAATGATTTCAAAGGCCACGGCGGGGTCCATGGTGGGGCCCAGCAGCATCACCCGGCCGGTGTGCAGATCCATGAGACGGGTGACCAGGTCGCTGCTTCCGCAGATGACCCCGGCGATCAAGTCACTGGCGCCGTTGATGAATTTGGTCAGGGAGTAGATCACCACATCCGCCCCCAGTCGGCGGGGGGAGAGGATCATGGGCGCAAAGGTGTTGTCCACCACGAACTGAAGGCCGCGGTCATGGGCCAGCTCGGCGATGGCCGGAAGATCGGCGATTTTGAGAGTCGGATTGCCGATGGCCTCGGTGAACAGCACCCGGGTTTCGGGCCGAATCGCTTCCTTCCAGGCCGACAGGTCGGCCGCGTCCACAAAGGTGGTGGTGATGCCCAACTGCGGCAGAAGTTCAGCCAGAAGCGCATGGGTGCCGCCGTAGACCGTTCGGCTGGAAACGATGTGATCCCCGGTGCTGCAGAGCTGCAGCAGGGTGCAGGAGATCGCCGACATGCCGCTGGCGGTGCAGATGGCCCCTTCGGCGCCTTCCATGGCCGCCAGGTAGCGGTTGAGGATATTCACGGTGGGATTGAAATGGCGGCTGTAGAGAAAGCAGCCGTTCTTGTCCGGGCCGCGAAGCCCTTCAAAAATCTCGGGCATCGTTCCCGGCTCCATGACCGTAAAGGTGGCGGATCGGGAGACCGACGGGCAGACCCCGCCGTGTTCTCCGAACTCCCGCCGGACATCGAACATGGCCTGTTCCGGATTGAAACGTTTCATAAAATCTCCTTTCCAGTTGAGGGGATCGATTGATGGAACGTGAATTCGGAAGCACCGGTGATCGGCTGGGGTCCGGATCGAATCTATTTCAAGAGCGCTTTGACGACTATCTGCATCGACGAGTACCGATCCGCTTCTGGCGAATGACTTTTGGGGTCGCGTCATCGCCGCCGTTCGGGAAGGAATGAACTACCCGCAGCATTTTTTGTACTTCTTTCCGCTGCCGCAGGGGCAGGGATCGTTGCGTCCGGTTTTGACGACTTGCAACGGTTTCGGAGGGTTGAGCAACTTTTCCAGGTCCGAGATGTCTTCCGGTTTATCCGGCTCCATTCCCAGGATGAAATGCCATCCATGTTTTTCAAAAACAGCGACGACTTCCTGAGCTCGTCTATCGTTTTGAACCCGCACGACGGCGGGTTTTTTTTGGGTTCCTAATTTCGCCACGGCTTCCGTTCCTTTCTACAGCAGAGGGAGCCGATCCCTTTGCCGAGGGATGGCTCGCGATGAACAGGGATATCCATAACTTCCGATTTGAGATGATACATCATCGTATAACTTGGGAATGAGGCGTGTCAATAATGATAACGCCGCAGCGCGCCAAAAGATTCGCCCCATTCCGCGGAAGGCGGAAAGGGGCGAATCTTTTGAAAAATCTTCGAGCCGGGCGGCTTATCCGTTCTTCTTTTCGAAGGTCTTCATGAAATCGACCAGCGCTTCGACCGCTTCCACCGGAACGGCATTGTAGATGGAGGCCCGGCAGCCGCCGACGGACCGGTGACCTTTGAGGCCGCCCAGATCGTTATCGGCGGCCTCTTTGATGAATTGCTGCTCCAGTTCTTCGGTGGGCAGGCGGAAGGTGACGTTCATCTTGGAGCGGTCGGCCTTTTCGGCGGTGCCGCGGTAAAACCCGCCGGTATCGAACAACCCGTACAGCAGGTCCGCTTTTTTATTGTTGATGTCGGCCATCTTTTCCAGGCCGCCCACCGTCTCTTCCAGCCATTTCAAGACCAGTTGGACCGTATACACCGCGAAACAGGGCGGGGTGTTGAACATGGAGTTCTTGTCCGCATGGGTGGTGTACTTGAGCATGGTCGGAATGTCGGCCGGTGTTCTTTCGATCATGTCGTCCCGAATGATCACCATACAGACCCCGGACGGGCCGATGTTCTTCTGGGCGCCGGCATAGATCAGTCCGAAAGGCTTGGCGTCGAAGGGGCGGCTCATGATGTCGGAGGACATATCCGACACCAGGGGCACCGTGCCGGTGTTCGGGAACTCGGCCCACTGGGTGCCTTTGATGGTGTTGTTGGAGGTGATGTGGGCATAGGCCGCATCGCCGGTAAACGGGATATCGGAGGGGATGTAGGAGAAATTCTTGTCCTCGGAGGAGGCCACCACGTTCACGGTCTTTCCCTGAATCCGGGCTTCTTTGATCGCTTTGGTGGACCAGGTGCCGGTGTTGACGTAATCGACGGATTTGCCTTCGGGGATCAGGTTCATGGGCGCCATGCAGAACTGCAGACTGGCCCCGCCCTGAAGAAACAGCACCTGGTAGGTGTCGTCCAGGTTCAACAAGCGTCTGGTCCGCGCGACCGCGTCGTTCATGACCGCATCAAACCATTTGGACCGATGGCTGATCTCGGTGACGGACATCCCGGACCCGGCGAAATTCAGAAACTCGCTTTGGATCTCTTCCAGCACCGGCAGGGGGAGCGCGGCGGGCCCGGGATTAAAATTGTAGATTCGGTTCTCCTTCATGATATCCTCCGTTTGAAATAAAAAATAATTGTCTTCAGCCCGCAAAAAATGATAGAAGCAGACTTTTAAGCGGTTTATGTGCAGAACGGACCCTGCTTGTCAATCGGTAATTTAAAATCCGGGGTATTTTTAAAATTGGAAGTATACAAGAGATTTCATTAATACCGATCCCTTGCCGTACCCCGCCCCAAAATTAAATCCTGCGATCGGCCGACCCCACGGGTTTGCCTGAAATCAAAAGAAAGCGATGACCATGGATATCCTCACATACCCCTCCGACGCCGCTGAGAAAAAGGTGGCGGCCATCGTCGACCGGGGCCTCGAATTCGGTCAGGAAACCTATGAAACCGTCAACCGCATTCTGGCAGAGGTCCGCCGTGAAGGCGATGCGGCCTTGATTCGGTATGCGGATCGGTTCGATGCGCCGGGTATGGCCGTCGATGACTTAAAGGCCACGGCCGAGGAGTTTGAATCCGCCGAAAACGCAGTGTCGGACGCATTCCGGCAATCCCTCAATCGGGCCGCGGAACAGATTGAGGCGTTTCACAAGCGGCAGCTTCAAAAATCCTGGATCACCACCGATCGGCCGGGGGTGGTGCTGGGTCAGATGGTCCATCCGGTGGATGCGGCCGGGGTGTATGTGCCGGGCGGAAAAGGCGGGGACACTCCGCTGGTTTCTTCGGTGCTGATGGGCGCGATTCCGGCCCGAATCGCCGGGGTAGGGCGGGTGATCATGGCGACCCCGCCGACGCCCGACGGAAAGGTCAATCCTCATCTGCTGGCGGCGGCCCGGCGGGCCGGAGTCGATGGGGTCTATAAAATGGGCAGCGCCTGGGCCGTGGCGGCCCTGACCTACGGCACCGAGACGGTCCCCAAATGCGATGTGATCGTGGGCCCGGGCAATATTTACGTCACCATCGCCAAGAAAATCGTTTCCGGAACCGTCGGTATCGACATGATCGCCGGCCCCAGCGAGGTGCTGGTCATCGCGGATGATGCCGCGGAGCCCGAATTCATCGCCGCCGACCTGCTCTCCCAGGCCGAACATGATCCTCTGGCCTCGGCCGTCCTGGTGACCGATTCAAGGGAGGTCGCCGAAGCGGTTCGAAAGAAGGTGAAACTACAGCTGGAACATCTTCATCGAAGCGACATCGCCCGGGAATCCCTGACCCATTACGGCGCTATTCTGGTGGTCGAAAACATCGATGCGGCCATCGCGCTTTCCAACGCCATCGCTCCCGAGCACCTGGAACTGCATATTCGAGAACCGTTCGAGCACATCGGGAAAATCCGCAACGCCGGGGCGGTCTTTATGGGGAGTTATACCCCGGAGCCGGTGGGCGATTACGTCGCCGGTCCCAATCATGTGCTGCCCACGGCCGGTACGGCCCGTTTTTCCTCAGCCCTGTCGGTGGACAACTTTATCAAAAAGACCAGCATCCTCCATTATTCGGAATCGGCTTTCAGGCGGGAGGCCGACGATGTCATTCGCCTGGCCGAGATCGAGGGGCTGGGGGCCCACGCCAATTCTATTCAGGTTCGAATGAAAAAATAGCCCGCCACCACATCCATCAAGTCCTCCGGATTTTTGATGATGTGGTCCGGCCCGGCCGCATTCAACTGCTCGGCCGAGTGGGTGCCGTATCCGGCTGCGCAGGTGCGGCATCCCGCCCGCCTGCCCATTTCCATATCCAGATTCGAATCCCCCACCATGAGGGTTTTCAAGGGGTCGGCATCTATCGTTTTCAGGAGCGTGTGCAGCATCTCCGGTTCGGGTTTGGATCGGGAGACCTCGTTTTCGCAGATGGTGGCCTCGAAAAAACCGTCGAGGCCGAATGCCGGCAGCAGGGCATCCAGGTTTTCCCGCCGCTCGTTGGTGGCGACCGCCAGAGTGATTTCCCGGTCTCGAAGGTGTTGAAGGACTTGCGGGACCTCGGGAAAGAGCGTCGATCGGATGGGGCTGAGCGCCAGATACCGACGGTTGTAGGTGCCGATGGCGCGGTCGATGCGGTCCGGTCGGGTTACGCCGGCGGCATGGAACATCTCGGCTAAGGTGCGGCAGGACAGGGTATCCAGATTCTTCTCCCCGCATCTGCCGGGGGGCCTTTCCTTCATCTCCGCCAGGGTTCCCTCAAAGGCCTGTTTCACCGCCAGGGTGCTGTCCACCAGGGTGCCGTCGAAATCGAATACGATGGTATCTACGGAAGCGTCCATGAACATTACCCTTATACATCCCGGGAATTTGTCAAGCCGTTCTCGCCGGAGAGCCACCGTGCCGCCCAGGAAAGTCGTGTGCCTTCTTTTTGACATTCTCTCGCTTAATGTTTATTTTTCGAACAGACTTACAGAAAGGAGGTGAGGAGGCATGGTGAAAAATTTAAGAGGGGTCACCGGCCCCAAAACAGCCCGGTTTTGTATCTGGACGATTCTTCATCAGGATCGAATTTCCTTCCACTTCATACTCTATATGTATGCCGTTGCGGCGGTTATTGTAGTGCTGCATCTGTTCGGCATCCTCAGCAAACCGGTCGCCCTGGGCGGGCTCGGTATCGGCGGAACTTCCGCCGTTTTGTTGATGTGGGGCTTGATTCGAGCGCGCAAAAAAGCGGTCCTGGCCATCGACGATCCGAAGCTGCGGGAAGCGGCTCATGAAGCGATGATGATCTACCTTTCCCGAAAACCGGTGTCTGAAAAGCAGAAGCGGGAACTGATGAATCCGGCCGGGCCCCGCGATTGTCGGTACGAAGAATGCCCATGAATGTCTTTTCTGTTTCCGTTTCCTCCGCTGCATCCAACC
>JBKHDE010000244.1:0-7092 GCA_046541495.1 Desulfococcaceae bacterium
TGGAGTAAACGAACCGGTGTTAGACGAAATAAAGTCTTTCGAGAAGAGCATCTAATCTATGGAATAGATTTATTGAATTTGAACATTTATTCAATGGGGCGTATCATGCATACGCCCCATTTCAGTTTTGAGGAACAACCAATCTTCAGCGATTTGAGCATTTCACAAGTTATTTCCGGCACCCGGCCGGAAAAATCAAACCCCTCAAGAACCGCCCCCATAGCCGACGATCACCGCATCCCCGTCTTTAATCACCGGCACCTTGCGCTGGCCGTCCGAGAGTTTGAGCATCTCCTTTAACTTGTTTCCGTCTTTCTTCACGTCGAAATAGTCGTGCTGCGTGTAAGCCGCCCTGGCTTTGTCGGTGTACGGTCAACCCGCTTTGCCGTAGATGATGACCTGGCTCATGTCTTCCTCCTTTGAATTTGGAAATCGAAAATAAAAGCGCAATTACCTGTCGTTCATATCTATATCAATTTTGACGCGTAATCTCAACCGCGAATGAGGAACCATCCGCTATTCCAACCGAACCTCCTTTTTCGTCCGGCTGAGGAGCACCCCACCGGCCAGAAAGAGCACCAGCACGCTGAGAATGCCGTAGCGCTCCTGGCCGGTGAGATGGGTGAAGGTCCCCACCAGAAAGGGGCCGAAGATGGCGGAGAATTTTCCGAGGATGTTGTAGAATCCGAAAAACTCCGAGGACTTGTGATTGGGGACCGCCTTTCCGAAATAGGACCGGCTTAAAGCCTGAATGCCGCCCTGGGAGGAGGCCACCATCATGGCCAGCACCCAGAACAGCGTGGTCTGAAGGCTTTCGCTTTCCACAGACGGTAGATAAAAGGCCAGCAGCACCACCCCGCAATAGATGAAAATCCCGATGAAGATCATCTTGCGGCCGGTCCAGAGGGCGGCCAGTCTGCCGTAGATCAGGGCGCAGGGAAACGCGACGATCTGAATCGCCAAAAGGACGATGAGCAGGGTGTTTTGACCGATGCCCACGGTCACCGCGATCGGGGTGGCCATGCGGATGATGGTGTTGACCCCTTCGATGTAGAAAAAATACGCGGCCAGAAACGTAAAGATGTTCCGGTATTTTTTGATGTCTTTCAGGGTGGATGCGATCCGCCTGAAGCTGTCGGAGATGGGCGTGTCCGAGGGTTCGATATAGTGCTTCTGCTTCACGTTCTTGAGCATGGGAATGGCGAAAGCCAGCCACCAGAGCCCGGTGATGACGAACGATAGGCGCACCGCCGTGCCGGAGTTCTCGAACCCGAACCACTCGTATTTGAGTACCAGCACCAGACCGATGACAAAGGGGATGGTGCTGCCGATGTAGCCCCATCCGAAACCGGAGGACGAAATCGAATCCATCCGGTCGCCGGTGGTGACGTCCACCAGAAAGGCGTCGTAGAAGAGGTTGGCCCCGGCGAAGCCGATCACCGACAGGCCGTAAATGCAGATGGCAAGAAGCCACTGCCCGTCGCCGACCAGGGAGAGAGAAAAGGTCGAAGCCACCCCCAATCCGAAAAAGATGGTGAAAAATCGTTTTTTCCGGTCCTTGTAGTCGGCTATAGTCCCCAGAATCGGGGCCAGGCAGGCGACCACGGCACTGGCGATGGAGTTGCCGAAGGCCCAGGAGGTGACATAGATCTCTTCGCTTGCCAGGGATTGGTAAAACAGTGGAAATATGGCGGTGGTAATGACAATGGAATAGGCCGAATTGGCCCAGTCGTACAGAATCCAGCTGAGTTCTTCTTTGCTCTTTTTCAGGGCCATCGGCGTCCTCTTGCTCATGATTGAACAGGTATTTCGTGACAGATGTAACCCCCATACCACATCCCTCGGCCGTTTCATAACCCCTTTTGCGTATTCCGGATATTCCTTCAAAAATCGGTTGAAGTGGCATTCAAAGATGGTAAACTTATGAAAACCTATTTTTTAGTAGAATCCACTAAACTGAAGAACGCAAGGAGACGGACATGAATACCCAAATCGGAGAAAAGATGATCGAAGCGGCACTGGTGGGAGACCTGCGACTGGTCGGGCAATACCTGGACGAGGGGATCGACCCCGACAGCCAGGACCCGGAGGGGCACACCGCGCTTCACCAGGCGGCCTTTTCCGGTCATCCGGAAATCGTGAGCAAACTCATTCGGGTCGGCGCCAATGTGGATGCCCGCACCCGCGGCATTGCGGAGACGGCCGGTCAGACCCCGCTCATGAGCGCCGCCATGACCGCCCGCACCGAAAGCCCCGATATTATTTCGATACTCCTTCAGGCCGGCTCGGACCCCAATGTGCAGGATGAAAAGGGCCGGACCGCACTGATCTGGTGCGCCCAGCGCTCGGGGGATGTGGATGCGGCCCGGGCCCTGATCAACGGCGGCGCCGACCCGACCCTCACCGACGGGCTCGGGCAGACCGCCCTGGACCATGCCCGGAAAGAAAAAAACACCGACCTGGCCGAGTATCTCGAAGACATTACCCGGAATCGGGGAAGCCTTTGATATGAGGATATTGCCATTTTACCAAAAATAAGATACGACCGATCATCATACCCATCACCAGCAGGAAGGGCGGCGATTGCAGCGCCGGAGAGAGGGCCATGGCAGACCAAACCTACACGCTTATTTTCGAGGGGAACATCGCCGAGGGGCACAGCACCGCCGAGGTCAAGAAGAACCTGGCATCGCTTCTTAAAAAAGACATCAAGGGAATCGAACCGCTGTTTGCCGGAAAACCGGTGGTGATCAAAAAAGACATGACCCGCCCCACCGCTGAAAAATACCGGGCGGCGTTCATCCGGGCCGGGGCCCTGTGCAGAATCGAGCCGCCCCTTGGCGGAAAAATCGATGCCTCCGAAACCGGCCCCCCGAAGACCCCGCCGGTGAAAGCCAAACCGACCCGGCCGGCGGAGCCCCCGCCCAAAGCGCCGCCGGAGAAATCACCTGGCGAAACCCCGCCGCCCCGACCGGCATCGACACCCCCGGGAACGCCCCCTGCCAAATCCGATGAAAAAGAGCCGATCAAACCGGCCGATCCGTCGGAACTGATCTACTGCCCCGCCTGCCAGTACAAGCAGCGGCAGGCGGAAAAATGTCTCAAATGCGGCGCGGTGCTGGATCCCGAAGCGGTCGAATCCGTGGAAGCCGACATGATCCACTGCCCCGCCTGCAAGTACAAGCAAAAGCGCGGCGAAAAATGCATCAACTGCGGGGTGGACATTCAGGGGTTCAAGACCACCCAGATGCGCCGGAAACTGCGGCAGCGAAAACTCTCCGGCGACGAAATGATCCTGACCAGCATTGAACTCGTACCGGGCTGGGAAATCGTCGAACACTACGGCCTGGTATCCGGCAATACCATTCGGGCCAAACATATCGGCAAAGACATTCTGGCTTCCCTTAAAAACCTTTTCGGCGGCGAACTGACCGCCTATACCCAGCTCCTGCAGGAATCCCGGGAAGAGGCGGTGGAGCGGATGAAGGCCCAGGCCCGGGAACTGGGGGCCAACGCCATCGTCAATATCCGGTTTTCCACCTCTTCCGTGGCCCAGGGCGCGGCCGAACTCTATGCATACGGAACCGCCGTACGAATCGAATAGGGGGGACACCGATTCATGGAACTGATTTCCAATCCGGTTCTGTTTCCCGCCTTGATTCTCATCGGTTATTTCATCTGCTATCTGATCGGGGCGGGAATCGAAAAGAACCACTACCGATCCATTAAACGGCGGGAGCGATCCTACCGTCATCTGCCGGCGGTCACCATGGCCGATCCGAAGGTGGATCCCGACGCTATTGTCGGAGCCGAACTGGTCTGCGGAAACGTAGTCATCTCCATCGACCTGTTCAAGTCGATGGCGGCCCTCATTCGGAATATCTTCGGCGGGCGGATCACCACCTATGAATCCCTCATCGACCGGGCCCGCCGGGAAGCCCTGCTGCGAATGAAAGAGACCGCCGTGGGCGCCTCCATGATCACCAATGTCCGCATCGAAACCGCACGGATCGGCCAGCGCGCCCACAAGGGGTTCGGCACCGTCGAAGCCGTGGCCTACGGCACCGCATTGATGCTGCGGAAGTAAAGAGTTTCATACCCCCCGAATCCCCCCATTAAACTCCCATTGATAATTCTGCGTCCGTGAGCACCTTCTGAGTAATTCGGACTTTTACCGTTCAATGAAAACTCGAAAAAGGAGGAACCATGAAAATAGCCGTGAAATGTTTTGCCACGTTGGCCGATGGAGAGACCTGTGATTTCAAAGACAGCCGAACCTATGATTTTGATGCGGGCTCGGATATCAATACCCTGATGCTGCGGCTCAGCATACCCAAGGATTCGGTGAAGCTGGTATTCGTCAACAGCAGAAAAGCCGATTTCGATACCCGGCTGTCCGAGGGAGATCAGGTGGCGCTTGCGCCGGCGGTCGGGGGAATGTAGCCCATTTCTGACAACTCAAATTTATTTTGGAACACCAAAAAAGTTTAGTTAAACTTGACAGTGCAAACCTCCATGCATAACGTAAAATTTAACCTATCGAAAATGAATCGATAGTTATCTACGACGATTGAACCTGATATAGCTATTAAGGAGGGTATAATGAGCAACTTTCCAAAAAGAGACATTACCGGCCATTGTGAAGGCGAATGCCGTAATCGCGTCAGAGAAGCATATGAAGAACACCAGAGCAAGATCAGCTCCCAGCGGGGAGATAATGATCATGAAAGCGGGCACTCGAGCCCAGAGTGGACCCGGAGCCGAAACGCGCCTCCGGGTTGGCTGGGCGGGCCTGTATAAATGCGGAAACATTATCGCAATGCCGTTTAACCGGCTCATTTCAAGAATAAATAGTTATAATACTCAGTATACAAGGAGGGGACTTTCCCCTCCTTTTTTTGTTTGTGCGGCACCGGTTCCCTTCTTTCACCGAAACCGCCCGCTGTCGGCTTGATTTGAAGCGGTTCCATGCACATTTTGATGGAATAAAAATTTTCATTGAATCGGACATGCGTTTTTCAGAACCACTTTAAAATTTCAGTAACACCCGTCCGGAGGACCGCTTCCGTATGTTTGAAAACCTGAGATCCGACCATTCAGCCGGTCGGCACAAAGGGGTTTACTCCGTGTGTTCGGCCCATTCGGGGGTGTTGAAGGCGGCCATGGCCGAGGCGGTCTTCACCGAGGATGATATGCTTATCGAGGCCACACCCAACCAAGTCAACCCCTTCGGCGGGTATACCGGTATGAGGCCTGCCCAATTCCGGTCTTACCTGCTGGAACTGGCGAGCGCGGCGGGGCTTTCTCCCCGACGCCTTCGGCTGGGAGCCGACCACCTGGGGCCTTATGTATGGCGGAATGAAACGGCCCAAGCGGCTCTGGCCAAAGCCGAACAGCTGGCCCGGGAGTGCATCGCCGCCGGTTTTACCAAAATCCATCTGGACCCGAATCCTCCTTGTGCGGATGACCCACCTTCCGGGCTTTCCCCTGAAACCGTGGCCGGGCGGACCGCGTTTTTATGCCGGGCCGCCGAAGCGGCCGCGGATCATCTTCCCGATTCGATGCCGCGGCCGGTGTATGTGATCGGCACCGAAGTGCCGGCCCCCGGGGGGGACCTTGAACAGGTCGACCGACTGGCGGTTTCCCGGCCTGAGGATGTGGCGGAGACCATCGAGCTGACCCGGGACCGCTTTCGATCCGCCGGCCTGGAAGCGGCCTGGCGCCGGGTGATCGCCGTCGTGGTGCAGCCCGGGGTGGAATTCGGGGATACCGAGGTGGCGGTCTATCGACCCGACCGGGCCCGGCCCCTGTCGGCTTTTCATGAAAACCTGCCGGGAGGGATGACCTTCGAAATCCATTCCACCGATTTTCAACCGCCCGACGCATTACACCGGCTGGTCCGGGATCATTTCACCCTTCTGAAGGTCGGCCCCTGTCTGAGCTTTGCTTTTCGAGAAGCGGTTTTCGCCCTTGCGCACATCGAATCGGAGTGGCTGACGGGGCGGAAAGGATTTCAGCCCTCGAACATCCGCACCACTCTGGAAAGGGTCATGCTGGAAAACCCGGCTCACTGGCAGTCCCATTATACCGGTTCCCCCGGGGAACAGCGCCGAATGCGGGCCTTCAGCTACCGAGACCGGATTCGCTATTATTGGCGCCACCCGGCGGTTTCCTCGGCCCTGACCCGGCTCTGTACAAATCTTTCCCGCCCCGTTCCGCATAGCCTGATCCGGCAGTATTTTCCGGACCTGTACCCCGGCATAGAAGCAGGCTTTTATGAAGCGGATCCGGCATCATTGATCCGCCGCCGCATTCAAACCGCGCTGGCCCCTTATGGCGAGGCCTGCCGGAATTCGTCTACATCCTAAGATGTCTCGGGCTCGGCAGAGGATGAGGATGGCGTGAGTTGCGTCGGCCCCGAAAATCGGGCGCGGCGGTAGGCGGTTGCCCAAACCGGAGAGATTTTAGCCTTTTTGGTGGGCCAGGAAAATCCGAAGTGGCCGCAGAGGGGGCAGAAGACGGCGAGCTGATCCCGCATGGAATCATCGGCCGAGGGAAGGGTTTTTCTGCCGAGGCCGAATCCGAATATTCGGTCGATGCCGCCGGCGACGGCGCAGGGATAATACCCGAGAGGGGTCACGCCCAGGCCGCAGTCGTTCAGAATCCGGCACCCGGCGGAAAAATCCGAAAACCGAAACAGGGGAGAATCGGCCGGGGCGTTGTTGAAGGGTCTGAACAGCCGCTGGGAGCCGTTTTTAAAGGTGTTTTTGATCTCGACCCCTTTCGGCAGGTGGAAGAGCACCTCCCGAACCCGGGGTCCGGACCCGTTGGTGCAGACCACGATCCGCATCTTCGGGCGATGGGCTCGCCGATACCGCACCAACTGGTCCAGGATGGCGAAAAAATCCTTGTGCAGGGTCGGTTCACCGCCCAACAGGCGGATGCGCTCCCACCGGACCCCGGCGGCGATGCTCTGATCGATGAAGGAGGCGACTTGCGCCGTCGAGAGGTCGAGTTTGCTCGGGGCCTGGGTGCAGGACCGGTTGCAGTTGGCGCATTGAAGATTGCACCGGTAGGTGATGTCGATCTCTA
>JBKHDE010000245.1:0-7074 GCA_046541495.1 Desulfococcaceae bacterium
CCCATTTGCCGGCATTATCGTTCCGCTGCTGACGCCGTTGACATCCGGCGATAAGGTCGACAAACCGGTCCTGCGCGCACTGACCCGCCATTGCCTGGATGGCCCGGTTGAACGGCCTCTGTTCATCGGCAAAACCGTCGGACTCGGACCGCTTCTGTGCTGTTTTCCTGGTACAGAAGGGGGGGCGCTGAATCGCACGGGTTAGACGATCGAATTCGGCCGGATCGGGGAGCGCCTTTTTTCCTCCATGATCTGCAGGACTTCGACCTTAAACGCGATTTCCAGATCTTCCGGCAAGGTGATCAACCAGTCGATAAACCGGAATAGCTCCAGAATGTCCTTTTTGTCATATCCCCGCTCTAATAGCAGGCGGACCAGGTGCAGTTTCCATTCTTTTCGCGCAAGGCCCTGTGTTTCGGATCGGGCCTTCAGATGGGCCATGACCACCAGAGCGAACGTTCATTCTCTGCTGCCGGTGCGGGATGTCAATCGCTGTGTGGTACGAGTTATCTCCAATAGCGATCGAAGCGCTTTGTTTACGGAATCCGAATCATGGAATACTTCGGCGATGTCCGGATCCAGGACAATGACATTGGACCCTTCTGCCATGAGGTTTTTAAAGTATTTTCCTCTAACCGCCTTAGAATAGTCAAAGTCGTATTCCGAGCGCATGCATTTCATTCCGGCTGAATCGGTTTTGTTTTTTGAACGTCAATTGTATTGGCCAAAAACATTGAAAATCTTTTGCCCTTTCTATCGGATTTGGATGCCGCTTCCAAATCATTTGTTCCAGATTTTTTACAAAGAAATTCATAGAATTCCAATAGTTCGCCTTTCGCATGCGGCGGCAGTGCCGATAGATCGAGTGGGTTGTTATGAGGTTTCATTGATTTGTCCTTTACGAATATTTACAGAATGGAACTGGTTAAATATACACCCTACCTCTTTTTATTTCAAACAAACGTTCTGCTAATTAGGCTTTCCTTCAAGCGGCTTCCCAACCGCCCGTATCGCCTTCACCCGCGCCGGCATCGGCGGGTGCGAATAATGCAAGACCACATAGAAGGGATGCGGCGTCAGGTTGGAGAGGTTGTCGGCCGCGAGTTTTTTGAGGGCGGCGATCATGGCCTCGGGATCGCGGGTGGTGCGGACGGCGAAGCGGTCGGCCTGGTATTCGTTTTTGCGGGAGCGCATCTGAAGGAGGATGCCGAGAAAGAGGTCGACGGGGGCGAAGAGGAGACCGAAGAAGATGAGGCCGGCATAGACCGAAGGCGTGTCGATATAGAATGCCGTAAAAAGCGGTTCGTAAGACAGGAACAGCGAAAGCAGAAAGAACATCACCCCCATGTGAAGGATGCCGATAATCATTCCCTGAACGATATGCTTTTTTTTGTAGTGGCCGATTTCGTGGGCCAGCACCGCTGTGAGTTCCCGAACGGTGTGCCGGTCGATGAGGGTGTCGAACAGCGCGATTCGTTTGTTTTCGCCGAACCCGGTGAAAAAGGCGTTGGATTTGGCCGAGCGTTTGGAGCCGTCCATGACATAGACGTTCTGAAGGGAAAAATCGACTTTATCGGCATAATCCATGATGGCGGAGCGGAGTTCGCCTTCTTCCAGCGGTTCGAATTTGTTGAAGATCGGCATGATCCACCGGGGGGCGATGAACTGGACCGTCAGCAGGTAGATCGCGGCGATCAGCCAGCACCAGAGCCAGGCATATCCGCCGGCGTACTCGAAAAAGGCCAGAATCGCGGCGAGAAGCGGGGCCCCCAGAACCAGGGAGAGGGCCAGGCCCTTGATCCGGTCCAGCACAAAGGTCTTCGGGGTGGTTTTGTTGAACCCGAACCGTTCTTCGATGACAAAGGTGGAATAGACGCTCAAGGGCAGGCTCAGAAGGGCCTTCAGCAGAAGCAGCACCCCCATGAACACCAGCCCGCTCGCCACCGGTCCCCAGCCGAAGGAGCGGACCCATTCGTCCAGGATCGCGAATCCCCCGGCGAACCAGAAGACCAGCAGCGCCGCCAGGTCGACGGCCCCGGCCGCCCATCCGAACCGGGTGGTGGCCTTCAGGTATTCCTGAGATCGGCGGTAGCGGTCGGGATCATAGACATCTTCGAATTCATCGGGAAGCTCTTTGCGCAGGCCGCGAATATTGAGGATATCGGCGATCAGGTCCAGAAAAAAGCTCGCGATCAGGGTCAGCAGAATGACCACGGCCACCCAGTTCATCATGGTATGCGGTCTCCGTATACGGTCTTCGGATTATAGTTTGTCGATGAAATAGCCGAAGGATGCGAGCCGCTTCGTTACGATTCCCAGATGTTGGTTCGAGACGGCGATGTGGTATCCCTCGGCTTTGAGAATAAATTTTTTGAGAATCGAATCGGTGGCCATCAGCGACACCAGTTCGGGGTCGGGCTTGAGTTTATAAAGGACCATATCCGCCGCCCGGGTGAGCGGGTTGATGCGATCCTGAATCTCCTGAAAGAAATCGACCCATACGGCGGGCGGGTCATCCGACACCTGTTCTTTGAACAGGGCGATCTTTCGCTGGATGTCCGCTTCACTTTCGCAATCCTTGAGAAAAGAGCCGTGGGTCACCCGAAAGGCGGCCTCGCCGATCCGTTCTCCGATCTGATCCAGGGTCAGCAGCTTGATTTTGTCGTCCCCCTCTATGGTGATCAGAAGCCGCCGGTCGTCCAGGATGATTCGGGCCGAGGGGATTTCCACCGCCGCCGTGAATCTGTCTTTCTTTCCCAGTATATAGGCCCCCAGCTCGCTCAGTCGGACGTATCGCAGCCCGTCGAAAATCGACAGATACGGCTTGCCTTTCCGGCGGATGTCGGGATCATTTTCCGGCGGGTCATAGGCGATGTCCACCAGTCCGAATCCGGCGGCCAGAAACATGACCCCCTTGATGAAGGGCGCCATCAGGGCGGGTCCGAAGCGGGCCTGATCCACGGGCGTGCGCCGGGCCTCGTGGAAATACAGATCATTTTGCTCGTCCCGGGGATAGTGCAGATAGTGTTCCGCCTGAAACCGGTCGACGATTTGAAACTCGTTCTCACGATACAGGCAGTAGGTATACAGATTCTCCGCGGAGACCCATCGGTCTCGGGAGAGGTTGCTGAAGAGATCGAACAGATTGGCACGCACTCTGTCTTCATCGGAGGCCAATCGGGTGGCGGTAAAATTCGATTCGATCTGGGGGAACCCGTTCAAATGAGACAGCAATTCCCGCAGGGGATACCGGGAGGAGCGGGTGGCGGTCTCGAACAGCTGCTTCAGGATCAGCCCCTTGAACCGATGGACCGGGTCGGCCACCTCCGGAATCACGCTGTCCAGGATGAAGTCGATCATCAGGGCGGCCCGCATGTATCGGATTTGGGGGTCTCCCTCCGGATAGAATTCCGCCACCTTGCAGTACTCGGCCATCTCCTTGAGGGAGCGGACCAGGATCTTTTCCCCCGTGACCGAGAACTTGAGATGCCCCTGGTCGATGTAGGCCAGGATCAGGTCCAGGTTTCCGATCACCCGTCCTTCATCCTGAAACCGGTACCGGGTGGGGGGGATCTCATCCAGAAATTGAAGGTGATAGCCTTCGGGCGGTAACAGAAAAGATTTGAAGAGATCCTGCATCTCAGTCGGCAGATAAGCGTAGAGATGCCTTTGGGGGTCGTACAACCGGTAGGTGAATTGTTCCCGGAACCGGAACAGCAGGTATTTGGGATCGATGTGTTCGGTGGGACGGAACAATCGGGTCCTGCCGGCTTCCTGCGACAGCAGAAACTCCGCCCCGAAGAGTTCTTTTATCCGCCCCGCCGAGTGATGGCCCGCCTCCCATACCAGGTGATACAGTACCTTTCGCACCGTTTCGTCCAGGACCGCATAAAAGGCATTGAAACGTTCTTGACTGGAAAAGACTTTGGCGAATTCCCGAACCAGCAGCTTTTTGGAGGCGGTCTGAATCCGGGACCGGTTTTTGAAGGAGAAGGGGATCACCTCCATCAGCGGCGGGCCGTAATGGGACATGAGTCCCCGAAGGTCGATCACCCGGTAGGCGGCGTCGATGCGCTCGGTGATGTCGCGGTTTGAAAATGCCATGGTCGTGTTCGGTGTCGGGCTCATCCGAGAATGAACTGAATATCGTCTTCGCTGAGCGACTTGATGGCGGCGCCGTCGCTGGAAATCAGGTCTTCGAAGAGTTTGCTTTTGATCTTCTGAAGTTCCAGAATTTTCTCTTCGATGGAGCCCCGGGCGATCAGTTTGTAGCTGAAGACCGTTTTGTCCTGGCCGATCCGGTGGGTGCGGTCCACCGCCTGGTTTTCGGAGGCCTGGTTCCACCAGGGATCATAGATGAAGATATAGTCGGCGGCGGTCAGATTGATGCCGTATCCGCCGGTCTTGAGGGTCATCAGAAACGCCTTGCAGTCCGGGTCTTTCTGAAATCGGTTCACCAGCTCCTGCCGGTCCCGGGTGGCGCCGGTCATGACCTGGTAATCGATCCCCAGCCGCTCCAGATCTTCGCCGATGCACTCCAGGGAGTGGAGGAAGCTTGCGAAAACCAGGACCTTGTGCCGGTTGGCGACCACCTCTTCTATTTGCTCCATCAGGATTTCCCGTTTGGGGGAGCGGATGGCGTTTTCGGTTTTGGCCTCGGGCACCGATGCGATCTGCCGCAGTTCGGTCATGGCCTGAAGAATGAAAAACCGGGACTTGTTGAAGCCGCTCTGGGCGATCTGGGATTGAATCATGTCGTAATAGAAGCGCCGGCGCTCCTCATAGAATTCGGTCTGCTCATCGGACATATCCACATACAAGGTCTGTTCGATCTTGTCGGGCAGGTCCTTGAGCACATCCCGTTTGAGGCGCCGGAGAATAAAGGGGTAGATTTTCTTTTTCAGCTCCCGCAGGGCCTCTTTGTCGTCTTCCTTCTGAATGGGAACGGCATAGAACTTGGTGAAATCCTCCACCGACCCGAACATGGCCGGGTTGAGAAACCGGAACAGGGAATAGAGCTCCCCGAGGTTGTTTTCCACCGGGGTGCCGCTCAGGGCCAGGCGGTGGTCGGCCTGAAGCAGCATGGCGGCCCGGGAGGTCTGGGACTGAAGGTTTTTGATGTTCTGGGATTCATCCAAAACCACGTAGGCGAAGGGGATTTCTTTGAACGCCTCGATGTCGTTGCGCATCATGGCATAAGTGGTGAGGATCAGTTGTTTGGACCGGGCCGCTTTCAGGTCCCGGTCCGGGCCGTGGTAGACGGCGCAGGTGAGCTGGGGCGTGAATTTTTGAATTTCGTTCTCCCAGTTGAACAGCAGGCTCTTGGGCATCACCACCAGGGAGGGTCGGGTTTCCGCCGGGTAGATGGAACCGAGCAGGGCCAGGGTCTGGATCGTTTTGCCCAGGCCCATGTCGTCGGCCAGGCACCCGCCCAGTCCGTTTTGATGAAGGTATTTGAGCCACTTGAATCCCTGCTTCTGGTAGCTTCGCAGCTCGGCCCGAATCTCCGGCAGCCGGGGTTTGGTGCGCTGAATGGTGTTGAACCCCTGAAAGATTTCCCGGGAGCGCTGAAAGGATGCCTCGGCGATTTTTTCGTCGATCAATTCCTCCACGATGGGCAGATCGAAAAAAGAGATCTTGACCTTGTCTTTTTTCTTTTTGAAGATCCGACTCAGCTTGTCGATGTATTCCCGGTTCAGAATGGCATGGGTGCCGTCGCTCAGTCGAATATAGGAATTTTTGTTGTACTGGCTCAGGGCGTCGAACAGAGAGATTTTCTCCCCCTCGATGTCCAGATGGGCCCCGCCCTGGAGAAAGTCGATGCCGTGGGAGAGATTGAGATCCAGCCGGGGCTTGACCGGCTTGACCTTGTAGGATTTGAGGCGTTCGGCCCCCATCATCACATACCGGGTGATCAGTTCGGGCAGGTCCTTGTGGATAAAGGGTCGGGCCAGGGCTTCCTGAATCACGAAGAGGTTGTCTTCTACGAAATAGTCGCCGGTTTTGGCCTGTTTGCTGTGTTTTTTGAGCAGGCGATCCACCTCTGCCAGGGCCTCGTACAGCGGCTCCTGGGAAACCTCGCGAACCACCATCTTTTTTTCCAGCTCATTGAGGCCGACGATGCGGGTGACGTCGTAATGGTCGAAAAAATCGGGCTCGAATCCGGACAAAGAGGTGGAAATCCGCAGATACAGGGTTTTGTCTGAATCCACCTTTTCAAAGACCAGGGTGGGTCGGGCGGTTTTGGCCGGGCCGGTCTCCACCCGGTAATCCTCATAGCGAACCGAAACGTTCTGAAAATAGGAGTAGAGAAGGGAGAGGTATTTTTCCAGATTTTTGGGCAGAATCCGGGTTTCGAACAACGGCAGATCGGAGTAATTTTCCCCCACCGGATCGATGCGATACAGGGTGTCGCCGCACAGGGCATGGGTTTCGCTGACCAGCCGGGGGCGTCCGTCTCCGTTTTCCGGGTGAACCAGGCCGACTTCCGCCGTCATGTACTTGCGCTTCATGTCGATGCGAACGGCGATTCGGCCGTCTCCTTCCGCGAACCGGATCGGCGCCATGTCGGGCCCCACCAGGTTGTCGCACCGGGCCAGCTGCCAGGTCAGGTGCTCGTTTTCGGCCAGATAGAGACGATCCGGGGCCGGTGCTCCCCAGTCGATGCGAAAGCCTTTTTGGTGCCGAAGTCCGTCCAGCATTTTGAGGACGTCCCGGGTCGGGCCGCTGTAGCATTCATAGGGCGCCTCCACGGAGTCCCCCCGGGCGTTCACCACTTCGATAAAGGCCCCGGTGTCGTCGAAGTCGAGTTGAAAAAAAAGGGCCTCCGCCGGCCGGCTTCGATGCCGAATGGCCCGGTTTCGCTTCAGTTTGTCGAAAATATCCGAATGATAGGGTTCGAGATGCTCTTCCATAAGGGTTCGAATCGGCCTCTGTCAAAAAATGGTTAAAAAATACCCAACGCAAAGCATCCCATTTTAACCATTTTCAGAAAAATGGCAAGGAGAAGAAAACCCCGGTAAGTACCTCATCAATAATTTCATAACATCCGTAGGGGCAGGCCCCCGTGCCTGC
>JBKHDE010000246.1:0-7070 GCA_046541495.1 Desulfococcaceae bacterium
GGATTTGACGTTCAGAATCATGCCTGTTCCTCTCTGTTTACCGAATGGATTTCTTTTCGGGGCGGGCCGGAACCCGAAAAATGATTGTTCGGATCTTTCCTCTATTGACTTTTCTTCTATTTTTTTTGTATAGTACCACCTTGGCCTTATCAATATCAAGAACAATTCATCAAGGTTTGAAAATCATTATCAATTCCCGGTATGACGGGCGTCTTCTTCAGATGACTGAATGTGACCGGGTCTTAAATTTCGTGTTGACATTTCTGATTCTTAAATATAAACAAGCTAAAAATTTTAATTCCGGCTGTATACTTGGTTGAAGAGTATATGAGATATAACATGAGTGTGTCGATCAATACCGTTGAAGATTGATCAAAATTTCAAGAAGAGGGGGTTTTCTTAATGGCAACAGTTGAATTTAAAGGCAAGACTTTTGATGTTGACGAAGACGGTTTCATTACGGATTACAACCAGTGGAACGAAGAATGGGTTGAGTACGTAAAGGAGCAGGAAGGCATCGACGAGATGACCGACGAGCACAAGCTGGTGATCAAGGTTCTCCAGGAGTACTATGAGAAGAACGGCATCGCTCCCATGGTTCGCGTCCTCTCCAAGCTGACCAAGTTCAAGCTGAAGCACATCTATGAGCTCTTCCCGTCAGGTCCGGGCAAAGGCGCTTGTAAGATGGCCGGTCTTCCCAAACCGACCGGATGCGTTTAGTCTTTCAGCGGTAAGTGATTTCCGGGGGCGGGATGATCATCATCATCTCGCCCCTTTCTTTTTTGGATCACCAAATGTAGACGGCTGCCCGCCCGAATGTCCCTCCTTGAGCCATCCGGTTTTTCATACCCGGTCGTTCCGATAAAATCACCGCAGACGCCATCGTACCGAATCTCCCGGTCGTATTCCATGGGCCTTGCAAAAGCCTGCGATGACCTCCACCACATATCGCGCGGGTTTTTCGGAATAATACCGGGTATCGGACAACACCCGGGTGCCTTCGGCGATGTTGATCACCCGCCGGTCTTCGGATACGAAGATGATGTCCAGGGAAACATAGGTGTTTCGCATCCAGAAAGCCCGAAGGTCGGCATCCGGGTAGATGAAAAGCATCCCTTCCGTTTCATCCAGTTTTTTGAACCCCATCAGCCCTCGGGCCCGCTCCTGCGGGGTGTCGGCCACCTGAATATCCACCGCCGCGGAGATCATCCCCTCGCCGGTTAAAAATTCCAGCCGACCGTCCCGGCGCAGGCGGCCGGCTTCGACCGATTCGGTTCCGCCCGCGATCATCATCATTGAAATCAGCACCCACATACACCTTTTCATCGCAGCACCTAAGAAAAAAACCAAGGAGAAAAGAAGATCCTTCGCCCGTGAAGGATCTTCTGAAATGGACAGATTTATCGACCGGATTGGGCGTCTTGAATCGCCACCTCTTCAAAGGTTTTGATGTCGGCCAGGATGCGCGTGGCGGCGTCGATCAGCTCCATCGCCAGGGCCGCGCCGGTCCCCTCTCCGAGGCGGAATTCGAGGTCGAGAAGGGGCCGAAGGCCCAGGTATTTGAGCATAAAGCCGTGGCCCACCTCCACCGAGTTGTGGCTGGCGAAAAGATAGCTTTTGGCCTGAGGGGCGAGCTCGCAGGCGAGCATGGCCCCGGCGGTGGCGATGAATCCGTCGCAGACCACCGGCAGACCATAGGCCGCGGCCCCGATCACCAGACCGGCCAGGGCCCCGATTTCCAGCCCGCCGACTGCGGACAACACCCCCAGCGGGTCTTTGGGATCGGGCCGGTGGCGCTTCAGCCCTTTTTCGACCGCCACGATCTTGCGCCGCAGCCCCTCGTCGTCCACCCCGGTGCCCCGGCCGGTCAATTGGGGAATCGGCAGCCCCGAGTAGACCGCGATGATGGCTGTGGAAGGAGAGGTGTTGCCGATGCCCATGTCCCCGGTTCCCAGAATGTGAACCGGGCCGTCGTCCAGGAGCGCTTCCACGATCTCGATGCCGGCCTCGATACTTTGCCGGGCTTCTTCTCGGGTCATGGCCGGTTCCACCGCGAAATTGCCGGTCCCCTTTCGCACTTTTTTGTGGAAGATGGGAAGCTCCGGTTCGAAATCCCAGTTCACCCCGATGTCGGCCACCCGCACCCGGGCCCCGGCATGGCGGGCCAGGACGTTGATGGAGGCCCCGCCGTTGATGAAGTTGTAGACCATCTGGGGGGTGACCTCCGAGGGAAAGAGGCTCACCCCTTCGGCGCAGATGCCGTGGTCTCCGGCGCAGGTCACCACCACTTTTTCCTGGAGGTGTACGTCCAGGGTCTTGAAGATTCCGGCCAGACGGGCCCCCACCTCTTCCAAAGCCCCGAGACTGCCTGAGGGCCGGGCCTGGTTCCGAAGCCGCTCCCTGGCGGCTTCATAGGTCTTTTTATCCGGTGCCTGAATCCGGTCGATCCGTTTTTCCAGAAGATGCATTGGTTTTTCCTTTTCCGATGTCGGCTGAGTGTCAATTCGGGATGGACACCTTATCGCCTTTGATGTCCTTTTCAAAGAGAGAAATGGACCGTTCCATGGCGCAAAAAGACCCGCACATGGTGCAGGTGCGCTCGTTTTCCGGAGACCGGCTTTTTCGAATCGCCTCGGCCCGGTCGGGAAACATCAGCAACCGCAGGTGATCTTCCCACCGGGTGTGATGGACCCGTTGACCTTGGTTCGCAGCCCGGTGCCGATCCCCACCACCCGCTTGCCAAAAAAAAACCGCGTTACAGGGGGCTTCCCCGTAACACGGTCATGTGGACACAATTCCCGAAAAAGGTGTGCGGCAGGTCTTCTGACTTGCGGATCAGCCTTCGGCCGCGCCTTCCCGCTTTGGTTAAGAAAGCAGTGGCATTCGGCGGCCTCGGTCCCCGCTTACAGCGCCGGTCCAACGTTACGGATTTTCACCGTATTCTCTATTCTCCCCCGCCCTCGGGCGGGGGCACCGGCACACCCATTCATATGTGCGAATCAGATAGCCACACCTTCGATGAAAATGCAAGCCCCTTTTCGGAGAAGATCACCCCGGAACCGCCGGCGCCGGTTTGCGGCGCAGGTGGGAATTGGTGAGGTAGACGCCGGTGCTGACCATTACCGCCCCAACCAGCAGGGAAAAGGTCACCGGCTCCTGAAGAATGAAAAAAGCCAGGATAATGGCGCTGACCGGAACGAAATTGATGAAGAGGCTGGCCTTGCCGGGGCCGATGGCCCGAATCCCCTCGTAATACCAGATAAAGCCGACCACCGTGCCGAAGATGCCGAGATAGAGAATGTTGAGCCAATCGAGGGCCGAATAATCGCTCAAGTGGGCCGCCAGGCCCTCCAGATAGGCCGGAAAGAAGAGCGCGACGGTTCCCACCAGCGAGGAGTAGGCGATGGACACCAGGGGCGACAGACCCGAAAGCACCGTCTTGCCGATCAGGGAAAAGGTCACCCAGCTCAACACGCAGACCAGGATGTAGATTTCGCCCAGGCCGAGCCCTTCCCCCAGAATCTCCCCCAGGCGCCCCCGGGAAATGACCACTACGGCCCCGATCACCGACAGCAGAATGCCGGTCACCCGGACCAGGTTGAGCCGCTCCTTGAAAAAATAGGCGGACAGAAGCGTGATGAAGATCGGGTTGGTGGCGATGATCAGAGAGGCCCGGCCGGCGGTGATGAGTTTGAGGGATTTGAAAAAGAAGATGTTGTAGGCGAAAACCCCGGTCAGGCCCAGCAGAATGACCGGCAGGATCTGGCGGCGTTTCAGGGCGGGCAGCCGCCCTTCGACCCGCCAGGTCAACAGCAGCAGGCAGGCGGAAGCGATGAAAAACCGAAGAAAAGCGGCGGAAGCGGGGTCCACATGGCCTGCGATCATTCGGCCGGCCACAAAGGTCCCTCCCCACAGGGTCGCGGTCATCAGCAGCTTGAAATAGATCAGCATTCTTCAAAAAATCCGTTCCGTCGACGGGCGGGTAGTATTGCGGGCGCACCAAACAAAAGTGGAGTCACGGCCCCGTTCGCCGTCACTCCACTTACACCGGTTCAATAAACCGATTCCGTTTTGAAAGAATTATCTACTCACCCGCGACCTCTTTGCCGCAGTGCTTGCAGACATTGGCCCGTTTCTTGACGATCTCCGCGCAGAAAGGGCATTCCCGGGTGTAATGCCGTTGATGGATCTTGTTGATCGCCGCTTCGACCCCCTTGCGCAGGATGTCGTTTCCATACTTGTTTTCCTTGAGCGCGTCAATGGAAACCGTGTCGCCGACATCGCCCATCACCTCGGCAGCCTTTAATCGAACCCGGGGAGGTTCGGCGGAATCGAGCAGAATCCGCTGTACCGTCACCTTGTCTTCGGATACCAGGCATTCCGCCAGTACAGCCAGACCTTTTTCGGTTTTTTCATCCTGAAGCTTTCGCTTTCGTATTATCTCGTCATCGATGATCTGGCCCTGGCCGCCTTGGGGACCCCATACCGGCATGCACTCGTAGGTGCCCGATTCCGGGTAGCACATGCATCGATACGACGCCCGTCGGCCGTAGTTTTCTTCTATGTTCTTCCACCCCGATTCGTAAAGGGTGCATTCGTCGTTGAAGCAGACATACAAATAGGGCGTACCCCAACCCAGCCCGTCGTCCATGGTGAGCAGGGGCACCTCCCACAGACTCATGGTTTCGCCGCAATGGGGGCAGTCGGGTTTGTCCTTGGCGATGACCTTCTCCAGGACCTGTTCTCGTGTTTCAAAAGCCATGGTGTTTTTCCTTCCGTATGAATGGACTTTTCGTCCCGTAATGTATGGGCTTTTCGTGACCGCAGCATACAATACTAAGAAAAAATAATCTTCCGAATATCAAGGGTCTACTTCGAAAAAGCGCCATGTTGTTTTCTTTCGTTATTCAGAATCTAAGCCCTCTTTTGATCTTGTCAAACGAAATACGGAACGAAAAAAACGATCACTGGTTTCCAAACCCGTTGCTCTCCCCGCAGTCGGGGCAGACCCAGGTGATTCCGTTGCAGGAGACGCCCCAGAAGTTCTCATCCATGCACGCCTGACACATTCGAAACCCGCAACGACACCCCCAGCAGAACGGGAACGTCCCGCCGCAGCAGTGACACCGGGTCATTCCTTTGCGGCGATGCCGCCGGCGGTAGGCGGATCGATCAGGCACCGATGTAGTTGGCATGATCCACCTTCATACACCGGTCCATCACCACGTCGATGCCGGCTTCGGTCAGGGCTTTGGCGACCGCTTCGTTGCGGATGCCGAGCTGAAGCCATACCGCCTTGGGCTTCACCCGAAGGAACTCGGCCAGATGCTCGGGCACCTGCTCGGAGCGTCGAAAAACATCCACCAGATCCACCGTGCCTTCCAGATCGTCGAGGGATTTGTAGACCGGTTCGCCGAGAATCTCCTTTTGCCCGGGCCGCACCGGAATGATTTTATATCCCTTGTTTTGAAGATACCGGGCCACCCGGTGGGAATCCCGATCTTCTTTGGGACTCAATCCGAGCACCGCCACGGTTTTGACGTTTTCAAGCAGCGCCTGAATCTCCTCCCGCGTGGTCAATACCCTGCCTTGACTCATGGTATGCATCCTTTCTTCCGGTTCATCCTTTGGCTTGTCGTTTGGGACCATAAATGATACAACCGGTCCGTACCCATTGAAATTAAATCCAAAATTAAGTCGGGATAAAGGAGCTGTCAATCCACTCTCATGTCGAAACTCTTGCTCGCTCTGCTCACATTTCTGGGAGGGGCCGCCGCCGCCATTCAGCCCTCCATCAACGCACGGCTGGCCCGGCATATCGGCCTCATCGAAAGCGCATCCGTATCCTTCCTGGTGGGGACCCTGGTCCTGGTGGTCGTGGCTTACGCCTTCAGCCCCGGCGACTACCGCGGCCTTCAGGATGCGCAATGGTGGCAGCTGACCGGGGGATTTCTGGGGGCCTTCTTCGTGGCCATCACCACATTCGTGGTGCCGCGCATCGGCACCACCGCCACCATGGCCCTGATCATCTCGGCCCAGCTCATCATGGGCATGATTCTCGACCATTTCGGGATGTTCGGCCTGCGCGGGGCCGCCATCGATCTTCGCCGGATCATCGGGGCCGCGGTTCTGGGTCTAGGGGTGTACCTGATCCTGAAACGATAATAAAAACCGGCGCGCATGCACCGCGCCTCGCTTTTAAAATACTCATTATAGAACGGAACCTTTTTCCATGACGGACAAAAAAACACTCTATCTTATTGACGGCACCGCCTATGTGCATCGGGCCTACCATGCCATTCGAAACCTTTCCAATTCCCGGGGGCTGCCCACCAACGCCACATTCGGGTTCACCCGCATTCTGATCAAGCTGATCGAGGAGCGGCGCCCCGAATACATGGTCATGCTCTTCGACATGAAGGGGCCGACCTTCCGCCATGAAATCTTTGACGAATACAAGGCCAACCGCCCCCCCATGCGGGAAGACCTGGCGGTTCAGATTCCGTATATGAAGAAGGTGACGGAGGGATTCAACATTCCGGTGATGGAGGTTCAGGGCTACGAGGCCGACGACCTCATCGGCACCCTGGCGGCCCGGGCCGAGGCCGAAGGATTCGAGGTGGTGATGGTCTCCGGCGACAAGGACCTGCTTCAACTGGTCACCGAAACCACTTCCCTGTGGGACCCGATGAAGGACAAAACCGTGGACCTGGCGGCCCTGCGAAAAGAATTCGGGGTGGCGCCGGACCGGCTGGTGGATGTGATGGGGTTTTCCGGCGATACCTCCGACAATATCCCCGGGGTGCCGGGGATCGGACCCAAAACCGCCCTCGCCCTGGTCAAGGAATTCGGGGATATGGAGGCCGTCTATGAACAGGTGGAGACGATCACTAAGAAAAAACAGAAGGAAAACCTGATCGCCCACAAAGAGGACGCCTTCCTGAGCCGGGACCTGGTGACCATTCGAAAGGACGCCCCGGTCCGGTTCGATCCGGAAGCGTTTCAGGTGGAACCTCCGAACCGGGAAGTCCTGTGCAGGCTCTTCGGGGAGCTCGAATTCCGACAGCTTC
>JBKHDE010000247.1:0-7065 GCA_046541495.1 Desulfococcaceae bacterium
ATTCAACCATTTCAGAAAACAGGAGAAACCAATGAAAAAGATCGAAGCCATTATTAAACCGTTCAAACTGGATGACGTCAAGCATGCCCTGACCCAGATCGGGGTCAAAGGAATGACCGTCAGCGAGGTGCGCGGATTCGGCCGGCAGCGGGGGCACAAAGAGGTGTACCGAGGCGCCGAGTACCAGGTGGAGTTCATTCCCAAGCTCAAGCTCGACATCATCGTGGACGCCTCCATGGAAGAGCAGGTGGTCCAAGCCATTATGAAAACCGCGAACACCGGCAGCGTCGGAGACGGCAAGGTATTTGTCTGGCCCATCGAGAATGCGTATCGAATACGGACCGGCGAATCGGGCAAACAGGCCCTGTAATCCACACCTGAGTATCTATTGGTATTTTTCATATCACTATTGAGGAAGGAAAAGACAGATGAAAGCCGCCTGTAAGATTATCGTGCACTGGTTGGGTATGGGATTGCTGCTGATCGGCCTGGGAGTTTATATGGGAACACCGGCCCGGGCCGCCGATCCCGAGGCTGTGGAAAAAGCGATCGCTACTTTTCCGGCCGAACTGTTTCAAGGCAAAAGTCAGGAAGCGATTCAACAGGAGCTTCCGATTTCAGGCGCCTACCGGGATGAAACCACCCCCGTCGAGGAGACGGTCACGGTGGAAGTGAACGGACAGCCTGAAACCGTTTCCATTTTTCGGTACCTGACCGGGCTGGAGGTTCTGCAATACCGGGGGGATGTGCTCTGGACCTGCATCGCCGCCTTTCTGGTCTTCATCATGCAGGCCGGTTTCGCCATGCTGGAGGCCGGCTTCACCCGGGCCAAGAACGCGGTCAACATCATGATGAAGAACATTATGGATTTCTGCATGGGGACGGTGGCCTTTCTGATCATCGGGTTTCACATCATGTTCGCCGGTCCGGACGAATCCCTCTTTTTTCTGGGCGATACCTCGGCCACCCAGTGGGGGTTCGCTTTCTGGCTGTTTCAGTGCGTCTTTGCAGCCACCACCGCCACCATCGTCTCGGGCGGTATGGCCGAAAGAACCAAGTTCACCAGTTATCTGATCTACAGTGTGGTGATCTGCGCCTTTATCTATCCCATGTTCGGGGGCTGGGCCTGGGGAAGCCTTCTGGACGGCAACGGCTGGCTGGAGGGAATCCTCGGGGTGGGGTTCTATGATTTTGCCGGGTCCACCGTGGTCCACTCCATCGGCGGATGGATCGCCCTGGCCGGGGCCATCGTGATCGGCCCCCGGGTGGGCAAATTCGGGGCCGACGGTAAACCCCGGGCGATCCCCGGCCACAACCTTCCCTTCGCGGTGATCGGCGGGTTCATTCTCTGGCTGGGATGGTTCGGGTTCAACCCGGGCAGCACCACCACCTTCGACGGCAATCTGGCCCGGATCGCCGTCATGACCAACATCGCCGGCGCGGCCGGCGGCATCGGCGCCATCACCGCCATCTGGGCTTACGCTAAAAAACCGGATGTGGGGATGACCGTCAACGGCTTTCTGGCGGGTATGGTGGCCATCTGCACCGCGGTGGACGTGGTGGACGTCTTCGGGGCGCTGATCATCGGCCTGGTGGCGGGCGTACTGGTGGTCTTCAGCGTGCTGTTTATCGAGCGGGTTCTGAAGGTCGATGATCCGGTCGGCTGCGTCAGCGTCCACGGGGTCTGCGGTGCATGGGGGACCCTGGCATTCGCCTTCTTCGGGGTGGAAAGCTTCAGCGCCACCGTTCTGCTGGCACAACTGATCGGCATCGGGGTCGGCTTTGCATGGGCCTTCGGGGCCGGCCTGGTCCTGTTCCTGGCCATCAAGCACACGGTCGGTCTTCGGGTCTCTCCGGAAGAAGAGGAACTGGGCCTGGATATTCAGGAGCACGGCAACGAAGCCTATTCCGGGTTGGCCGTGGATCCCCACAGTATGGCTTAGGGATAGCCGCCCTGAAGTGATCGCCACCCGGGAACTGATGGTCGTGCCCGGGTGGTTCGATCCGATCGGCCCGTGATGGAAGAGTATATCGACAATTTAATTTCCTGAGAAGAAAAAATAGTTCCTTAAAGTGGATATTGTCTTGACAGAAATTCGGTTCTGTTGGAAGCTAAGGTCATGAAAGAGAAAACCGAAGCGATCCATAAACCGGCCCGGCAGAAACCGAAATCGACGGTGAGCGAAACCCTGAGCCCCGGCCATGACAACCGCCTTGAGGTGGCCATCGGCCGGGAGATTCGCGGGTTTCGCAAGAAAATGGGGCTGACGATCGCGGAACTGGCCAAGCTGGCGGGATTGTCCACCGGAATGCTCTCTAAAATTGAAAACGGTAATGCATCGCCGTCGCTGGCCACCCTTCAATCCCTTTCCAAGGCCCTCAATATTCCGGTGACCGCATTCTTCCGGAAATATGAGGAAGAGCGGGACGCCAGCTTCGTTCGCGCCGGGGAAGGGCTGGTCATCGAACGGCGCGGCACCCGGGCCGGACACCAATATCAACTGCTGGGGCACAGCGTTGGCAAGACCATTTCCGTAGAACCCTATCTGATCACGCTGACGGTGGAATCGGAGGTCTTCCCTCTCTTTCAGCACCCCGGCATGGAGTTTCTCTACGTGCTGGAAGGAAAGATGATCTACATGCACGGCGACAAGTCCTATCCGCTGTCACCGGGCGATTCCCTGTTTTTCGATTCGGACGCCCCCCACGGGCCGGAGGAGTTGATCGATCTTCCGATCCGGTTTTTGTCCATCATCGTCTCTCCGAGATTCTCGGATTAAAGAAGAAATCATGTAACCCGATGTTCGTCGCTCACGTTTTATAACGGGGCACGCGAATACTTCACCACCGTCCGTGCGCCGATAATCGCTCGGATCATCATAGGAGGTTGCCAGATGTGCGCCATTGCGGGGATTCTGTTTAAAAACGGCAAACGGCCCGGTTTTCCCATGACCACCGGCGAGGCCCTGACCGAAATTCTGGATGCCACCCTGCACCGGGGCCCTGATTCCGCCGGGTGGGCCCTGTATCGGGACCCGCTGCCGAAGGGGCGGCTTCGGATGCGGTTTTTCATCTCCTCAGGCGAGCAGGCCCGATCGGAAATCGATACGATCCATCAAACCCTGGCGGATGAGAATGTCGAAATCCTTTCTGAAGAAGTGCTCGGCTGCACCCTGGGCGTCGAGGTGAAATTCGCGGGAGACCTGCTGGCCCTGACCCATGCGGTGGAACGCCGAATCAAGCCGGTTTCCATGGGCAGCCGTCTCGACATCATCAAGGACGTGGGGCAGCCCCGGGAACTGGCGCCCAGGTACAATATCGCCGATTTCAACGGCGATCACGGCATCGCCCACATCCGCCTGGCCACCGAATCGGGGGTGCATCCCGATACCTCCCATCCCTTCTGGGCCTGCGGATTCGCGGACATCGCCACGGTCCACAACGGCCAGATCACCAACTACTGGATCATGCGGCGACGCCTGGAGCGGCGTGGTATGACCTTTCAGACCGAAAACGATACCGAGCTGATCGCCGTCTATCTGGCCTACCGAATGAGCACCGGCGCATCTCTGGAAGCGGCGCTTCAGACCTCCCTGGAAGACCTGGACGGCACTTTTTCATACCTGGTGGCCACAAAAGACGCCGTCGGCTACGCCAAGGACAAGCTGGCGGCCAAGCCCATGGTCAAATATGAAGACGACGATATGATCGCCATCTCTTCGGAAGAGGTGGGATTGAACCGGCTCTTTCCGGGCCGAGCCCTGGAAACCACCGAACCGACCCCCCTGAGCTGCGGGCTCTGGTCCCGATCCCCGGAAAATCACCCTATAGAAACCGCGAGAAAGGAAGCCTGACCATGCCGACCATCGATCTGTCGCAAATGAACATCAAGACCGCCAACGAGGTCATCAAGGGATACGGGGCCACCCACCGGGATGTGGAAATCGTAAACCCGGACGCCCGTCATTATATCGGGGTGGGCCTTACCAATCCCATTCGGTTGTCGATTCGGGGCTCCGCCGGCTATTTTTGCGGCGGTCTGAGCGACGGCCCCCGCATCGAGGTGGAGAAGAACGTGAGCTGGGGCGTGGGAGACAACATGCTCGCCGGGTCCATCGTGGTAGGGGGCAACGCCAGCGCCATCGCCGGAGAGGCTTTACGGGGCGGCGACATCGTGATTCGGGGCAATACCGGGTCCCGCGCCGGGCAGGTGATGAAAAAAGGGACCCTCTGCTGTTGCGGAAACGCCAGCTTCATGGCCGGTTACATGATGTACGGGGGGCGATTGATCATCCTCGGCGATTCAGGCCCTCGGGTGGGGGAGGACATGGCCGGGGGCGCCATCTTCGTGGGCGGCCGGGTGGAATCTCTGGGCAATGACGCTCGGGTTGTGGAACCCGACCCGGATGAGATCGAATCGGTGATGGCCTTTCTGGATCGGTACGAAATTCAATTTTCCGGAACCCTTCGGAAGGTGGTCAGCGCGGAAAAAGAACTCAAGTTCGCTACTCCGGAACCCAAAGCCAAACCGGTGGCGTTTACCCGGTTTTCCGGCGGAGAAACCGGCTACTGGAATGAAAAGGTCCGGCAGGATATTCAGGTCAAGAGCGCCATCGGACGCTACCGGATTCGCGGCTACGGCGCGGCCCGGCCCGTGCCCCATTTCGGCGACATCGCCTTTAAAGCCGATCTGTCCCGAGCCGGCATTGATCCGGCCGTCGCCGATCGGGTCAACCTGAGAACCTTCATCGGCGGCAAACACGGGGCCCGGGCTCTGGATCTGAGCATGCCGGTGATGATTGCGCCCATGAGTTTCGGTGCCGTGAGTCCGAGAATGAAAGAGGCATTGGGGATCGCCTCCCGGCTGTCGGGGATTTCCGAAAACACCGGCGAAGGCGGGATGTATTCGGTGGAACGGGCCGAGGCCCGGCAGCTGATCGCCCAGTGCCTGTCCGGCCGGCTGGGGTGGAACATCCATGACATGAAGCGGTCCGACGGTCTGGAGATTTATATTTCCCAGGGCGCCAAGCCGGGGCTGGGGGGGCAGCTGATGGCCTCCAAGCTCACCCGGGAGATCGCCGAGATGCGGGGAATTCCCTCCGGCATGGACCTGCGCTCGCCCTCCCGCCATCCCGACATCCTCGGCGGTGACGACCTGATCATGAAGGTGCTGGAGTTCCGGGAGGCGGTGGGCTGGCGTCTGCCGGTGGGCCTCAAGCTGGGCGGCGGCCGCACCCGGGACGACATTAAAATCGCCCTGAAAGACGGTCTCGACTTCATTGAACTGGACGGGCTTCAGGGCGGCACCGGCGCGGCCGGAAGCGAGGTGCTCGAGTATGTCGGGATTCCCACCCTGTCGGCCCTGATGGAAGCGCTGGACGGATTGTCCGAAATCGAGGCCGAGGGGCAGATGCCGATCGTTCTCATGGGCGGGGTTCACAGCGGGGTGGATATCGCCAAAGCCCTGGCCCTGGGCGCTTCCGCGGTGGGGATCGGGACCTCCATGCTGATCGCCGGGGGATGCACCGGGTGCATGCAGTGCAGTTCCGGGGCCTGCCCCCTGGGAATCGCCACCCAGGACCCCGAGCTGGTGGGGCGCTTTAACACACCGGCGCGGGCCCTGATGATGCACCGCTATCTGGAATCGATCCGATGGCAGTTGGCCGCTGTTGCGGATGCGCTGGATTACGGGGATATCCGCGGGCTGTCCCGGAACGATCTGGTGGCCCTGACTCCGGAAGCCGCTGAAATGACCCGGCTGCCGTATGCGCCCGAATACCGGGATCGGCTTCGAACCGAGGCCGCATCCGAAAGTCGTTCCCAAACCGAAACCGGCACCGCCAACTTTTCCAGGCGGGATAGGAAGTTGATTCAGGCCATGTCCAAGACCGAAGTCGAAGACGGGTCGGCCCAGCGGGAGATCCTGTCGGGTTTTCTGGCGCCCCGGGAAAATCCGTTTCCCGAGACCCGTCCGGCCCATCTGGATGATGTCGTCTTTTTGTCCGCGGCCCTGACCCGGTTGGTGATCGACCCATACCGGGAAGCCTGTTCCACCAAAACCCGTATCAGCCGATGGATCGGAATGGGCGAATCGGATCAAAACGGCCCTTTTCTGGATCTGGAACACCCCTTTCTGGCGACCGGATTCGATGATGCACCGGTACGCGTCCGGCAAGCTTTGGCCCGGGCCCTGGCCGCCATCGGATGCGGCTATGTGGGGCGAAAACCGCTGTCCGACGCGAATCACCCGGTATGGCTTCAGCTGGTCGGGGAAAAAGAGCTGCCGCATCCGGAGGCCGCGGGTTTGGTCTATCCGATCGGAAACCCCTTTCACCCGGTCAAGGCCGAGCGGCTCCATTCCGATCAACTGGTTGGGCTGGCCGTTTCCGGATCCGTGCTGCCGAAGGCGATTCCTTATGCCCTGGAGCGGGAACTCGATTTTCTGATTCTGGACGGCACCGCCGGAATTTTATCTTCTGATAGCGAACTGTCTACACCCCCGGATCTCACCGTCATGCGAGACGCCATTCGCATCCTGCGGAAAATGAATCGGGAAGAAGACATCGCCCTGATCCATTTCGGCGGCATGCGATCCGGCACCGATGTGGCCAAAGCCTTAGCCATCAATTGCCGGGCCGCGGTTTTCGGAACGGCGATGGCATTGGCCATGGGTGGTAATGTCGAAAACGGCCGGCTGGCTTATCCGAAAAACCGAACGGTGGAGGAGATGGAGAAGGCGGCGGTAAACTGGATCAAAGGCACCGTCCAGGAGACCGCTATTATCGCCCGATGCACCGGAAAGACCAATGTCCACAACCTCGAACCCGAAGACATGCGCAGCATCACCCTGGCCACCTCCAAAGCCTTCGGAATACCCCTTGCGTCGGGGCAGGTTCGGCGGGAGGGGTTTTAGGCACGGGGAAACCGTTGAAAAATCAACGGTCGGTGCAGGCGCAGGGAAACCATGAAAAAAACGGACGGTCGGTGCAGGCGCGAACAGGGCAACCACGGGGGGGGTGCCCCTACAAATATTGCCGTCGCCATATCCGTATCATGCCGTAGCGG
>JBKHDE010000248.1:0-6947 GCA_046541495.1 Desulfococcaceae bacterium
CTGAATACGACCGCATATACACCGCAGGTGGGGGATACTTTCGATATTGTTCAGGCGACTTCAATTGACTCCACAGCGGCCTTCGAGGTTCTCAACCTGCAGGTAGACGGCGTCTCCCAGAATTTCTCGGACTATTTCTCTATTGAATACCTTTCCACTGGAACTCCCCCCAGTGTCCGATTGGAGTATATCAAACCACCGCCGGTATTCCATACTTTAGCCATTTCCGTTCTGCCGCTTGGCGGGGGAACGGTTTCAATAACCGGTTCGGGCGGCGACACTAGCTCGGAGACGGGCACCGGTTTCACCTGTTCGGAGGCCTGCTCCACCAGCTTTGAGTCAGGAACGGTGGTAAGTTTGGCGGCCCAGCCGTCCTCCGGCTATGAGTTCGTCCGCTGGGAGGGTCAGGATTCCGTCGATGGAGATATTGCCATAGTCCTAATGGAAAGCGACCGCAATGTCGCGGCGGTGTTCAGTCCCGTTCAGACCCCGATTGAAGATTTCTGCCCATCGGATCCAAACAAAACCGTTCCCGGTATTTGCGGATGCGGGGTGCCGGATACCGATTCGGACGGGGACGGCGCTCCGGACTGCGTGGATGAATGCCCCGACAATCCCGATAAAATACTCACCGGAGAGTGCGGCTGCGATACACCGGATGTCGATACCGACGGCGATCTGGTTCCCGACTGTCTGGATCAGTGCCCCGAAGATCCCGACAAAATCCTTCCCGGCATCTGCGGCTGCGGCGTCTCGGAAATCGATTCGGATGCGGACACGGTTCTGGATTGTCTGGATGAATGCCCGGAAGATCCCCTGAAGATCATCCCCGGTGAGTGCGGCTGCGGGATACCGGAGATCGACACCGACGGCGACAACGTTCCGGATTGTATCGATACCTGTCCCGAGGACCCGCTCAAACTGCTCCCGGGCGATTGCGGCTGCGGCATCCCGGAGACCGACCGGGACGGGGACGGGGTTCCCGACTGCATCGACCAATGCCCGGATGATCCGCAAAAAGCCGTCCCCGGCATCTGCGGTTGCGGGGTTTTGGAGATCGATTCAGACCTGGACACGGTTCTGGATTGTCTGGATGAATGCCCGGAAGATCCCCTGAAGATTGTCCCCGGAGAATGCGGCTGCGGGATTCCCGATGTGGATACCGACGGCGACGGTATTCCGGACTGCCTCGACCACTGCCCGGGTGATCCGTTGAAGGTTCTGCCGGGGGACTGCGGCTGCGGATTCATCGACGAGGACCGGGATGGTGACGGGAGCTCCGATTGCCTCGACCCGGATAATCCGGACAGACCTTTTACGGCGGGCACACCGATCGCCGTTTTTCCCGAAACGAACACCTTTTTGCCGGACGAGACCGTCCGCTTCGAAGGCATCATCGTCTCCAGCGCAGGGATCGGTGTTCCCGTGGAAACCTATTTTCAGGTGCGTCCTCGGGACCTGCCGTTTGAAACCTTTGAGATTGCCACCACATACGGGGGAATCGCTCTGGCGACAAAGGAACTGGAAACCGGATTGGCGTACACCTGGCGAATCGGTTATCGGCATTCGGACACCGGCCGATTGATCTGGTCGGAAGAAAATCCGTTCACCATCGGGATGATGGAAACGGCCGAAGGCCCGAATATTCCACCGGGCACCGGAATCGAACAGTATCAGATGGCCTCTTTCTTTTTCTGGCCGGAGGACCCCGACGCCTTTGCGGTACTTGGAGACGATATCGGTGCATATGACACCCGGTTTTTTAAAATCGGAACCTACGACCCAGAGACAGGGGAGTACATCGAATTCGATCATGAAAACGGCATGGAATTTTTGCCGGGAAGGGCCTACTGGTTCTTGGCCCGGGAAGGGCTCACCCCGACAGTGACCGGCATCCGGGTGACGCGGAACACCGATATCCACGTCCCGCTTTTTATTAATCAGACGACCGGAAGCGGCTGGAATATGATCGCTCCCCCCAATGGTGCGGACTACCTGTGGCGGGATATTCAAGTGATCGCATATAATGACGAAGATCACATCGAATTCGGACCGGCGCCCGTTTCCGCACTGACTCCGGACAACCCCTATCTCGATTTAAAACTTTGGCGATGGAATGGAGGCGAATATGTATCCTATCAGCCGGGGGATGAAGAAGCGGTGCTCTATCGGAATCGGGGCTATTGGGTCAGTGCTCGAAAAGAAAGGGTTTACCTGATTTTCTCTCCGTCGGCCCAGAAGGATCTCGATGACAATTCTCCGGAAGGACCCAGGGAAGGCGCCATCCTTCAGGCGCTTCGAACCGGTGGCGAATGGATCGGAAAGGCGTTACATCCCGCCTCCGCCACGGCGGACACCGCCGGTGAAACCCCGCCCATGCCCATGGCCGGTATCTCAGGGGATTCGAATGCACCCTCAAGCCGGGTGGACGGCGGCGGGGGGTGCTTTATCGACCTGGCAAAGGAATGAACCGCCCGGTACCGGACAACAATGCCTTCATGAAGAAGCGGCCTCTACACCTATTTCGAAAGAAACCTGCTGAAAGAGGGAGCCCTGTTCAGATTCGCTCCAGTTTGGCCACCGATTCGATGTGAAAGGTGTGCGGGAACATATCCACCGGCTGCACCTCCATGACACGGTACCGGTCTTTGAGAATCGACAGGTCCCGGGCCAGGGTCGCCGGGTTGCAGGAGACATAGACGATCCGCCGGGGAGCCTTTTCCAGCACGCCGTTGACCACATCCGCATGCATTCCCGCCCGAGGCGGGTCGATGATGATCACCTCGGGTTTTTCCTCAATATGGGCCAAACGGTCCCGAATGTCCCCGGCCAGGAAACGGCAGTTGTCGACGCCGTTGCGAAGGCAGTTTTCAGCGGCATCGGCCACGGCGCTTTCCACTAGTTCGAGCCCGATGATCCTTCGGGCGAATTCGGACAACGTGATGGCGATCGCACCGGTTCCGCAATAGAGATCCAGAACGGTTTCCGTTCCCGTCAATTCCGCATACGCCGTGACGAGTTCATAGAGTTTTTCCGCTCCCCGGGTATTGGTCTGAAAAAAGGAATTGGCTGAAATCTCAAAGTCATAGCGGCCGATGCGGTCGGTCAGGGTAGAGGCCCCGCCCAGCCGAATTTCATATTCCCCGACGGCCACACCGGCCTTTCGTGCGGTGATGTTGTTGACGACGGATACAATGTTCGGATAGTTTTCCATCAGGGCGTCGGCCAAGGGTTGTACCGCCGAAGCATCCGCCTCGGCGGTGATCAGGTTGACCATCCATTCATCCCGGGCCGCCGAGTGGCGCAGCATCAAAAACCGCCAGAACCCCTCATGGCTTTTCAGTCCGTACACCGGGCGGTCCGACTTTTGGACATATTGCCTGACATCTTCCAGAATTTTGTTGCCGAGATCCGGTTGCAGCAGACAGGCCGCGGTATCCAGAACCTTATGGAAGGTTCCCGGCACATGAAGCCCCAGCGCAAAGCCGAACCCGATGTCCTCCCGGCCCAACTCTTCCGGCATCAGCCAACGCCGGTCTGAAAAGGAAAACTCCATCTTATTCCGGTACCCGAAGATTTTTTCCGAGGGAATGGTCGGGTGGACCGGAGTTCCGCGGATAAGCCCGATATGCTCCAAAGATTCAGACACATGCCGCCGCTTGTATTCAAGCTGCTTTTCGTAGTCCAGAAACTGCCATTTGCATCCTCCGCAGTATCCGCTGTACCGGCAAGGGGCGTCCACCCGATGGGGCGACGGCCGCAATAAATCCACCACCCGGGCTTCTGCGAAATTTCTTTTCTTTCGAAAAACCCGGACTCGAACATAATCTTGAGGCACCGCCTGATCGATAAATACCGCAAACCCGTCCACCTTGGCGAGTCCGCGACCGCCGAATGCGATATCGGTGACCTCCAGTTCCAGTTCCTGCCCTTTTTTTACTCCCATAACTGATATCCCTGTCTGTACCGCTCCATCCGCCAAAACATGCGGGTGAAACGCTTCAAAATTTGTGGTATTTCAATAATCCTCGATTCACCTTCCGAATAATACAAGCAAAATCAATACAACTTACTATTTTTTATGGTATGATTTCTGCACTAATATTTTTCAGAAGCGGCCGGCGACAGCAAGAGAATGCATATCTCCGTGAATGCCCGCGCCTCAACCGATAAGAACGGATCTTCATTTCTTCAGCGATCCGGTAATTGTTGCTTGCCTGTATCAGCAAAATGATTAACATTAATGTGTTTAAGATAGCAAACGCCCTTTCTTAATCAAAGCTCTAAACGAAGCAATTTAAAGGAAACACCGCCCATGTCCGAATCCGAAGTTCACGACGAAGTCGACATCAGCACCCCGGAAGCCGAAAGCAGCGCCCATATCGAGGAAATCTCCTTCCAAAGTGAAAACTATCTGCTGAAGGGAACCCTGCATTTACCGAAAAAGGTGGATCATCCCCCGGTCATTGTCGGTTCACACGGCCTGTTCAGCGATCGACAATCCCCGAAACAGATTGAATTGGCCAATCTCTGCAATGAACAGGGCATCGGCTTTTTTCGTTTCGATCATCGGGGCTGCGGCGAGAGCGAAGGGGAGTTCAGGGAGGTAACCACCTTTGAGGCGCGCTGCAATGATTTAACCAGCGCAGTAAAAGCCGTACGGGAGCGGGGAGACACCGGCCGATGGACCGGCCTTTTCGGCAGCAGCCTGGGCGGCGCAGCCTGCCTGGCGGTATTCAAGCGTTTGGAAATCGATGCCGTCATCACCCTGGCGGCGGCTCTGCGCAGCGGTCCCATTCTTAAAAATATTCAGAACCTGGAAGAACATAGAGACATCGATGAAAAGGTCGATTTGAACCGACTGCGCTTCGATATGTCTGAAAAGATTTCAGGAATCCACCATATCCTCATCTTCCACGGCGATTCCGACCGGGTGGTTCCACCGTTCGAGGCTCACTTGATTTATCAAAAATCGGTCATGCCCAAGCGCCTGATCATGCTGAGAAAAGGGGATCACCGTTTGACCCTTCCTGAGAACCAGGAAAAATTCATTCGGGAATCGGTCGCCTGGTATAAAACCTGTTTTATTGAGAGCAAGCATCGGTAAAAAAGCGCAGGGTGCCCGCTGAAGGTTTTCAGGGGTTCGGGTATTCATCCGGCGGCGGTGATCCGGTACCCGGACGCAGCGGCGCTTTTTTTTGCTGCGGCTTTAAAAAAAGGCGGCCTTTCGGCCGCCTTTTTTTGACTCGATGCAGGCGGAATTTACTTCGATATCATCCGGTGGAGGTGGGAATCACTTTAATCTCCACCCGGCGGTTTCGGGCCTTGCCCACGGCGGTAGCATTGGTGGCAACCGGTTGCGCTTCGCCGTAGCCGACCGCTTGGATTCGGCTCGAATCCACGCCCTGGTCCACCAGAAGATTTTTAACGGACTCGGCCCGTCGCTCCGATAGCTGCTGATTATAGGAGTCCGTCCCCTGACTGTCGGTATATCCCTCCACTAGAATTCGGGTTTGCGGATACTGAACCATCACCTGGGCGATTCGCTCGATTTCCGAATAGAGCCCGGGTTTCACGGTGGCGGAATCGGTATCGAAGGTCACATCCCCGCGCAGGGTGATCGCCAGCAGGTTGCCTTCCCGGCGAACCGCCGCCGCATTGGATGCGGCCAAGGCCTGATTGAAATCCTGCTCCTGCTTGTCCATCATCTTTCCCACGCCGGCCCCGGCGGCTCCCCCGATCGCGGCACCCACCGCCGCACCGATCAGTGTGCCCTCACTGTCTCTGCCGATCAATTGTCCGGCTAAAGCCCCGGCGGCCGCTCCGCCCGCCGTCCCGTAAGCGGCGCCCTTGCCCGTTTTGGTCTGAGGGGCGGCACACCCCGCGAGGATGAGCATTCCGATCAGAAGGGGAATGAGTACTCTTTTCATCTTATCTCCTTTCTTGTTGGGAATTATTTCACTTTAAAATGTAACTGTAAACTGTAAGATAAAGCCGAAAGCCTGTCAATGCAAAACAATTTCATATAAATTGTTAATAATTTTACGTTTTGACCCAAATCAATTCTGTAAAAAATACACCTTTTTTGCCGGCAAATTCTTTACAATCGTGCTCCGGGTTGATGCATGAATCCATAATGGATGCCGAATAAATTGCCTCATACGGCCGGATCATGGTACAGTATTTTTCATGTTTTCGATCCTGACCCTTCTGATCGTTTTGACCCTTTCCATTCTGGTGACCCGGATCGCCACCGTGGCCCTGACCCATACCGGTCTGTCCAAACAATCGGCACGGTTTCAGGCCCGGTCCGCCTTTACCGGGGTCGGATTCACTACCAGCGAATCGGAAAAGATGGTCAACCATCCGGTTCGCCGAAGGATTCTGCTGCTGCTGATGCTCGGCGGAAACGCCGGCATCGTCACCGCCATGGGCTCGTTGATCGTATCCATGATCAACATCAGCGAAGGGAAATCCATTTATCTGAGGCTGGGATTTCTGTTTTCAGGAGTGGTTCTGCTCTGGATTACAGCCTGGAGCAGATGGGTGGACCGGCGCCTCTCTTCCCTGATCACTTGGTCCCTCAAGCGCTTTACCCGGCTCGATGTACAGGATTATGCAGGCATGCTTCACCTTGCCGGAGAGTATCAGGTAGTGGAACTACAGGTGGAACCGGAGGACTGGATCGCCGACCATGAACTTAAAGACCTTCGGCTGCGGGATGAAGGCATCATGATTCTGGGGATCACCCGCCAATCCGGTAAATACGTCGGCGCGCCCATGGGGGATACCCGCATTCAGCCGTGGGACACGCTGATCCTCTACGGCCGGGTCTCCGCCCTGACCAACCTGGATGAACGCAAGCGGGGCTGGGGCGGAGATTACCAGCATGTTCAAGAGGTCAGCAAACAGATGGAGGTCGTTCAGGAACAGGCGGAAGAGGACCC
>JBKHDE010000249.1:0-6882 GCA_046541495.1 Desulfococcaceae bacterium
GACAACGCCACCAACACCACCTCAAAGGTCAATGTCTCCCCGGCCAGGGGATGGTTTGCATCCAGGGTGACGGTTTCATCGGTGGCGTTGAGGACGACAAAGTTGACGATCTCTCCCATGCCTGATTTGTACTGGATCGGGCGTCCGGGCACCAGTTCGACGCCGGTCTGGATTTCTTTACGGTCCAGGGTGAGAATCAGGCTTTCATCCCGAAAGCCGAATCCCTCTTCCGGGGAAACCTCGATGGTCCGGGATTCATTCGCCTGCATGCCGATCACCCCTTTTTCAAGGCCCTTGACGGCCGATCCCTTACCGATTGTAAAGGCCAGCGGCTGACCGCCTCGGGACGACCCGACGACCTCGCCGGAAGGCAGTTTGATGGTGTAATGGACTTTGACGAAATCTCCGATATCTGCTGTTTTCATGGAAACACCTTTTGAATGGAACCGTTCGACCCCCGCAGGCGCGGAGGCCGAATTTTATCGCTTGGTTTTACAAAATTTTACAGCTTCATGGGAATGTCCCCCAGGCTGAGGTCCCGGTCCGTCACAATATGGTGGACGGTATGGGTCTTGCCGTTCTTTTCCAGGGTCAGGGTAAAGGTTCGATCGTCTTTGAGACCCCGAAACCAGAAGTCCCCGAAATTATCGGTGTCGGCGGTAAAGGATTCCCCGGATTCATTATCCTTGAGGGTGCACTTGGCGCCGATAATGACCTCTTTTTCCACCGGGTCGTACAGGGTGCCGCCCACGAATTTTCGGGGCAGGTGCTTGTAGTAGACCCGGGATTGGGTCCCGGCCTTCGGATTGATCCGCTCGGACTCGGCGATGAAATCCTGAAAATCGGCCTCGTCCCCGAAACGCAAGGCATCGGTGGGGCACTGGTCCACGCACCGGGGCACCTCCCACTCCTCGTCGTTGTCCAGAAGATGGGCGCACCCGGTGCACTTCTGGGCGATGTTGAGGTTTTCATTGAAGAAGATTTCATCGTGGGGACAGGCATCCTCGCACAGCTGGCAGCCGGTGCATTTTTGCGGATCGATGATCACCAGCCCGTCGTCCCGTTTGTAGATGGCGTTCACCTCGCAGGCATCCATGCAGGGGGCATCGTCGCAGTGGTGGCACAGCTTGGGGATATAAGTCACCTTGACCTTGGGCACCTGTCCCCGCACCAATTCGGTCATGCCGATCCAGAACTGGCCCGTGTCCGGCTGGGGCTTGGCATAGGGGGTCCAATCATTGGCGACGTGCTCGTCCTTGCAGGCGATCTGACAGCAGTAGCAGCCGTTGCAGACGGAAAGGTCGACGTAAAAGGCTTTCATTTCTTATCTCCTTCCACAATCCAGGCATCAAACCGCAGACCGGCCGCCGGATCATATTTTCTTTCAAATGCCTCGGGATATTCTTTTCGCCAGCGGTCCATCTCTTCACCCGTGACCCGCTGTACCTCCACCAGATAACCGCTGCCGATCTGGCCGACGCAGTTGTCCGAGGTGGTGGCCCCGGGAGTGATGGTGTTGATGGCGCCGCCCCGCTCGATTTCTCCGGTCTTGATGGGATCATGCCGGGCCCCGTGATCGATGTAAAGCACCCCGGGCCGCAGCCGTTCAGTGATGTAGGCGCCGGCCAGCACAATGCCGCGTTCATTGAAAATTTTGACGATGTCGCCGTGCCGAATGCCGCGCTTTTCCGCCTCGGACGGATGCAGCCAGCAGGGTTCATACTTGTAGCCGTCCGGCCCGGTCACTTTGCAGGTGGGCGCTTCACGGGTCCAGGTAATGTCGTCGCACTGGGCATGCACCCGCCACCGGCCGTGGTTGGACATGATCAGGAGCGGAAACATCTTGGCCCGGGAGCTGGACAGCCGTTCGTCATGGTTGTGGCTCCGTTCGATCCATTTGGGAATCGGCGGCCGTTCTTTGTCGTCCGGATAGGCTTTGGCCAGGCTTTCGGAATAAAACTCGAGCTTTCCGGACGGGGTGCTCAGCGGGTTGCTTTCCGGATCTTCATAAAATTTCCGGAATCCCGGAGGATCATCCTCCCAATCCTCGGCTGTATTATAGCACCAGTATTTTTTCTCCTGAAGCTGTTCCCAGGATACCAGTTTTTCGCCGCCCATGTACTCCCATACCTTTTTCTGAAGGTCGGCGATGGTGAGACCGTCGGTGAGGGTCTCTTCCAGCCCCATCTTCTTGGCCACCTCCAGCACGACCTCGAAATCACTTTTGGATTCGCCGATCGGCTCAATCGCTTTTTCGGCCAGCATAATATTGGGCTGCTGAGTGCCCTGGCGGATGTTGGTCAGGATGTCGTCCACCTCCATGTAGGTGTTGGCCGGCAGGATAATGTCGGAATAGAGGCAGTCGTTCTCCAGCCAGGGATGTTGGGCCACGATGGTTTCGATTTTGGGACTTCGCAGGGCCAGTTCGGTTTCGTGGCCGTAGTTCCAGCAGGTGATTCGGCAGGGGGTGTCGGTCCAGATCATATGAATGTCGGTGCCCACCCCCTCTTCTTCCGAAGGGAATTTGTATTCGTTGAACTGATCCCGGACCAGTGCATTCTGGGCCCCGGTGCCGTGAAAGGTGATCGGTTCGTCCGAGAGAATGGCTTTCTGGATCAGGGTCTTCGGGATGATCTGCTGCTGCCAGGCGGTCACCGATGAAAGCACCGGCATGGCCAGCCGCTCTTCGATTTCGGGATTCCAGAAAAAGGTGCCGCCCAGGCCTTCGGCCCGAGGCAATCCGAAATAGGTGAACTGGTGCTGATGCACACCGGGACCGCCCAGCCCCTGCATCCCCAGCAGGATGCATTCCAGCCGGGCCGGTTCGTGGGAGAAAGGTCCGCGGACCAGTCCGCCCCCGAAGTAATGGGCGATGGAGGTGGTTTTGGCGGCGAACTCCCGAGCCAGGGCCTTGATGGTCCATTCCGGCACCCCGCATTTCTTGGAGGCCCACTCCGGGGTCTTGGGCGCCCCGTCCTCTTCACCCAGGACATACGCCTTGACCTTGTCGAACCCGACCGTGTGGGTGTCGACATAGTCCTTGTCGTAGGTTTCCTCGGTGATCCACATGTAGATGATGGCCAGTTGCAGGGCCGCATCGGTGTTGGGCAGAACCGGAATCCATTTGTCCGCGTGAACCGCGGCGCCGTAATTGCAATCCGGGCAGATGTAGATCTGCTTGATCCCGACCTCGGTCCAGAAATAGGACAGCCGACTGGCGAACTGCCCGGTGAAGCCCCACGGCGTGGTTTCCGGATCGCATCCCCAGAACAGGACCATTTCGGCGTGCTCGGTGGTGTCCTTCACGATATTGGCCGCCGGATACATGATCCCCTGGGCCCCCTGCCCCCAGACATGCTTGGAGCCCCAATACCAACCCTCCCAGCTGTCCGGGTTTCGCACCTGAAGGGTAAAGCCGCCCAGATGGTCCAGCAGCACCCCGGGGTGACCATGGGGGGTATTGATGGTCTTACACTCGCCGTGTCCGTCCCCCTGAAGCAGCACCGCATAGTATCCGTATTTGTCATGAATCCGCCTCAGCTCCTTGGAAATGATCTCGGCGGCTTCATCCCAGGAGATGCGCACATATTTGCTTTTTCCGCGGTTTTCGGTGTTGCGTTCCCCGTCCGGGTCCCAATCGACCCGTTTCAGCGGGTACTTGATTCGATTGGGGGAATAGACCCGCTTTTTATAGGCCAGTGAAAAGGGGCCGGGCAGGGATTTCCATGCCGGCCCGATGGACTTCCCGTTCCGGGTCATGGTCCACTGTCGGACCTCGTCTTTGCTGTATTTCCACCCGTACCGCATGGGGCGGACCCGGACGATTTTCCCGTCCTTGACGTCCACCATCCCTTCGGCGCCGCCGCCGAAATATCCGCCGAGACCGAGGGATCTCAAGACGGTTTTATCTTTGGTTTTGATTTTGGGGGGGTTGTTCTGGGACTTTTCTGTCGCCATGATAATCATTACCTCCTTTGCCGAAAAAATAAGGACCGAGCCGGTTTTCCCGACGTTGCCGCCCGATGTCGCTGATGATTCCGATTTTCACGGAATCTTTTATGCTTTTATTTGAAGGGCTGTGTGATCCTTTGGAATTGAAATCTTTCGGAAACCGCTGAAGGCGATTCTATTCGCATGCCGAACAGCGAATCTCGTATCTGGGAATACCCTTATTGCATGCAATTAACATCCCGATCGAACTCCCTACTTCCTTTAATTGCAGACCGGTTTTTTCTCCTAATAAACATCTTAATTCCAATGGGTTGTATGTTTGTGGAACTGCCCTCTTGAAAGCCCCTTTTACCTATGCTATATGGAGTAAGAATCGTGAAATGTCAAGTTTTTTTCATGTAATTTTTCATTCAGTATCAGACGGTTCTTGGAAATTTTAGATTGGGCCAATCCATGAAAGGGTTCAGCAGGGTCATCTGATTGCTGCCGAAGGGCGCCTTTATTGACACAAATTTTGTCCGCACCTATCTTAATAAACAAAACTTTCAACGACATCCCTGAATATGCGGACCTATTCTGGATTCTTTGCCGAATGAAAGGCAATGAATAAAGGACAAGTTTTAATACAACCGATAATTTCCGGAAGGAGGTAGAATGGTAGAGGAAAAAGCCAGAAAAATGAAAGACCGTTTCGTTTGGGTAAAGGATAAGGATGGTAAAGAGTTTGTCTGCCCCATCGATGCCTTGAAAAATCCCGATGAACTGACCGAAGAGGAAAAGGCCCAGTGCATCGACTCCGGTTTTGATGACAGGACCAAGGGTTCCTGGCCCTGATCCATTCTTTCCCGGTAGGTTCTGACAAGGCCCGAGGCAGGCCACCCCGGAATATTTTCCCGCGCCGGGAAGCTGTTTGAGCGAAAGCGAGTTCTTGCCAATCCGGGGAAATATCCCGGGGTAGCCGGAACGGTGATCATGAATCCATATTTCAAAATTTAGAGGGGGGCTTCTGCTATGTTTAAACCGATTTCATCGATACTGTTCGCCACCAATCTGACGGATAATTGCAAACCGGCGTTCGATTATGCGGCATCGCTGGCGACCCGGTATCAGGCCACGCTGGTGCTGCTTCATGTGATCGAGAAAATGCCGGGATACGTGGAAGGGCGCCTTCGGGGAATGCTCGGGGAAAAACAGTATCGGGAAATGGCGGAAACCCAGGAAAACAATGCGCGCCAGACGTTGATCGGAAAAAAGTCCGAAAGTCGGCTCATCCGCGAAGCACTGGAAAAATTCTGCATCGAAGCCGGCATTGATGACAATACCTGCGGCTACCATTCCCGTGAAATCGTGGTGGCGGATGGCGAAATTATCGAGGAAATCCTTGAAAAGGCCGAAAAATTCGAGTGCGACACGATCATTATGGGGGCCCGGCAAGGGTATATCTCCAAAGGCACGAGCATCGGGCCTCATATAAAAGGTGTATTGCGCCGATCCAAAATTCCGGTTACCATCGTCCCGCCCGTTCCTGTTGAATAGGCGCTTTTTAGCCTTCTCCCGCCCTGTTGCCTCTTGATCTAAAGGCGAGTGAGAATTCCGATACCGGTTTGAAGTGAACAAGGAGGAGCATCATGAAGCCGCCCGTCGTATCCATAGTGAGCAAAAAAAATTCCGGAAAAACCACCCTGCTGGAAAAGCTGATTCCCGAGTTGAAAAAAAGAGGGCATCGGGTCGGCACCGTCAAGCATGACACCCATGGTTTCGATATCGATATCCCGGGAAAAGACACCTGGCGCCACAAACAGGCCGGCGCGGAAACGGTGGTGATCTCCTCCCCCTGGAAGATATCGGTGATCCAGGATGTCGCCGAAGAGGTCGGCCTGGATGAGATCGTCGAACGCTATTTCGGAGATATGGATATCGTCCTGACCGAGGGATACAAACGCATCGGAAAGCCCCAGATCGAGGTCTTTCGAAGCACCGCCCATTCAACACCGCTGCACGCCAAAGAAGACCCCAAAACCCTGGTGGCGGTGGTATCCGATATCGAGGTGGATTTAGGGGTCCCCCGCATCGACATCAATGATATTCAAGGGCTGGCCGATTTTATTGAACAGCGGTTTATTCAGAAGCAGCCGTAAATTCGGTTCGGATCACGCCTGCCGCCCGAAAGTCGAGCCTGAAAATCAAAAAGGATCGCAGAGTTCCCGACACCGCTGATAGGCTTCGGGGGTGTTGACATTGAAAAAGGAGCGCATCTCCGGGTCTGCGGACTTGATCCGCTCCGCAGACAAGGTCTTCAGCCGGATTTGATCGAAGAAGTGGTAGATCTTATAATCCTTCCGCTTTAATTGTTCCTCGATAGGATCGATGCAGTTTTTGGAATAGATGGCGCAGAGGGGTTCGTATCGGCCCTCGTGAAAAGGAACCAGCACATCTATGGAAGCCGGGGAGGCCTCGAGCTCGGAGAGCATCAAACGGATCAGGGCCGGCCGAATAAATGGCGCATCACAGGGTATGACAAAGGCGTAGTCCGACCGTGCATGGGTGAGCCCCGCGTGCACCCCGGTCAAGGAGGAGCGGGCCTCGAAAATATCCTCGATCACCTCGACCGAAGATCCCTGATAAAGCCCGGGGGTTCGAGTCACCAGCAGGATTTCATCAAAAAACAGCCGAAGACGTTTCACCACCCGAGTAAGAATCGTCTCCCCCCCGACCTTCAGAAAGGCCTTGTTGCGCCCCCCCATGCGGGAATTGCGCCCTCCGGCCAGTATCACGGCGCCACAGGTGATTTCGTCTTCTTTATCCGGCAATGGTGTTTTCCTGTATCCGATATCCCCTGAAGAATTCAGGTATGCTTTCAGCCGGTCACTCCAGCAGCTGAACCGACACCACCGACCCGGCCGGCAGAACGGTTTTCCCCTCGGGGATGGC
>JBKHDE010000250.1:0-6813 GCA_046541495.1 Desulfococcaceae bacterium
CGATTCTGTCCGATCAGCAGTGGGCCTTCCAGATTCCCGACGAGGTCTTCCCCGATGGAGAACTGGTCACCTATCAGTTCGCTGAAACAAACGGCCTGAATACCAGCCCCTGGCTCAGGTTCGCTTCCGAGGCCCAGACCTTCTGGTATAATCCGGACGTGAACGTCGGACCTACGGCAGACCAGACCTATGATATCGAGGTCACGGCCACCTACTGGCATCAGAATCAGGTAATCAAGGGCGTGTCCCAGTCTTCCTTCACGCTGGACTACAATTATATCGCCAGCCTGGAGATCTCGGGCGATGTTCTGGAAGCACTCGATTTCCTCGAAACCGAAGACGGGGATTACTACCCGGCCGAAGACGGCGAAATGATCGAGGTCCAGGAGATGATGCTGGCCCGGGCTGAATCCGAGGAATCCGGTGAAATTCAGGCCGATTCCGAACTGGCGGACATCCTGGCCCTTCTCGAAGAGGACCCGGCCTTGGCCGAGATCGACAACCACAGACGGGCCCAAACCGCCTGATTCAAATAACGAACCCCGGCGGTCTCCCTTTCCGGAGAGGAGGCCGCCGGCCGATTGGATAACCCGATCCGAATACAGGGGCGCAGTCTGCCCCTGTATTCTTTTCAGCATCGCACTTCAAAGGAGAATTCCTTCATGTTTCAGAAAATCGTGCCGTTCAACACCCAAGCTCACGGCCATAAAAAAATCAAACCTGTCGATACCTTTCATTTTGTATCCAAAACCCACATCTCCTCTCTTCTGGTCAGTGAATTCAAGCGAGCGGCCGAAGACCTGCCCATCGTTTTTTTGAAAGACGGGGAAAATTACGGTGCTTACGCCCTTTTGGGCCTGAAACCCGGCCAGAACCTGTTCGTCAATCCGGAAGGGGAATGGACCGGTCGCTATATTCCCGCGATTATCCGCCGATACCCTTTCGCCCTGGGCAAGGGCCAGGGCCAGGATCAGTTTCTTTTCTGCATCGACGAAGAGAGCCCCTTTATTTCCGATACGGAAGGGGAACCGCTGGTGGGCCCGGACGGCAAACCCAGCGAGGTAGTGGAAAAGGCCAAAACGTTTTTGACTGAAATTTACCGGTACAGTGAAACCACCGCTCGTTTCTGCAAGGAAATCGCCGAAAAAGGGCTTCTCAAGCCTATGAATATGCAGATGAAGCATGCCGAAAGCGGCCAGGTGCAAAGCGTTACCGGGGCGTTTGCCGTTGATGAAAAGCAGCTGAACGAGCTTCCCGACGAAGAATTTCTCGCTTTCCGCAAAAACGGCGCCCTCCCCCTTATTTATGCCCACCTGTTTTCCCTTTCCCATATCCAGAAGCTGATCCGCAAGCAGAAAAAATCCGAGGAAAAGCCCGCGTAAACAGAAGTACTGAAATTTGTCGCTTATCGGGCGGGGGAGGTGCGCCCGGCCCGCCCGGAATACATAGGAATGTCATGAAACCGCAACCTGGTTTGACCACAAAAATCGGGGCCCCGAACAAACTGAAATCGATTCAGTCCAGGGCCGACCAAATCGCCGAGGCCCTTGAACAGGGGCTGTCTATTCCCTGGATGGGGCTTCGGACCGACCTGCGCCTTCACAAGGGTGGAGAAACCATGACCGGAAAACCGACCTGGGTCGTGGAAGACCCGGTCACCGGCCACCATTTTGAAATCGGAGAAGCCGAGGCCCGCTTCTTTCTCTGTCTGGTGACGGAAGACACCCTTCGAGGCGCGGTAGGAAAACTGCTTCGGACCACCGCTTTCCGGCCCAGCGTGGAGGACATTCTCGGATTTCTGAGGATGCTTCAGCAGGAAATGCTGGCGGTTATGCCCGAGGAAGAGGCTCGACATTTTTCCGATCTCCGCCGGAAGGCGGAAGAGCGGATGAAGAAGCTTTCCTGGCTGAAAATCAAACGGAAGGTGATGTTCGTCCAGGTACCGCTGTTTCGCCCGGATGCCTTTCTGACCCGGATCCACCCCTGGCTGGCCCCGTTCTGGTCCAAACCCTTCCAGTTCATCTACGCGGTTCTCGGCGTGGTCGGATTGGTTCTGGTGGTCCCCCAGATCGAACTCTATCTTCACACCGTCTCCCATTTGTTTACCCCGGCCGGGGCCTTGATGTTCTTTATCGCCCTTTCCTTTGTGAAGACGGTTCACGAACTGGGCCATGCCCTGGCGACCAAACGCCACGGTCTGTACGTTCGACGGATGGGCATCTATTTTATGGTATTCGTTCCCATTCTGTACACCGACGCCACCGAGGCATGGAAGTTGCCCGACCGGCGGAGCCGGGTGATGATCGGCGCGGCCGGGGTTCTGGTGGAGCTGGCGGTGGCTGCTGTTTCCCTCTTTCTATGGACCATTCTGCCCGACGGCCTGCTGCGGAGTCTGATGTTTTATCTCTCCGGGGTATCGCTTGTGTCCAGTTTTCTGGTGAACCTGAACCCCCTGATGCGTTTCGACGGGTATTACATCCTGATGGACTACCTGCGCATCAGCAGCCTGCGGACCCGATCCATCCGCTTTTTTCAGTATTTCCGGCGCCGGCTTCTGGTCGACTGGCGGGGCCCCAAGCCCGAGGAGCATCCATGGGACCATGCGATGGCCGTCTTCGGCCTGTTTTCGGCCATGTATATGATTGTTATTTTCCTGGGCATCGCCATGATCATTTACGAAAAGGCGTCCAATATCCTGGGTGTTTTTTTTCTTCTGCAGGGGTTGTTCATGACCCTGGTCATACCGGTGGTCAAGGAGATTCTCTATCTTTTCAAGCATCGAAACCAGTGGGGCTCCCCCTTTCGCGTCGGGCTGTCCGTCGCCGTCTTCTGTGGCCTGATCGGGACCTTGTTTATCCCCCTCTCGGTGGTGGAGCGTCTCCCGGCCCATTTTCTCTACCGGGATGTGGTGGAGGTGAAATCCCCGGGCCGGGGCCGGATCGCCGGCGAGCTGCCCCGGGTGGGGCAGAAGGTGGACCGCGGGGATCTCCTGGTTCGAATTCAGGACGACCGCTCCGAACAGGAGTTGGCGCTGGTCGGTTTCGATCTCGCCCAGGTGGATGCGAGCCTGAAAAACATCGGCGGCGGGGGAGAACAGGGTGCTTACCGGAACTGGCTGCTGGCAGAACGGGAGCGCTTGCGGGCCAGGGCCGACAAGCTTCGGGAAGGTTTGGCCCGGATGGAGATTCGGGCGCCGGTTTCGGGTCGGGTGCTGGATGTCAATGAAACCCTTCGGAAAGGCGCCTATGTCCATCACCTCGCTTTTTTGCTGGCCGTAGGCAGGGCGGACGCCATGGAGGTCCGGGCCTATGCCGGAGAAAAGGTGTACCGGGAACTCGTCCGCCGGAGGGGCGATATTCACGGGGGAGAGGTTTTATTCCGCGATCTGGAAACCCCGGTTCTGGAGGCCCGGTACCGGGGGATTCTGGGCTTTCCGGCGGCTGAATTTCCCAATGAGACCCTGTTCGACTTCGCCGGGGGGCCGGTGCTGTCCGTAGCCGATTCCCGCGCCGGAAAAGGGCATTCGGGGCCGTCCCGAGTGACCGGGCCGTCCGTCAAGCCCAGGGATTCCCTTTTTCCCGTCATTTTCGACCTTGCGCAAGCCGATTCCCAACTACGCCATGGCACCCCCTGCAGGGTTCGAGTCCGGCTCGATCAGTCCAGTCTCATGGACCGCACGGTGGATTGGCTTTGGCGGAAAATGGCCCGACAAGGCTTTGTCTGACGCATCAATTCGGTAACTATAGAGGGAATGGTCCCGTATGAATCTCTACCAAATGAATGCCCGGTATAATGCCGAGGCGGACCGGATTCTCTTCCGGCTCAACACCCGGGAAGGACAGGTCTTCGTTTTTGATTTGACCCGGCGGTTTGTGCGGGCCTTGTGGCCGGTATTGACCGATTTGCTGAAAACCGATTTCCAGCAGCGGGAGCCCGGCAAAGATCATGTGGCGGATGCCATGCTCGAATTTGAACAGGAAGAGAACCTGGAAAAGGCGGATTTTCATACACCGTTTGAAGCGGACGACCCGGTTTTTCCACTCGGGAATGTTCCCCTGCTTTTATCCCGAATCGCGGTGAAGAAACGCCCGGGGGGCGGCCGCATTCTGTCTCTGCTTCCCGGGAAGGGGCCAGGCATCGAGCTTCCGGTTCACCCTCGGTTCATTCACACGTTTCGCAAGCTGATCCGTGACCTGGCGTATCGGGCCCGGTGGGACTTGAATCTCGGGGAGAACGAGCATTCCGACACCCAACGGCCGATACGCCGGATGCTCCATTAGATTATTTGACATCAGGCTGAAAGGTTTTTTAAAAAAATGGTGAATTTGAAAAAGAACAGGGCCGGCTGTTTCGCCGGCATTCTGGGCCTGGTATTGTTGACAGGCCCTGTTTTCGGAGATTCCGTATTCGGGGATCAGTTTCCGGCGGTGGTGGAGGCCGAGCAGCGGGCCGTTCTCTCCGCGGAACGGGAAGGGGTCCTTTCCGAGCTGAGTGTCGACACGGGCCGCCGGGTTCAGAAAAATGAACGGGTGGCCGAGGTGTATCATCGGGATCTGATTCTCCAGAAGGAGTTGCGCGAGGCCACCCGGGAATACCTTCAGATCCAGGTGGACAACCTCACTCGCCTCAACAGCAAGGGGATGGTCACCGATGAAGAGGTTGCCCGGGCACGCATGGAACTGGAGGTCAATCGCAAGGAAATCAATCTGGTGGAAAATCAGATTGAACGGTCCCGGCTCCACGCTCCTTTTGCGGGTATTGTGATGACCCGGCACATTCAGCCGTATGAATGGGTCAGGCCCGGCCAGCCGGTGGTGGAGCTCTACCATCCCCTTCAATTGCGGATCGTATCGGATATCCCTTCGGATCTTGCGGTTGGATTGAAGAAGGGTCAGGAGCACAAGTTCTTTTTTTCGGACCTTCAACGGGAGGTGATCGGGCGGCTTGAGGTGTTTTCCCCCCAGGTGGATGTCCGATCCAATACCATTAAGATTTTATGGTCCGTCAAACAGGGGGCGGAAGAGCCCGAGCTTTTGCCGGGCATGAAGGGGGTGTTGAAACTTGGCACTGAATAATCAGATATCTTCCGAAGCTTCCAAGCCCGCCGCCGTATTTTCCAGCGTCACCTCGACGGAGGCTATGGACCCGAAAACCATGAATTCGGTCCTGGCCCGGCTCCTCAACATGGCCCGGGCGGCCATGCGGGCCGAATCGGCCAGGAAGGCCGGAGACATCATCGTCAACCGGATCCATACCCTGATTCCCGTCGACCGTGCCGCCGTTGTTCCCCTGACCGGAAACAAGCGGATACTGTGCCTTTCAGGCCACCTGGAACCCTCCCAGGACAATCCCTTTTCCCAGGCCGTCCACGAAACCCGGAAACTCTACCGGAAGACCGAAGAACCGGTGGTCGTCCGTCCCGACACGCTGCCGGAAAGCAGCCGATCCCCCCAGCTCAGGCAGGTATTGGAATCCACCGGCGGCACCTCGGTTCTATGGGTGAACCTGCCCCATCCGACCGACGGCGGCCCCCTGTTCGCCCTCTGGCTGGAGCGATGGAACCGGAAGCCCTGGTCGGCCGAAGAGATCAAGCTGCTGTCTCACGCACTCCTTTTTTTCGGCTATGCCCTGGGTACGCCCCGTAAAACACTCGGCTCGGCCATTCGCAAAAAGCGGGTTCTCTGGATGGCCCTGGCCTTTTTCTTTATTCTGATGTGGCTCCCGGTTCAGTCCAACGTAAGCGCACCGGTTCAGGTGGTTCCGGAACGGCCCCATTATGTGTTCGCTCCCTTTGACGGCATCATCGAGGACCTGGCGGTTCGGCCCGGGGACCGGGTATCCGTGGGAGATCTGATTTTCCGGTACGATACCCGGGTGCTGGAAAAACAGCTTGACGAAGCCCTGCGGGGCGGTCTGGCGGTTGCCCGGGCCGAGCTTGCCCGGCTGGAGGGCGCGGCCTATACCGACGAGGAGGCCCGGGCCCGGATTCCGGTTCAGAAACTGGAGGTCCGGCGGCGGGAGGCGGAAATCGCCTTTCTGAGGCAGCAGCTCGAACTTTCGGAAGTGCGAAGCGGGGCCGACGGGGTCGTGGTTCTGGATGATCCCGACGCTTTGATCGGCGCTTCGCTTCAGACCGGGCAGTTGATACTTCGGGTCGCCGATCCGGCCAGGAGCAAGCTGCGAATTATGGCGCCGGTCAGCGACACCGGCCTGATTCGGGAAGGAGCGGCGGTGGCGGTTCGACTGGACAGCAATCCTTTGCACTCCATTCCGGCCCGGGTGGAGCGGGTCGGCTTCGATGTGGAGCTTTCCGACGAACAGGTCCCGTCGGTGCTGATAGAGGCCGAAGCGGAAGGCGGGCAGGAGGTGATGCCCGGCCAGCGGGGATCGGCCAAAATCGCCGGGCCGAGGGTTACCCTCGGAATGCAGATTTTCCGGAAGCCGCTGATGTCCCTGCGGGATTTCATCGGAATCTGAGATCCGGAGAGATGGCGAAAAGAAAGAAAAGCCGAAAACGGAAACATCCCGGCCGGTCTCCTTTCGGCCGCGGGCAGGCGGGAAATGCTGTGGCCCCGGCTGGAAGAGCGGCACTCGATGTGCGCATTCGGGAAGGCTTCCGCATTCACCGGAACGGGGACATCGGCGGGGCCGCGGCTGTCTACCGGGAGGTGCTCGAACTTCTGCCCGACCATCCCGACGGGCTCCACCTGCTTGGCGTGACCTGTTATCAGGAGGGCGATTTCGCCGAGGCCGAATCCTTGATTCGGCGGGCCATCGAACGGAATCCGGGTGCGGCTTCCTATCACTCCAATC
>JBKHDE010000251.1:0-6782 GCA_046541495.1 Desulfococcaceae bacterium
ATTCATAATCTGCACAAAAAATGGATGGAAGACCCTGAATACCGCAAAGAATATGAAGCCCTGGCGGATGAATTCTCCCTCGCTGAAGCGTTGATCAAGGCCCGGATTCAGGCCGGGCTGACGCAAAAAGAATTGGCGCAGCGTATGAACACGACCCAATCGGTCATCGCCCGTATGGAAGGCGGCCGGGTGAAACCCTCCAGCAGAACTCTGGAACGGTTCGCAAAAGCAACCGGTATGAGAATGAAAATCTCCTTTGTACCGGATTCTCCCGTAAATGCATAAAGAGTGAAAACCCCATACAAACCCCTCACCCCGCCAACGTCTCCTCACAAGTCCCGATCCCGATCCGCGTAATCGACACCTTCCCCCCGAAGCAGACCGCCACGTCCCGGCCGTCGGTTTTGGGCCGATCGTGGATGACGCCTTCGTAGACCAGGCCCTCGGGTTCGTGCCGGTAGCGGAAGGCGTGGGGGTTGATGTCGAGATCGCAGAATTCGTATTGGAGCGGCGTCTCGTGTTCGATCGGGTGGGGCAGGTTGATGTTCCAGAAATAGCCGTTGGGCAGGTCCCGGGTCATGAGCATGCGGAGGATGATATCGGCGTGGTGCCGGGTGATGTCCCAGTCGATGGTCCGGTCCCGGGAGATGTACTGGGAGACGGCGATGCCCCGGCAGCCGAGGATGGCCGCTTCCCGGGCCGCGGCCACGGTGCCGGAGTTGTAGACGTCCGAGCCGAGGTTGGCCCCGGGGTTGATGCCGGAGAGGACCCAGTCGGCGTCCGGCACGATATGCTTGAGGGCCACCCGGGCGCAGTCGGCCGGGGTACCGGTGATGCAGTATCGGTTTTCGGAGAGTTCTTCGATCTGGATGGGCGACCGTTTGGTCACCCGATGGGCCACACCCGAGAGTTCTTCCTTGGGGGCGACGATGATGGGCGTGCCCAGTTTTTGCGTGATCTTCAGCAGGGTTTCCAGCCCCGGTCCATGGACCCCGTCGTCGTTGGTCAATACGATTTTCATATCCGGCTTCATTCGGTACCGATATCCTTTCTATGAGAGGTTCCGGAAAAGCAATCCGAGAGCGTCCTTTTCCCCGCGAGAGCAGAAGAGCCCGGCCGGGGAAAAAGCCGCCCAAAAACCGGTTTGGGGATTCTTTTCCTGGAAAAAACCATAGAATCATCGGGCCGATTCATCAACACCTTATTTTTCAGGTGTCCTTGAGCCCAAGCTGAGATATGGGGATATTCCCTGCGGACCCCGATCTATCGGCGCCGCCCGGGAAGGATGGGACGTGGTCGGATAAGGAATGTCAATGCCGTGCCCCCGGACCCCGCCTCACTCCTTGTCCAGCAGATGCGGGCATCCCTTTCGAATCTGATGATCCAGCCGAGGGTCCAAAACAGCCTGATAAAGGCTTCGGGCCTGTACGATCTGACGGAACCGCAGGCCCTTGATCCCCTCCATTCGGGCCCCGGTCAAGACAGCCCGGCTGAGATCGGCCCGGCGCAGGTTGGCGCTCCGCAACACCGCATGGGAGAGATCGGCGCCGGTGAGGTCGGCGCCGGTGAGGTCGGCCTTCCAGAGAACGGCCCGGCGAAGCTCGGCATCCATGAACACCGCCTGCCGCAAGTCCGCCCCGTGCAGGTCCGCCTGGCCGAGATCGGCCCGCCACAGGTCCGCTTCCCGAAGGGAGGCCCCCTGAAGGTCCGCGCCCCGCAGATCGGCCTCCTGAAGCTGGGCCCGGGCAAAAACGGCGCCCTTGAGGTCCGCCCCGCACAGGATCGCCTCGGTCAGGTCGGCCCCGGAAAGGCGGGCGTCGGACAGCCGGGCCGCCTGGAGATTCGCATCCAGAAGCCGGGCCCCGGTCAGATCCGCCTGCTGAAGGTTGGCCTTCCCGAGCTCGGTTTCCATGAGATTGGCCCCGGAAAGATCGGCATCCATCAGGACCGCCCCGCGCAGGTCGGCCCGCCAGAGGTCGGCCTCCTGAAAATCGGCTTTCCAGCAGAGCGCGCCTCGAAGATCCGCCTCCAGCAGATCGGCCTCCCGCAGGACCGCTTCCTGGAGATCGGCGTCGATGAATTTGGCGTCCTGAAGATTCGCGCCGGTGAAATCGGCCCCGCGAAGATCGGCCTTTCGAAAATCGGCGCCGGTCAGGTCCGCCCCGCGAAAATCGGCCTGTTTCAAGTGCGTTTCGGAAAAGTCGATCTGAAACAGGTCGAGGGCCGACAGATCGGCGCCGTCCAGCCGGGCGCCCCGAAAATCGGACTGACGAAGAACCAGGTTCTGCAGAATCAGGGATCTGAGATCGGCATTCACGGCAAACCTCCTTCGACCGGTTTATCGCACATAGGGTCGCACCGCCTCATGGAATTTTTCCGCCATCAAGGCGTACCCCGCGGCATTGGGATGGATGGAGTCGCTCATCAGGCGGCGGTCTCCGATGATGCCGTCGAAGATGTCGGGGATCAGCACCGCGCCGGTCTCCCGGGCCAGGTCCCGGTAAGCCTGAGCAAACCCGCGGCCCCAAAAGGGGATGTCGATGCCGGCCAGGACCACCAGGGCCCCTTCGGCCTGAATCCCCTCTATGATCTCCCGCAGGTTGCCAAAGGCGGCCTCCCGGGAGACGCCGTTCTTGAGGTCATTGCCCCCCAGGGTGATGAACACGATGCGGGGGGATCGGGTCAGCACATCCGCCGCCAGCCGCCGCAGGGCCGAGGCGGTGGTATCCCCCGGCACACCGGCGTTGACCACCGGCAGGCCGAGCAATTCCGAAAGCCGGGTCGGATAGTCCCGCCCCGGGCCGGCCCCGGTGCCGTAAGTGAGGCTGTCGCCGAAGGCGATCAGCGTGGTTCCGAGGGGGTCGGCATTGCGGATCTCGGGGGCGGTGGGCCGGACGATTCTCGCCCCCGCGATGAGGATCACGGCGACGGCGGCGATCCAGGTGATTTTTCGCATCATTTTAGCCTCCTCGGTCATGCTCCCGGGCTGAAACGGGCCTGTGCCGGACGGAATGTTTTAATATAAGTTTTCCCATTTAAAAAGTCCAGTCAATATTCACCGAATTCATACCCCTTGGAAAAGGACCGGTCGGTTCCAAAAGCAAGGCGGACAAAACCGGTCATTGTCAAACCGGTCGTTCTCTGGTAAAAATCGTCCAGATCAAACAACCATCCCTCGCAAAAAGGAAATGCCGATGACCCTCGAAGAAGCCATCAAAACCGCCCTGAAATATGAAAAAAGAATTCGGGACCTGTACCAGGAAGCAGCCGATTCCGCCGATGATCCGGTGGGAAAACAGGTCTTCGGCCTGCTGGCCGGGGAGGAGCAAAACCATGTGGACTACCTCGAAACCCGGCTGGCCCGGTGGGAAAAGACCGGTCACCTTCAGCTCGATTCCCTGGAACAGGCCCTGCCCTCGGCGGACGCCATTCGGGAGAACATGGGCATGCTCCAGACCCGCATGGACCGCGAGGACCGAAAGGACGAAAAGCAGATGCTCAGCAAGGCCCTCAATGTAGAGGTGGAGACCAGCGACTTTTACAAACGGATGGTGGATGAACTCTCGAATGAAGGCCGGGAACTGTTCGCCCGGTTTCTGCAGATCGAAAACGAACACATCCAGATCGTTCAGGCCGAACTCGATTACCTGTCTCACACCGGCTACTGGTTCAACATCAAAGAATTCGATATGGAATAGCAGCGACCGATGGATATCCGTACCCTCAAATCCAACTCCCTGCTCCTGCTCACCGCGACCATCTGGGGGTTCGCCTTTGTGGCCCAGCGGGTGGGCATGGACTATGTCGGTCCCTTCACCTTCAACGGGGTCCGGTTCGCGCTGGGGAGCCTCTCCCTGGCGCCCCTGTGGCTCTTTTTGAAGCGCCGGTCGGCCCGCTCCGGCGAGGTGCTCCCTCGAGCCGATCTCAAAACCGTGCTCTGGGGCGGGGCCCTGGCCGGGTCCGCCCTGTTCATCGGGGCCTCTCTGCAGCAGGTGGGGCTATTGTACACCACCGCCGGCAAGGCCGGATTCATCACCGGACTGTATGTGGTGATCGTTCCCCTGCTGGGGCTGTTCTGGCGGCAGCGGTCCGATGCCGGCACCTGGCTCGGGGCCTTTCTGGCCGCCGTGGGGCTCTATTTTCTGAGCGTCACCGAATCCTTCACCATCGCCTTCGGCGATTTCCTGGAGCTGATCGGCGCCTTTTTCTGGGCCGCTCATGTGCTCATCGTGGGGTGGCTGTCTCCCCGAATCGACGCCATTCGGCTCTCCTTTTTTCAGTTCGCCGCCTGTTCGATTCTGAGCCTTCTCACCGCCTTTGCCGTGGAAACGGTGCAGGTTTCCGCCATCCTTCAGGCCGGGGTCCCCATCCTGTACGGCGGGCTCTGCTCGGTGGGGATCGCCTACACCCTGCAGGTGGTGGCCCAGAAAGACGCCAAACCGGCCCATGCCGCCATCATCCTGAGCCTGGAGGCGGCCTTTGCGGCCCTGGGGGGCTGGATGATGCTCGGGGAAACCCTCACCCCCCGAGGGCTCCTGGGCTGCGCCCTGATGCTGGCCGGGATGCTGGTGTCTCAGCTTCATCCATACTTTATTCGCTCCCGCAAACCGGTTCCGGTGCCCGGATCGGCATCGGCCCGGGCTTCCGAAAGCGGGTATTCCTGAGGGAAACGGACCGGCCGGACCGGATGCTGGCCCGGATAATTGACGAACGGCGCTTCGGCACTATATTTGGACAATGATCGTTTTTAGACGTCTGATCATGATCCGACTATCAACAAAGGAGATGCCAACATGAAGAAGGTCGTTTTTTATCTGAGTCTGGCCGCCGTACTGGCGGTATCCGCCAACGGGTTCGCCGGGAGCGGTAAAATGAAGGGGATGGGCCACGGCGGCGGCATGGATATGGCCGGCATGGCCAAGTTCAACGTACCGGTCCAGGAGATGGACACGGACGGCGACGGTGATGTCACCTGGGACGATTTCAGCAAAAAGTATGAAGGAACCGACAAGCAGGTTTTCGATGTGATCGATACCGATGACGACGGAAAACTGAGCCAGTCCGAATGGGACAAGTTCAAATCGGCCCACGGCATGGGCAAGGGCAAGGGCGCCATGAAAGGCAAGAAACACCATGGCGGCAAATACCATGATGCCGACCTGCCCGATCCGGACAAGTACATGGTTGACATGCCGGAAATCGACCAGGACGGCGATGACAAGCTCACCTGGAATGAGTTCAAGGACAAATTCGACGACACCGACCGAAAGGTCTTCGACGCCATCGATCTGGACAAGGACGGCACCGTCGACCAGGAAGAATGGCACGCCTTTACGGCCGCCCATGGGCACGCTCACCACTAAGGACTAAGGTGGCGCCGGGCCGGAAATGACCGGCTTCAAGTTTTCAAGGAACCCCGAACCGCAGCCGCGGACTCGGGGTTTGCTGTTTCAGGGGGTGTCGTCCACCTTGATCCGGCTGGAGACGCAGGCCTGGCAGGAGCCGGACCGGATTCGGGCCGCATCCGACAGAGAGAGCACGCCAACGATCTGTTCGGGATCATCGCGCCGGACGAAGATCCGCTGAATCTGGGAAAAAATAAGGGTGCGGATGGCGGCTTCAAGATAGTCGGCCTCCTCGCAGGTCCGGACCGGTGAGGACATGACCGTGCGGGCCTCGGCGGACGGGTCCACCCCGTGCTTGTAGGCCAGCACCAGATCGCTTTTGGAGACCACTCCGGTCGGCCGGTCCCGGTCGTCCCGAATCAGCACCGCCCCGAACCGATAGGCGGAGAGCCCCTCCATGATCTCGGTGAGGGTGTCGGATTCCCGGTAGCTCTGAACCGAGGGGGTCATCACCTCCTTGACGGTGAACCGGGGCCGCTCCTCCGCCGATCCCTGCCTGCGGTTGAATTTGCTGTATCGGCATTCATGGCAGAATTTATAGAGCAGCCCCACGATATCCGGATAGGCCAGAATGCCTTCCACCGGCTCTGCATCGGATGCGCGAACGAAGAGCCGGTAGACCCCGTGTTCGCGCATCCGCTCCAGGGCGGTCTCCAGGGAGTCTTCGGGGCCGCAGTAAAGGGGCGGAGAGATCATGATGTCGCCGGCCGGCAGTTCCAGGGGAAGCTCGGCGTAATAGGCCCCCATTACATCGGTCTTGGAGACCACCCCGGCCGGTTCATCCCCGGCGCCGGTGATCAAAAGCGCATTGACCTTGTATTTGATGAACCGGGCGATGACCCGGTCCAGGCCGGCGTCCTGATCGAGTCGGATTACCTGCCGGCGCATCGCTTCCTTGACGGTGAGATCGGTGAGGATGGTCTTCTGTTCAATGATTCCCATGGCAGCTCTTTTCGGTGACGGTTGAGGTCGTAAAAAGCGGTCGCCGGATCAGATGAGCTGATCCACCAGGTGATAGAAAAAGTCGGAAATATAGACGATCCCCTGAATCCTGTCCCCCTCCAGCACCGGAATCCGGCGGATGTGCTTGCTGATCATGATATCCAGCACCACCAGCAGGTGGGTGTCGGGGGTGACGGTGATCACCTCGGCGGTCATGAGATCGTCCACCCGAATATCCCGGGCCTTTTTGCAGGCTTCCTCCACCAGCCCGGCGATATCCACATCGTCCATCATCCCCCAGATCTGAATATGCTTGGGCCGGATAAAGAGCATAATATCGTACATCGACAGCATTCCGATCAGCCGCCCCTCGGCATCGGTCACCATCATGCCGAAGATCTTTCGGCCTTCCGCTTCGGCGGCGCGCTTGAACAT
>JBKHDE010000252.1:0-6743 GCA_046541495.1 Desulfococcaceae bacterium
GGAGGAAGACACGGCGCCGCAAGCCGAAGCCTCGGAAGAGGAAATCGACCTCGATATGGAAGATTTAGAAGAAGAACCGGCGGCGGCCGGAGCCTCCGAAGAACTCGACATCGACCTCGATTTGGATGCCGAGGAGACCGAAACGGCCGGCAAAGAGGCATCCGAAGAGCTGGACCTCGATTTCGATCTGGAGGAACCCGCCTCAGCAGAGGCCTCCGAAGAACTCGACCTGGATGCCAATCTGGCCGAAGCCGAAGACAAGGCCGAAGATTCCTTTGAACTCGACCTGGATCTCGAGGAGGAAGACACGGCGCCGCAAGCCGAAGCCTCGGAAGAGGAAATCGACCTCGATTTCGAACTGGAGGAGTCCGAATCCGAAGAAGCGGATGAACTTTCCCTTGATCCGGCTTTCGATGTGACGGAAAAAGCGCCCGACCTGAAAGACGAAGAGGAAGAATTCGATCTCGACCTGGATCTCGATCACCATATGAAAGAGGATCAGGAAGAAAAAATGGATATGGTGGATCTCGATTTCGACGAAGCGGATGTGCCTGAAGAGAGCGCCGAAGAGTCCTTCGAACTCGATCTGGACATGGATGAAGCCGATGCGGCGGAAGCGGAAAAATCCGAAGAACTGGAGATCGACTTCGATCTGGAAGATACCGAACCTGAAACCGCGAAAGCGGCTGAGGAAGACGAGGGGTTCGAAATCGATTTTGATATGGATGAACCCGCCGCCGAGGCCGGTCCGCCCCAGACCGGGGAAGATGAGATCGAACTCGATCTCGATTTCGACATGGACGAGGAAGAGCCGGCGGCGGCCCGAAAGGAAGAGTCCCTGGAGTTCGATCTGGATCTGGATATGGACGGGGGCGAATCCGAGGAACCGGCCCCGGCTGGCGCCATGGCCTCCGATGACATCAGCTTCGAACTGGATCTGGAATCCGAAGAGGGGCCTCAGGATTTCGAGCTCAAGCCGGATCAGGCCCGGGATACCGAGCCCGCCTCTCTGGAACAGAAAGCCTCCGAGGAGATGGAATTCGATCTGGACCTCGATGAAGAGCCGGAATCCGAAGAAATGGCCTCGGGCGGCGCGGATGAATTCGACCTCGATCTCGAGGAGGAAGAAGGCGTCGCCGTCGAAAGCGAACTCCGACAGCAGGAGACGGAAAAGAAAGAAGACGAATTTTCCGACGCCTTCGACATGGGGATTCCGGCGGACGAACTCGATGACCTGGGGTATGAGGACAGCGACCTTCACCCAGCCGAGGAGACCGGCAAGAAACAGAAGAAAACGATCAAAAAACAGCGGAAACGCTCGCCGGTGGTCGTGCTGCTGGCCTTACTGCTGCTGGGCGGCGCCGGTTACGGCGCCTATACCATGGGGCTCCACGAACGACTCGGCGATAGTGGCTTCCGCCTGTCGAATATTCCGGTGGTGGGTTCATACTTTCAGACCCAGCCCCAATATCCGGGCGAAATCGTTCCCCTGGAAAACAGTGTTGAAAGCAAGTTCATCAGAAACGAGGGCGCCGGCTACCTGTTCGTGGTTCGGGGAGATGTGAAAAACGAATTTTCCGACAACCGAAGCTTCATCATGGTTCGAGGAAAACTCTATAAAGACGACAACCGGCTTGCCACGGAAGAAGCGGTATTCGCGGGCAACACCCTGACGGATGAAGAGCTGGCCTCCATGCCTATAGCCGATATCGAGGCCCGACTGGCCGATAAAAACGGCGAGCAAAATGCCAATGTTCGCATCAACCCGGGCAAGGTGCTGCCGTATACCCTGGTCTTCTCCGAGCTTTCCCCCGACCTGGAGGAATATACGGTGGAGGTGGCCGGATCACGGCCGGCGGAGTAATCTTTTTAAAAAGAAGCTCGATTTTCGGTTGACTTTGCTGTATTCGACTGGTATGCAACCGGTTGTTGTTTTTGATCTGTGGCGATGTAGCTCAGGTGGTCAGAGCATACGGCTCATATCCGTAGTGTCCGGGGTTCAAATCCCTGCATCGCCACCAATTTGATATCCCAAGGCCGCTCTGATGAATTTCGGAGCGGCCTTTTTTGCTTTATGCCTTGAAAAAAATTATGGGGGTGCTATATTGACCTCCTGAGTTTAGACCCCTAATTTAGGAATAGAAACGCACATGATCCCCGGTCTTGAAAGAATCGTTGAAGAGCGAATCCAGGTATCTCAGAAGAAGGGCGATTTCGAAAACCTGCCCGGCGCCGGAAAACCGCTTGAATTCGAGGATGACAGCCATATCCCGGAAGATCTCCGTCTCCCTTTTAAAATTTTGAAAAACGCCGACTGCCTCCCTCCGGAAATCGAAATCAAAAAGGAGATTGAAAGAACCGAGGATCTTTTGGCCGGCATGTCGGACACTGCCGAACGATACCGGACGATGAAACGATTGAACTATTTGATTCTGAAGCTGAATTCTACCCGAACTTCCGCTGTGCCGATGGATGTACCCCAAAAATATATGGTTCGATTAACCGAGCGTCTTGAGGCGAAGCATTTAAAATGATGAAAAGAAGGAAGCATCGGATGAAAGAATCTCACAAAACCATGGAAGGAAACGGCCTGTTTAAAGGAGTGTTCATGGCCTATTCGATTCTGCTGCTGCATATGGTCCTCCTGGCGGGATTGGGTTGTCTGATTCTCTTTTTTCGAGGCTTTTTGCAATATATGCTGTGGATATTCCTCGGCGGGTCGGCCCTGGTGACCTATTCCGGATATCGGGTTTACAAACGGATGCGGGATGAACGGAAGAACCTCGGTGAACTGCTGAGTCTTCCCATGTTCACCGGACGAAGCGTGGAAGTCAATTTTCTGGGCGGACTGGCCTCTGTCAAAGTGGGGAACCGGGACAATGGCGAACTCACGCCATACGCCTATGATCCGTCGCACCAGCTGGAGGATCCGGTTACCACCCGCATTCGGGAATTGAAAGAACTTGCCCGCTTGTTCGAAAACGAGCTTATCACGCTGGAGGAATACAACCGAACCAAAGAACAGCTTTTAAACGGCACGACCGGGACCCTGACATGACCCGACTCGCCATCGCCCTTCTCGCCGGGGGCATATCTTCGGAAAGAGAAGTTTCCCTCAAGGGGGGCGATCAAGTGTATGCAGCCCTCGACAAGGATAAATACGCGGTCCGCCGATATGATCCCAAAACCGATCTGGCCCGGCTGGTGGCCGATGCCCCCGAACTAGACGCCGCCCTGATCATCATGCATGGCCCCTTCGGAGAAGACGGCACGGTGCAGGGTATGCTCGATCTGCTGAACGTCCCCTACCAGGGGGCCGGGGTTCTGGGCAGCGCCCTGGCCATGAACAAACTGGCCGCCAAACAGATGTATGAAAAAGCCGGTTTGACCGTCCCCTCCTACACCCTCCTTCGCCGCAATGATCCACTCGACGCCCATACCGGGGTTCACACGCTGGGCCTGCCTCTGGTGGTCAAACCGGTCAGCGGCGGTTCCAGTATCGGCACCACCATCGTACGAACCGAAGACCGCCTCCAAGAGGCCCTGGACGCCGCCTTTGCCCATGACCATTCGGTGCTGGTGGAGGACTTTATCGACGGCATTGAACTGACCGGCGGCGTCATCGGAAATGATGAATTGGAAGCCCTGCCTCTGGTGGAGATCATACCCAACGAGGGCTATTCCTTTTTCGATTACGAGGCCAAATACAAGGCCGGGGCCACCCGGGAGATCTGTCCGGCCCGGGTGGATGACGCGGTCGCGAAAACGGCCCGGGATCAGGCCATTCAGGCGCATCGGGCGCTTTTTTGCAGGGGATACAGCCGTACCGATTTCATCCTGAAAGACAAGGATCTTTATGTCCTGGAAACCAACACCATTCCCGGCATGACCCCGACCAGCCTTCTGCCCCTGGCCGCCCGAACCGCCGGCATCGAATTCAGCCGACTGCTGGACCGATTGATCACCCTCTGCATCGAGGATCATCGACAGAATCCTTCCATCCGGAACACCGACTGACCTCCGGGTCAGCCAATTCCGACGGCTCCCTTATCGTGCCCATCGCTAAATTCTTGACCCACTGGTAAACGGAGGTAAGCTATGAAAATCCTGGTAGTCGGCGGCGGCGGCAGAGAACATGCCCTGGTCTGGAAACTCCATCAAAGTCCTCGGGTTCAAAAGATATACTGCGCCCCCGGCAACGGCGGCATCGCGGAACTGGCCGAATGCGTGCCCATCGATCCCGAAGACATCCCCAAACTGGTCGCGTTCGCCCAATCCGAGGGGATCGATTTGACCATCGTCGGCCCCGAGGGACCATTATCCCTGGGCATTGTGGACCGATTCGAAGGAGAAGGGCTGCGCATTTTCGGGGCCTCCCAGCAGGCCGCGGAGATCGAATCGAGCAAATCCTTCGCCAAAGCCCTGATGCAAAAATACGGCATTCCCACAGCCCAGGGGAAAACCTTCACCAGCTACCCGGAAGCCGAGGCCTATCTGAAGGAAATCGGGGCCCCGGTGGTAGTCAAGGCGGACGGGCTGGCCGCCGGCAAAGGCGTCATCGTCTGCCGGACCGAAGCCGAGGCCGAAAACGCCCTGCACCGAATCATGGTGGATCGAGAATTCGGCACGGCCGGCGACCAGGTCCTGATCGAGGAGTGCCTCACCGGCGAGGAAGCCTCCTTTCTGGCCTTTACCGACGGCAAAACCGTGCTGCCCCTGCCCTCTTCCCAAGACCACAAACCGGCCTTCGATAATGACCAGGGGCCCAACACCGGCGGGATGGGCGCCTACTCCCCGGCCCCGATCATCGACCGCTATCTCCACAAAAAGATCATGAAGGAGATCATGATCCCGACCGTTCAGGGGATGGCCGCCGAGGGCCGCCCCTACAAAGGGGTGCTCTACGCCGGGCTGATGATCGAACGGGGCCGGCCCCGGGTGCTCGAATTCAACGGGCGGTTCGGCGATCCCGAAGCCCAGCCGCTGCTGATGCGGCTGAAAACCGACCTGGTTCCGGTCATCGAAGCGGTCATCGACGAAAAGCTCCACGCCTGCCGCCTGGAAATCGATCCCCGAGCCGCGGTCTGCGTGGTGATGGCCGCGGGCGGGTATCCCGGGTCTTATGAAAAAGGCAAGCCGATCTCCGGATTGGATGCAGTGCGGGACAAGAAAAATGTGGTGGTGTTCCATGCCGGCACTCAGGCCTCGGAGAACCAGATCCTCACCAGCGGCGGCCGGGTACTCGGCGTGACCGCCATCGACGATACCGTGGAAAAGGCGATCGACACCGCATACCAGGCGGTTTCCCAAATCGACTGGCCTGAAGTGCATTATCGAAAAGACATCGGGCGAAAGGCGCTCAAACGATTCGGCACCGCCCCCAAGGTCGGCATATTCATGGGCAGTGACTCCGATCTCGAGGTCATGGAAGGGGCGGTGGAGATGCTCAAACAATTCGACATCCCCTACCTGATGACCGTGGCCTCCGCCCACCGCAGCCCTAAACGGGCCATGGATTTTGCGGAAGGCGCCAAAGGCCGCGGCATGGAAGTGATCATCGCCGGCGCCGGTCATGCCGCCCACCTGGCCGGGGTGCTGGCGGCCCATACCCCTTTGCCGGTGATCGGGGTGCCCATCGATTCTTCCTGTCTCAAAGGATGGGACGCCCTTCTGTCAACAGTGCAGATGCCGCCGGGCATTCCCGTGGCCACCGTCTCCATCGGGAAATCGGGCGCCAAAAACGCGGGCATTCTGGCGGCCCAGATTCTGGCGCTGTCGAATCCCGAAATCGCCGACATGCTCACCGCCTATAAAGCGGACCTGGCCCGTCAAGTGGAAAAAAAGGCGCAAAATCTTGACCAGCCGCTCTAAAATTCAAACCGTCGACCCGCAATTTCCGAATCCGGATTCGATTGCGGCGGCGGCCCGAATCCTTCAAAGCGGCGGCACGGTGGTTTTCCCCACCCGCTGCCTCTACGGCCTGGGGGCGGATGCCCACCATACCGAGGCGGTGGCACGGATCTATGACATCAAACAGCGTCGCCGCCGAAAACCGCTCCTGATCCTGGTTCATGAGCGGGAATCGCTGGCCCGATGGGCGCAAACCATCCCCGAAACCGGCCACCGGCTCATGGATCGGTTCTGGCCCGGCCGGCTGACCCTGGTCTTTGACGCCAGGCCGGAGGTGAGCGAGGTTCTGACCGGCGGCACCGGTAAAATCGGCATTCGGCTCTGCGGCCATCCGGTGGCCCGCGCATTGATTCAAGCCGCGGGCCTCGCCATTACCGGCACCAGCGCCAATCTGTCGGGCCGGCCCGGTTGCCCGACAGTCGAATCACTGCCTCCTGAAATCTTGGCCCGGACCGACCTGATTCTCGACGCGGGCCCCCTGTCCGGCGAAGCCGGATCCACGGTGGTGGATGTCACCGAGGATGCGCCCAAAATTCTTCGGGAAGGCGTGATTTCAGAAGCAGAGGTTTTCACCGCGCTCGGCCGCCCGCCGCGCAATACGGTTGACAAGCCGGCCTAAATTCACTATAGAGATAGCCCCAACGCCGGGGTGGTGAAACTGGTAGACGCAGAGGACTCAAAATCCTCCGGGCGCAAGCCCATGCGGGTTCGATTCCCGCCCCCGGCACCAATGAAATCAAGGCTTTCCGAAAATACACGGAAAGCCTTTTTATTTTTCTCGTAAAAATTAAATCGTTTTGCATTCAAAATGCACCCGCTTGCAAGCGGGTGCA
>JBKHDE010000253.1:0-6728 GCA_046541495.1 Desulfococcaceae bacterium
CCCTGCTGGCCCTGTTGGCCCTGCTGATAATCCTGCTGGCCCATTGCAGGGAAAGCCATAAAGCAAACCAAAGACATCGCCGCAGCCATGGATATAAGTTGGTGTTTTGTGAACATTCGTGTTCTCCTTTCTGTTTCTTGAATATAAGAAGTAGATTACAAAGACGGGCCTTTCGGTTTAAACGGCCCGCACACTTGCCCTGACTTAAACGCATATCCCGTGCCATAAGATACATTGGAAAATATATATCTTTTTATGTTACTGAAATTATTTGATATATTAGCAATACGCAATTTGGAGACGGGGTTTGGCAAGCCCGTATTTATTGTGTCTAAACGACACATGTGCTAATTTGTCTGTGTCATACGGTCTACAGCGCCTATGTCTATGATAAAAACGGCGAGGAACTCTTCACCCTGGGGCTGGCCGACCCGGAACCCGAACGGGACCGGCTGACCGAGCCGGCCGCGGACGGCGAAAGCAGGGGGGAATACGGTCGGATCGCGGACCGGCGGGTCTATTCTTATTTCGCGCCCCTCACGGATACCGGCGGGCGCATCAACGGGTTGCTGCACCTCACCCGGAAAGAAAGCGAATTCAGCGAACATCTCCAGGCGCTATGGATCAAAGGCGCTTGAGTCTGGGCGCGCTGCTGATGATTCTTTCCACCGTGGTCCTGTACGGCCATCATCGCGCCCTGGGGATGCACCTGGGGCGATTGACGACAAGCATGATTAAGCAAAGCCAAGGTGACCGGGATGAATTTACACGGCGCCTTTTTCAAGGGGTGGGGCTTCTCCGCTTCAGGCGCACTTTCGAATCAATCCTTTGCCGCCCCCAGTCCAGCCTCTTTCCGGCCGAGCCCCGCAATACCGCAGCCCCAGGCCGTTGCCGATCTCTCTGAATTGCCCCCGGAATTCGTCCAATTGCTGATGCAGGGCCGCGTTTTCGGCTTCGAGCTTTTGAATGTACTGCTCCCCGAAATGAAGACGCCAGATGGCGATCAAGGCCACGATGAAGGATACGCAAACGATGGTCAGTTCAATATAAAGAGAGTGATGCATGGGTGCCTCCTTTCAGTTCAGGCTTCTGCAAAGCCAGGTGACTTTTCCGATGATTCGAACCGTGTCGCGTTCATCGCCATCCAGATAGATGGGATCATAGCTGGGGTTGGTGCTGCGAAGAACCAGCTTGTTGGGCAGCTTTTCGAGACGTTTGACCATGATGGTGTCTTCGATGCCGACCGCATACACCGCCCCCGCATAGATTTTGGTTTGGGACTGATCCACCAGCACGATATCCCCGTCGTATAATTCCGGCTCCATGCTGTTGCCGTTGATGGTCATCAGCACCATGGTATCGGGGGTGCCTTTTTTTCTCAGCCATTGGGTGCGGAACATGAAGAAGTCTTCCACTTCATGGGCCACCTCAAAAGAGCCTCCCCCGGCCGACAGCCGCGCCCTCACTTTGGGGACCTTCATAAATCCATCTACTGTATCCCTCGGCTGAAAAGGTTCTCCGGCGCCCGATTCCAGCCATTCGGGATTGAGCCCGAAGGCGCGGGATAATTTCCAAATCCATCGCTCCGGAACCTCCCCCTTGTTTTTGGCGTGCGTGATCGTGGATCGACTCACTTTCAAGGTAGAAGCCAACTCGGTTTGAGAATTCAACCCGGTGGTTTCGCACACGCGTTTCATAAAGGATTCAAATTTGGAATTGGACATTATCGCTTTCACCTCTGATAGGTTGTCTTTGTTTATTTTATAGTACAATTAGTTTAGTTAATGCAACAAAAAAATGAATAGGTGAATTTTTTACAAAATAAGGGGAACGAAGGTTCGAACCCAAAAGGCGTTTCTCAGGAGAACAGGTCTATGGTTCGGGATACTTGCTATGCCGGGGCGCTCATGATAATTTGATTTCGGCCGGGATGACTCACTCCACAAACCCAACAGAAAAAGAAAGAGGTTCGAATGAAAGGAAAAATACTAATATGGATATTGGCGGCGGTGTTTTCCGTCGCAGGAACCGCATCGGGAGCCGATCCGGTTCGAGCACTCTTCATCTATTGGCGCGGGGAAACCGAATGCGGTCAGGGGATGAAGGAAGGTCTTCGGGAGATGGGGTACACCCTCGAACTGACGGAGTTCGATGCAGCCCAGGATATCGCCAAGCTGGATCAATTCCTGAACACATTGGACCCGCAGCCCTTTCGGTTCATTTACACCTTCGGAACCACCGCCAGCCTTCGAGCGGCCGAAAAGATCCAGGATGTGCCGATCCTGTTCGGCATCGTCACCAATCCGGTGAAATCCGGACTCATCAACGGCTGGAAATCATCCGAGAACAACGTCACCGGTGTCAGCCATGCCATTTCTTATGAGGATCAGTTCGCACTCATTCAGAAGATCGGTCCTTACCGCCGGATCGGGATTTTATACAATCCCAAGGAGCAGAATTCTCTGATAGCTCTAAAAGAACTCGGGGATCTTTTTGCCGCGGACGGCGTCAAAGTGGTCGGTCAACCGGTGGATTCGCCCGAAGCCGTCGGGTCCGCCGTCGCTGCGCTCGCGGACCAGCAGCCGGAGTTGGTCTACCTTCCCTCCGACAGCTTTATCGTGAGCCATGTCGGCACCATTCTGCCCGCCCTCAACGCCCGCAAAATCCCGACCTACGGCGCATTGGAACAGATGGTGGAGGCGGGGGCCCTGATCGGCATCGTCTCGAGCTATTCGGCGGTGGGAAAAAACCTGGCGCAAATGGCCGATCAGGTGTTGAAAGGGAAGAAACCGGCGGAGATCCCCTCTCGAACCCTCCCCTTTGACATGCAGACCATCGTCATCAACGCCAACACCTTGGAGGCCATTGGGGCTCAAATCCCATTTGCCATCATGGAAATCGCCAAATTAAAACACTGACTTCCGCTCATTTCCCCAAATATGACCGGAATTCCCGCATGGCCGTTCGAATATCGATGGCATAACCGAGCCCTTCGAAATTTCGGGTGAGCACTTTCAGGGTGTTGATGCCGATCACGTTTCCTTCTTCATCGATCAGCGGTCCGCCGCTGTTTCCGGGATAAATATGGGCATTGGTTCGAACATAATAGTCATCGAAACCCGACACCACGCCGGAGCTGACGGTATCGCGGATTCCTAAGGGGCTGCCCACCGCATAGACGCTCTGACCCTGAGAAAGGCGCTCTGTGTTTCGGGGAGAAAGATACGGGCTTTCAATGCACCGGTCCAGTTTCAGAAGCGCCAGGTCATGATCTGCGCTCAGGGCGACCAGGTGGGCCGGCATGGTGGACCGGTCCTTGAGGGTGACGGTGAAGGATCGGGTATGGGCCTGACGGCTCCGGGACCGGTAGTTGTATTTTTCGGATGCGTATTGGTTTCGATTCGCATTGAATTCTCTTTTTTTCTGATCGTAATGCCGCTTGCGGGCGTTGTATTGTTGCAACTGATAATTGTATTGATTCTCCGCCGCCATCTTTCTGGCGATATTCTGTTCCCGGTCGATTTTTCGTTTGTATTCGTCCAGCCGAAGTTTGGTCTGCCGCAGGTTGCCCCGCTCGGCATCAAATTCTTTTTCAACGTGGCGGATTTGGGCGTCGATCTGCTTGAGTTTCTCATCCGTCAACGGTACATCGCGATTTCAGCCCCCGAACCTCCGGGTGCTTGGTTGCCTGAACCGCTGCGGTCCGGGTCGGAAACGGTTCACTTGAAACGCTTTGTATTCGGTCCGTCAGACCCGGGGCCGGGAAGGAAAGCCATGGAATGAAAAAAGAAGGGTTCGCCCGGCGACCCCGCTGTCCACGCGCTGCATGGACCGGTGGTTTTGCGTCCCAGCCTTGCGGTCTGGTTTGCCCTGATCGAGTCGAATCTCGTGAAGTTTATTCTGGATTAGGCGAAGCACGCTCGAAAAGTCAAGAAAAAAGATCGATGTCGCATCGGTTCAGGCAAATGGCGGTGGAAGAGGTCCATCAAATCGGCCTTGTCCTCAAAGCCGATGCCCGGGATTTCCGGCAGGGCCACCGGCTGTTTTGGATGGGGGTGCCGTCCGCAAATCCGCCGAAGGGCGCAAAGACGTGGGGATAAGATTCGTTGCCGCCCAGCCCGAGCCCCGCGGCGATGTTGAGGGCGAACTGGTGCCCGCCATGCGGGGGCGTTGCGGACCTCCGAGGCGATGGAGGCGGTGCTTTCCCGGATGTTTACGATGCGCATAACGGGGCCTCCTGATCGCCGGGGCTATTTGCCGCTGACGTCTCTCTGAATGGCCAGAAAATGGGAAACCCGCCCTTCGTCATTGCGAATGGGAGCGATTTTCCATTCCATCATGAATTTGGATCCGTCCTTTCGATAATTCACCGCCCGGCCGTGAAACAGGTTGCCTTGGGCCAGATCCTGATTCAGCCGGGCCAGAACGTCCGGGTCGGTTTCCGGGCCCTGAAGGATGGCGGGGGTTTTTCCGATGACCTCGGTCGGGGCATACCCGGTCATCTGAGAAAACGCCGGGTTGACATAGATGATGGGATACCCGAGCCCCGCCTCCGTGATCATAACGGCATTGAAGGATTCCTCCAGAGAGGCTTCAAAAAGGCGCTTCATGATGGATTGGTAGTTTTCGTCATGCTGAAAAATGTCGGATATGTTCATGGTGTTTCCCCTTCGAAAAAGTGAGAATGATCGGCTTTGAATCCACAACATAATTCTTGCACCGGATCATTCAAGGGGTTCTAATCGATTGAAAAACGAGGTTCTTTCGACTTTCCGCTTGCACAGATAAGGAAAAATGTTCATTGTAATGATATTGGAAATGAATCGGGCGATGCTGTACGCCCGTTGACAGCTAGTATTTTAATATGGAGGACCCATGAGCGACGAGAACGCAAAGAAAAAAGATGAGAATTATGTCTATGTCAAAGACAGTCAGGGCGTCGAATATGTCTGCCGATTGCAGGATTTGAAAAAAGCCGAGGAGTTGACCGAAGAAGAAAAAGAGAAATGCATGGTGCCGCCGGGCAGTGCCTGATGGTATTCGTGGTGCATCATGGCTGTATGGAATCCGGATAAATACATTTCTGCATGGAATTTTGCCTCTCGCGCCCACCTGGGGCAGCTGGTGCCGGGCTCACCGCTGCCCTACATTCATCATATCGCCAACGTGGCCATGGAGATCATGCATACGCTGGCGGTGGATTCGTCCATTCGGAATCCGGATTTGGCGGTCCAGTGTGCATTGCTGCATGATACCCTGGAGGATACTGAAACCACCTACCAGGCTTTGAAGGAACAGTTCGGGGACCCGGTAGCGGCCGGTGTGCTCGCCCTCACCAAAGACAACCGATTGCCTTCCAAAGAGGCTCAAATGGCGGACAGCCTGGCGAGAATACAGGAGCAGCCCCGTGAAATTTGGATGGTCAAGCTCGCGGACCGCATCACCAACCTGCAGCCCCCGCCCGTTCATTGGCGCAAACCCAAAATCCTCCGTTATCGGGAAGAAGCCAAAAGGATTTTAGAATGTTTGGGTTCGGCCAGCCCGCATCTTGCAAAGAGGCTGGCGGGTAAGATAAAGTTCTATGCAGCAAAGGTCTGAACAGCTTTTAATGAACCGCCGCAAGTTCCTCACCCGCTTCACCCTGACCCTCGGCGGTGCCGCCCTGCTGGCATCCTACCCGCTGTGGATCGAGCGCCAAATCGTACTGGTCAACACCTACCGCATTCCGGTGCCGCGCCTGCCCGGGGCCTTTCATGGGTTCAGGCTGGTTCACCTCACCGATCTTCATTACGGATTTCTGGTTTCTCTGGAATTTCTGCAATCGGTGGTGAAGCGGGCCAACCGCATTCCGAGGGATGTCACCATCTGCACCGGCGATATTGTGGATGTTCGCGATTCGTCCCGTCAGATCGATCGGGTATGGCCGCTCTTGTCTCACCTTCGGGCCCCGGGCGGGGTTTTTTCCGTGCTCGGCAATCACGACCACTGGGCGGACGGGGATCGGTCCCGGTTCTGGCTTCGGCGCACCGGCCAGGACCTTTCCAAAAAAGCGGTCTGTTTCACCCGAAACGGTCAGCGGCTCTGGATGGCCGGCACCGGTGATTTGATGGAAGACCATGTACCGCTGGATTCCGTTCCGTTATTCCCATCTTTATTTCCAGAGGCATCGGCTGGTCGATCCTGCCGATCCGGTTCAACTGCTATCCGGAGATCGCCGTGCTCGAGCTGGTTTCGGGATCCGCGTAAACGGGTCCGCGCCTGCGGATTGATCTTGACCTTTTCCATGATTATCGTATAGGTAAAAGATGAGTATCACAGCCGCCCGGAATCCTCATGGGGCGGAATGATTGGGGCGCCCGCATACGGGGCGGCTGAATATCGACGAATCCGTGATGCGAAAGCGGATGGAAGGAGTGACACCCTATGGAAAAGACCAAGATGAGACGATTAAACGTCAATCTGCCGGAACCGGTATTTAAACAATTGCAGGAACTGGCCAGTGAATCGGGTCAGACCCTGACCCAGGTCGTCCGCAACGGATTGGGGTTGGCCGATATCGCCTATAAGGAGGCCAATATCGGCCATAAACTGGCGATCACCGATAAACGGGGAAAGGTGCTGAAGGAGATCGCCCTGGTCAACTAAAATAGACAATTAAAATAGACAACTCAAATAGACAATTAAAAATAGTTGCTGAAACGGCCGATGAAGAGAGTGAACTGAATGGC
>JBKHDE010000254.1:0-6694 GCA_046541495.1 Desulfococcaceae bacterium
TTCCCTCTTTCGGCCTCGGCGCCTCTCAGGAAAAATCCATCCACACCCGGTCGATCCCCTCCACCGGTGAACGAGTGCCGGCGATCGGACTGGGAAGCTGGATCACCTTCAATGTCGGTTTCGATCCTGTGGCGCGCGATACCTGTGCACAGGTTATGGATCACTTTTTCAGGGCCGGCGGCCGAATGATCGATTCCTCCCCCATGTACGGATCTTCTCGGGAAGTGATCGGATATGGCCTCGAAAAACTGAACCGAACATCTCAGGTTTTTTCCGCAGACAAGGTGTGGACGGCCTTCGACTCAGAAGGACCCTCACAAATAGAAGAATCTCTGAAGGAGTGGAACGTGCCGCGTTTCGATCTCTTGCAGGTTCACAATCTTCTCTCCTGGAAAGCGCACCTGAAAACCCTCTTTGCCAGAAAAAAGGCGGGCCGGCTCGGCTATGTGGGGATCACCACCAGCCACGGCCGCCGGCATGATGAATTTGAACGAATCATGCGCACCCGGCCCCTCGATTTCGTTCAGATCACCTATAACGTGCTCGACCGGGAGGCTGAACAGCGGCTTCTGCCGCTGGCCAAAGATCGCGGCATGGCGGTCATCATCAATCGCCCGTTTCGCCAAAGCCAGCTGATCGACTATGTCAAACGCCATCCCCTGCCGGAGTGGGCATCCGAAATCGATTGTGAAAATTGGGCGCAAATCCTGCTCAAGTTCATCATTTCCCATCCCGCCGTCACCTGCGCCATCCCCGCGACCCGGCAGGTCAACCATGTGGTGGAAAATATGGGGGCTCTGCACGGCCGACTGCCGGATGAAAAATTTCGCAAACGAATTATCGCACATGTCGAGGACCTCTGATGAACGCATGGTGGTCCTACAGCCTGTCGGACTTCCTTCTTTTTTCGCCGCAGACTTACTACCGGCTGTTTGAACTCTATCACCGCAGTATCTGGCCCGCGCAAATCCCGGGGCTTGCGCTCGGTATCGCCATTCTATGGCTGCTGGGAAGCGATGACAGACAGGAACGCTGGATTTCCCTGATTCTGGCGGCTTGTTGGCTGTGGGTCGCCTGGGGGTTCCACTGGATGTGGTATCGAAGCATTAACTGGGCCGCTGGCTATTTCGCCGTCGGCTTCACCCTGGAAGCCCTTCTGCTCATCCGGACAGGCACCCTTCGGAACCGGCTGCAAATGCATTCATCCAGGCCGCTTTTCAGGCGCTGCGGTATCGCCCTTTTTCTGTTTGCATTGATTATTCAGCCCCTGATTCGGCCGGTTTTCGGCAGACCATGGGTCGAGGCCGAACTTTTCGGCGTCGCCCCCGATCCGACCGTGCTCGCCACCTTGGGGGTTCTTCTGGTCGTCGACAAGAAAACCCATTGGACTTTACTGATCATCCCGCTTCTCTGGTGTGCCGTCACCGGCGCAACCCTGTGGGCCATGGAGTCATCTGAAGCGTTGGTGATGCCTTCGGCAGGTATCCTGGTGTTCGGACTCGCTGCCTGGAAGACCTGATACCCAACGTTTTTTTCAAAAGAAAACACTTGGCTTTTTCACCCGAATCGATTAAAAAGATTGCAACACAACGGCAGAAGCCGCTGACGATAGACTAGACAAATACAAAATACCCGGCCCGATCGCCCTCTAAGAGACGGGCTTGCTTGAAATCACCGGTCGCGGTGGTTTCAAAAGAAATCAAAAAGCCACGAAGGTTTTCTTTTCAGAACGAAAAGATCCTTGGTGGCTTTTTTTGTTTGGGCGAAAATTATTAAATGAATCAAAGGAATCATCAGGTAGCAAATTGAAGAAGACCATCTGCATCATAGACGGCCAGGGGGGCGGCATCGGCGCGACCCTGATCAAGTACATCAAAGAGGCCTACGGCGAATCGGCGGACCTGATCGCTCTGGGGGTGAACACCATCGCCACGGCCCAAATGCTCAAGGCCGGGGCCAACCGGGGGGCTTCGGGAGAAAACGCCATCTGCCGAACGGTGGCGCTGGCGGATGTCGTTGTCGGACCCATCGCCGTCTCCTGGGCCAATGCCATGCTCGGGGAGGTGACCCCGCAAATCGCCGAGGCGGTGACTTCCTGCCCGGCGCTCAAAATCCTGTTGCCGCTGTCTCAGGAGAATATCGAGATCGTGGGGGTTCAAAGGGAACCGATGCCGCATCTGGTCCAGGCGGCGGTGGGCGAAAAACTCAAGGAGGTGTTTCAATGTGTGAAGCCAATGCGTACCTGATCAAGGAGGATCGGGAAGAACTGATCATGGAATCGGTGGACCGGATGGAACCCGAAGGGGAAAACGCCTGGCTCCTGGTATCCATTTTCGGAGACCAGAAAGTTGTCAAAGGCCGCATTGCCGGCATGCACCTGGTCGACCACAAGATCCTGTTCGAGGAGAACCGGTAGGATGAATCTGCACGCGACTTCCATCACCGCCCGGTACCGCCGGCGGGTCCACCGGAAAATGCTTTTGATGGCGGGTCTGACGACCGCCGGCCTTTTTCTGGCGATGATCGCCCTCACCCACGGGGCCTATGAACTGAATCCGATGCGGGTAGTGCAGGCCCTGACAGGGAATGCTCAGGGAACATCCGGTGTGGTGATCTGGAACATTCGGCTGCCTCGAATCATCGCCGCGGTGGTGGTGGGTTGGGGGTTGTCCCTGTCCGGGTTGTCCATCCAGTCCATTCTGAAAAACCCCCTGGGGTCGCCTTCCACCCTGGGGATCAGTCAGGGGGCCGCTTTCGGGGCGGCCGCTTCGGTGGTTTTATTCGGAGCACAGGTTTTGTCCACCACCGCGGCCGCCTTTGCCGGGGCGATGGCGGCCACCCTGGTGATTCTGGTATTGGCCCGTCTGAGGCGGCTCTCCCCCGAATCGGTGATTCTGGCCGGGGTGGCCATGTCCTCCCTGTTCGCATCGGCCACGGTGCTGATTCAGTATGTGGCGACTGAAACCCAACTGGCGGCCATCGTCTTCTGGACATTCGGGGATGTAGCCCGCTCCGGATGGCGGGAGATCGGGCTGTTGTCCGGGGCCGTGGTTCTGACGTCGGTGTATCTGACGGTACTGCGATGGGACCTCAATGCCCTGGCCTCGGGAGAAGATACCGCCAAAGGGCTGGGAGTGCATGTGGAGCGGGTTCGAATTCAGGGAATGGCCGCGGCCGCGCTGGTGGCGGCGTTGGCCACCGCCTTTCACGGAGTCATCGCCTTTGTGGGCCTGATCGCTCCGCACATGGCGCGGCGGCTGGCGGGGGAGGACCACCGGCTGCTAGTGCCCTTTTCCGCCGTTCTCGGGGCTATCCTGCTCCTGGCCGCGGATACGGTGGGCCGAATTCTGATCGGCTCCGGGGGGCTCCCGGTGGGCGTGGTCACCTCCTTCCTGGGGGCGCCCATGTTTCTTTACCTGCTTCTGCGGGGGTATCGATGATTCTGGAGGTGGACCGCATTCGGTTTTCCTACAACAGCCATCCCATCCTGGCGGATATCCGTTTCCCCCTCCATTCCGGAGAAATTCTGGGGATCCTCGGCGTGAACGGGGCCGGCAAATCGACCCTGCTCAAGTGTCTCAACCGGGTGCTGCATCCGCAGAAAGGACGAGTGCTTCTGGAGGATGAGGATCTTCTGCGAATGGACCGCCGAAAAGTGGCCCGGCGCATGGGGTATGTACCCCAGCGGCATCCGGATACGCAGCTCAACGTCTATGAGTCGGTGTTGCTGGGCCGAAGGCCCCACATGGGATGGACCCTGTCCGATAGCGACCACGCGGTGGTGGAGGATATTTTGGGCCGCATGGGTCTGGAGGGGCTCGCAATGCGGCCGGTCGCCGATTTGAGCGGGGGCGAGGTGCAGAAGGTGGTGATCGCCCGGGCCTTGGCCCAATCCCCCCGAGTGCTGCTGCTGGACGAGCCCACCAGCAATCTCGACCTCAAAAATCAGCTGGAGGTGATGGGATTGGTGCGCGAGATCGTCACCGGACAGGGGCTGTCCGCCGTCGTGGCCATCCACGATCTCAATCTGGCCCTTCGATATGCCGACGCATTTCTGTTTTTGAAAGACAACCGGGTTCACGCCTTGGTTCCCAAAGAAAAACTGACTCCGGAGATCATCGGCGAGGTCTATGGGGTGGAAGTGACCCTTCGGAAGATCGGCGCGCATCGGGTGGTGGTCCCTTTAGGATAAGAAAAGTAAAGGAGTGTGCGATGAAGCAGATGCGGATCGGGATGATCGGTGTTATTTTGGCGGTTCTTGGAATTATCGGGACCGTATCCGCGGATACGGTGTCGGTAACGGACATGGCGGGCCGGCGGATACGGGCGCCCCTTAATCCGGACCGGATCATCTGCCTCGGACCGGGCGCGCTGCGTCTGATCGTCTATCTTCAGGCCCTGGACCGGGTGGCGGGGGTGGAGGAGATGGAAAAACGCCATCCCCACGGCCGCCCCTACCGGGTCGCCCACCCGGATCTTGTGAATCTGCCGAGAATCGGCCCCGGCGGACCTGCCGCCATCAACAAAAAACCGGACCTGGAGGCGATTCTGGCGGTAAATCCGGAAGTGATCTTCGTCACCTATATGGAGGCGGCCCTGGCGGACGAAGTGCAGCAAACACTGGGAATTCCGGTGGTAGTCCTCAGTTACGGCGAATCAACCACCTTTGACGAAGCGGTTTTCGTATCCCTGAAAACCGCCGGAGCCATTCTCGACCGGGCAGCCCGGGCCGAGGCTGTGATCGATTACATTCAGACCTTGAGAAAAGACCTTCGAGGCCGCACGGCGGATATTCCGAAATCGGAGCGACCGAGCGCCTATGTGGGCGGCATCGGCCACCGGGGTGCGCAGGGGATTGAGAGTACGGAGCAATATTATTTCCCACTGGACTGGATTCATGCCGAAAATGCGGCCGAGGCGGTCAAATCCCGCATCGGCGGTCATCTGTTTGTGGACAAGGAGACGATTCTGGCCCTCGATCCGGAGGTGATCTTCGTCGACGGCGGCGGATCGGACCTGGTGGCGGCGGACTACCGGAAAAAACCGAGTTTTTACCAATCCCTGAAAGCATTTCAGACCCGGCGAATTTACGGCCTGCTCCCTTTCAACTACTACGCCACCAACATCGGCACGGCTGTGACCGATGCCTATGCCATGGGCAAAGTGTTGTATCCCGAACGGTTTAAAGACATCAATCCGACACAGAAGGCGGATGAGATCTATACCTTTCTGGTGGGCAAGCCCGTTTACACCCAAATGGAAGCGGCCTTCGGCCCCATCGGACAGCCGATGCCGTTTTCGGATTGACGGCCATGATCACCGTTTCGGGTGGCCTCTCTCATGCAGGTATGGCCGAAACGATGATCAACGCCGGATTGACAGAAAATGAACCACAGGAGAAAGATGATGAATGCCAAAGAGATCATGAACAGCGCGGATTTTAAGAAATGCGAAGCCTTTCACGGGCATCTGTGCCCCGGCTTGTCCATCGGCTATCGGGCCGCCAAAACCGCGATGGAATGGCTTCAGGAAAACCGGGCCGAGGACGAGGAAGTGGTGGCTATCGTGGAAACCGACGCCTGCTCGGCGGATGCGGTTCAGGTGCTGACCGGCTGCACCTTCGGCAAGGGCAATTTCATCTACAAAGATTACGGAAAAATGGGGCTGACCCTGTTCAGCCGAAACACCGGCCGGGGCGTGCGGGTATCCATGAACCCGGAAGCCTTTTCACCGGATGAGTCCCATTTCGCTCTGCTCCGCAAAGTCATGGCCGGTGAAGCCACAGAGACGGAACGGAAAGAATTCGACGAGCGCCATTTCCAACGCGCCTGCGAAGTGCTGGAAATGCCGGCCGAAACCCTTTTTTCCATGACCCCGGTGGAAGAAGAACCGCCGCAAAAAGCCAGAATCGAGCCCTCAAAGCCGTGCGACCGGTGCGGAGAGCCGACCATGCCGTCGAAAATGGAAACGGTCGGGGATCGGAAGGTCTGCCGGGGGTGTCAGGAGGCGGTGGATATTTCTTAGTAATTCGGTGACCTCCACCGCCACCTTGGCGGCCAGGCGCCGCGTGGTGCCTACCGGCAGGGATACGCCGGCCTCAATCTCGTATGGGACACGATCCTCCACCCGCTAAAAATCGATGTCGATAATGAACGGCCTCAGGTCCTCGGTGTCGATAAAGGCTTCGGAAACCGCCTTGTTTCTCAGGGAAATGCCGGCTTTATGCACCGATTCGGGATCACCGGTCACCAGCGGATGCCAGGAGGGCAGTTCTTTGCCTTCGAACAGCAGCCGGTAGCCGCAGGTTTTCGGCAGCCAGGGAAAGGCGTCGATGTTCCGGGGGGTCATGGTAAGGCAGACGTTTTCTTCCGCGGTTCGGTTGGAATAGTCCCTGCAACGGCAACGGTCGATATCCAGCAGCCGGCAGGCGATGCCGGTGTATGAGATCTCCCCCGTTTCCTTGTCTTCCAGTTTGTGCAGACAGCATCGACCGCAGCCGTCACAGACCGCTTCCCATTCTTCCTCGGTCATCTCCGCCAGGTTTTTTCGGCGCCAGAAGGGCTCGCTTTTGCTTGGGCGTTCTTTTTTTTGAAGTGGATTCATACCTATTTCAACCCTTTTTGATTTAATCACGGAAGTTAATATAAGCCCCGGGCCGGGGTTGTGCAATTTTTGAATCAGGATGGCCTGGATG
>JBKHDE010000255.1:0-6677 GCA_046541495.1 Desulfococcaceae bacterium
GGAAGAGGAAGAGGAAGAGCAATTCAATAGAAGCGATACCGATGATAAATCCATATTCGTCCAACCCAAGCGGGAACCGCTCGGAATAGAGCCCACTGAAGAAGAGCGCCGCAGACAGGAGGAAGCCCGGGAATCGGAGGATCAACCTATCGGACAACCCGGCCGGTCACCTGGAAAAACGCTTGGAATTCAATAAGGCGGCGGCACGATCGCCTATGAATATCCATTCATTTATCGAGCCGTTTTCCCTTCCGCGAATCGATCTTTTCCGCGTCCATATTCATTTTACTCTATTTTATTAACCCTTTGTTCACCTTTCCCTCTCCCTCGAAAACCCAAATCGCATCAGGGGTCCGGACCTGCATTCAGCCTGTATTTTCTTTGTGCGAATTCGAGCACACCGTACCGGTTCTTTCAGTTTCTTTTATCAAATATTTGATTTTGTATAACTAATTTTTCAATAATATTTTTTCCCACCGTGTCGAGGGTTTTTCCTTGACAGGAGATCATTCGGTTTGCTAAATGAATGAATACTCATTCATTTTTGATTCAACAACATTCTATCGAGGAGGTAGTTATGGTTCGAAAGATCAAAAAAGCGGCAGTGATCGGCTCCGGCGTCATGGGCGGCGGCATCGCCGCGCTGCTGGCCAGCGCCGGCGTGGAGACCCTTTTAATGGATATCCTCCCTCCGGACCTGAAAGAAGAGGAAAAGGACAATCCCGAGGCCAGAAACCGCATCGCCAAACAGGGTTTGGACACCATGCTCAAAGCCAGCCCGGCCCTGATCATGAACAAAAAGGATGCGATTCGCATCTCCATCGGCAATCTGGAAGACGATTTCGACAAACTGGGCGATTGCGACTGGATCGTCGAGGTGGTGGTGGAAAACCTCAAGATCAAGCAGAGCCTCTTCAAACGGGTGGACGGGGTCCGCAAGGAAAACGCCGTCGTCTCTTCCAACACCTCCGGCATTCCGCTCCATAAAATGTCCGAGGGCCTGAGTCAGGGCTTCCGGGAACACTTTCTGGGAACTCACTTTTTTAATCCGGTCCGATACATGAAGCTTCTGGAGATCATTCCGGGCCAGGAGACCAAACCGGAAATCCTGGAGTTCATGGCCGATTTCGGCGAACGGTATCTCGGTAAAGGCATTGTCTGGGCCAAGGACACCCCCAATTTCGTGGGCAACCGCATCGGGGTTCAGGGGATCGTCAAGGCGATGCAGATCATGGTCGAAGACGGCCTCACCATTCCGGAAGTCGACGCGCTCTTCGGACCGCCCCTGGGACGGCCCAAGACCGCCATGTTCAAAACCTCCGACCTGGTGGGTCTGGACACCCTGGCCCATGTGGCCAAAAACACCCATGAACTGGTTCCGGATGACGAACAACGGGACAGCTTCATTCTGCCCGATTTCGTGGAAAAGATGATCGAAAAGGGGCTGCTGGGTAAAAAATCCGGTGCCGGGTTCTACAAAACCGAGCTTACCCCGGAGTGGAAAAAGATCCGCAAGGTGATCAACCTCGATACCCTGGAATATGAAACCTACGACAAGGTTGAATTCCCCTGTCTGGCCGAAGCCAAAAAGGCCAAGACCCTGCCCGACAAGATGAAGGCGATCCTTTACGGCGACGACCGGGGCGCCCGCTTTGCATGGAAGACCATGGCCTATTCCCTGATTTATGCGGCCAACCGGGTGGGCGAGATCTCCGATTCCATCGTGGAAATCGACAATGCCATGAAATGGGGCTACAATTTTGAAATGGGCCCCTTTGAAACCTGGGACGCCATCGGCGTGAAACGCTCCGTTGATCGAATGGAGGATGAAGGCATTCCGGTGCCCCGAAAGGTCAAACAGATGCTGGCCGACGGCAACACCTCTTTTTACAAGACCGAAGGCGCAACCCGGTTTTATTATAACTTCGCCAGCAAATCCTATCGGGCGATCGAGACCAGCGACAACCTCATCTCTCTGGAACTGCTCAAGGCGGCCGGCAAAACGGTCAAGTCCTGCAAATCGGCATCTCTCATCGATCTGGGCGACGGGGTCTTCTGCTGTGAGTTCCACACCAAGATGAACGCCATCAATCGGGAGATCGTCGAGTTCATGGCCGAGGCCATGGATTACGTGGAAGAAAACGGCGTGGGCGTGGTGATCGGCAACCAGGCCGGCGGCATGCCCGGCGCTTTTTCCGCCGGCGGCGACCTGGCCTATATGGCCGGGCTGGCCCGGGAAGGAAAATTTTCCGAAATAGATGACTTTCTCAAACTGGCCCAGGATGGATTGCAGCGGGCCCGGTACGCCAATTTTCCAGTGGTGGCCGCACCCTTCGGCCTGACCCTGGGCGGCGGATGCGAGGTCTGCCTGGCCGCGGACCGGATCGTGGCCCATTCCGAATTGTACATGGGCCTGGTGGAGATCGGGGTCGGTCTGCTTCCGGCCGGCGGCGGCTGCACCAATCTCTGGAAAAAATTCATCACCACGATTCCGGATGCGGTCACCGACGCCGACCTGGCCAAGTATTTTCTGCCGGTATTCCAGTCCATCGCCATGGCCAAAATCTCCACCTCGGCCGCCGAAGCCCGTTCCAACGGCTTTCTTGGACCCGAGGACCGCATCGTTTTCAATCGGGATCACCTCATCGGCGAGGCCAAAAAAGAGGTCCTGCGGATGGTGGACGCCTGCTATCAGCCGCCGGTGAAGCGGCAGATTCGGGTCACCGGCCAGGCGGCCCAGGGCATGGTTCAAGCCGAAATCTTCAACATGAAAAGCGGCAACTTCATCACCGATTACGACGCCTTTCTGGCCAAACGGATCGCTTTTGTCATCAGCGGGGGTCAGGTCAAGAAAAACAGCCGGGTGGACGAAGACCTCATCCTCAAACTGGAGCGGGACGCCTTCGTCGACTTCTGGAAAGAGGAAAAGACCCAGGCCCGGGTGGAACATATGTTGAAGACCGGCAAGCCCCTCAGAAACTAAATTCCGGACCCTTATAGATCAAAATAAGATCAAGGAGGATCTTACCATGAGAGATGCATATATTGTTTCATCAGTCAGAACCCCCGGTTGCCGACGCAACAAGGGGGCGTTTAAAGATACCCGGCCGGAAGAGCTCCTCTCTTTTATCCTGAACGCGGCGGTGGAAAAGGTCCCCGGACTGGACAAAAAAGAGATCGCCGATGTCATGATCGGATGCGCCTTTCCCGAGGCGGAACAGGGCCTCAACATCGGCCGGGTGGCCAGCCAGATCGCCGGTTTTCCGGAAACGGTCTCAGGGGCCACCATCAATCGGTTCTGCGCCTCGGGTCTGGAAGCCATCGCTCAGTCCGCCATGCGGATCATGGCCGGCTGGTCCGACATCGCCATGGGCGGCGGGGTGGAATCGATGACCTTCGTGCCCATGGGCGGCAACCTGCCCCGCCCTGATCCCGACTACTCCCGGCAGCATCCGGATCTCTATGTGTCCATGGGGATCACGGCCGAGAACGTGGCCCGGCGCTATGAGGTCTCCCGGGAAGACCAGGACGCGTTCGCCTACAATTCCCAGATGAAGGCGGCCGAGGCCCTGAAGAGCAAGAGCTACACCGAAATCGTGCCCACTCCGGCGGTGAAATTCAAACGGAATGCGGACGGCACCTACCGGAAGGAGACCTTCCTTCAGGATTTCGACGACGGCATCCGGCCCACCACCACCCTGGAGGGACTGACCAAACTGAACCCGGTCTTTTCCATCGGCGGCACGATAACCGCCGGCAATTCCTCCCAGACCACCGACGGCGCAGCCGCCACGGTGCTGATGAGCGAGGAGAAGGTCAAGGAACTGGGGGTGAGCCCCATCGCCAAGCTCAAATACTACACCACCGTGGGATGCAAGGCCGACGAAATGGGGGTCGGACCCCGGTACGCCATTCCCAAACTCTTGAAGATGGCCGGGCTGGAGGTCTCCGACATCGGCCTCTGGGAGATCAATGAGGCCTTTGCGGCCCAAGCCCTTTACTGCATTCGGGAGCTGGGCATCGACAAGTACATGGACCGGGTCAACGTCTACGGCGGCGCCATCGCCCTGGGCCATCCCCTGGGATGCACCGGCGCCAAGCTCTGCGCCCAGCTGGTCAACCGAATGCGGGAGCGGGGCGTCAAATACGGCGTGGAATCGATGTGCATCGGCGGCGGCATGGGTGCTGCGGCACTGTTCGAGCTGTGTGAATAAGCATACAGGTAACAATTAAATTTTCCACATCGGGGCCGTCGAAAGATCGACGGCCCCGTTTTTTGATCCCCGTCTTTTCTCCCCTTTATTCGCACCCGGACCTGAAAGGCTCTGCCGGCCGTTCCCCTGCATTCGCTGTTGAAAAGAATTCATAGAATTCATCGGTTGTATTGTCGTCTTAAAAAAGGTATAGAAAAAAAGCGAATTATCGACAGAACCGATGGTTTAAAACTGAGACGCTTCTTCCGATAGGTAGATACCCCAACCGATATGTCCGAGGCACCCAATCCCCGTAAAAACGAATCCCTGAATCCCGACAGCTGCAATCAAGAGAAGGAACGGATCAAACACCTCAATGCGGTTCTCCATTCCATTCGGGAGGTCAACCGGCTCATCATTCAGGGAAAAGAGCGAAAATCGCTGATTCGAAGCGTTTGTGAAAGCCTGGTGAAAAACCGGGGCTACCACAACGCCTGGATCATTCTTCTGGATGAAAACTTCACCATTATGGAAAGCGCCGAAGTCGGTCTGGGCGGGGACCTCAAACTCATTCTGGACCGAATTCGAAAGGGCGAACTGACCTTCTGCTGCCGCAAGGTTCTGACCGAATCGGGCTTTCTGGCCATCGATGATCCCTTTACCGAATGCATCAGCTGCCCGGTGTCCCAGATGTACGACGGCCGAGGCGGCATGTCCGCCTCGCTGATCCACGAGGGAACTACCTACGGCATTTTGACTGTGTCCGTGCCCCCGATCTTCAGCGCCGATCCCGAAGAACAGCAACTCTTCACCGACATGGCCGACGACATCGCTTTCGGCCTCTACAGCATCGAGGTGGCGCAAAAACGACGGGAGACGGAAAACGCCCTTCGGGAAGCCCGGGACAAACTAGAAGTGCGGGTCAAGGAGCGGACCCGGGAGCTGGAAGCGCTCTCTTCCCGGCTGATCAGCGCTCAGGAAGAGGAGCGAAAGCGGATCGCCGGAGACCTTCACGACGGGATCGGACAATGCCTCTCCGCCGTCAAATTCATCGTCGAATCCTCCCTGGAACAGCTCAATGGAAAGGTGGACGGCACCTATTTAAATGCATTGAAGGCGCTGATTCCCCTGCTTCAGGAATCCTCCGAGGAGGTTCGGAACATCGTCATGAACCTGAGACCCTCTATCCTGGACGACCTGGGGATTCTGGCCACCATCGGGTGGTTCTGCCGGCAGTTCCGGGCGGTTTACTCTCATATTCGGGTGGAGGAAAATATCGATCTGGCCGAAGCGCAGGTGCCCGATTCCCTGAAAACCATCCTGTTCAGAATCCTTCAGGAGGCCATGAATAATGTGGTCAAGCACAGCCAGGCCGACCGGGTGAAGATTCAATTGAGAAAAAGGGGGCAGGCGATTGAGTTTACGGTGCGCGACAACGGCCGGGGGTTCGATGCCGACCGGCTCCGGGAGATCGATGCCTCGGAAAAAGGATTCGGGATCACCGGGATGAAAGAACGGGCTGAACTCTCGGGCGGGGTCTTCGAGGTCGACTCGGCCCCCGAACGGGGAACGGTGATTCGGGCCGCCTGGACCTACACCAAAATTCGACCTATTTCGTGATCAGGCCCCTGTCCAGGGCATAGGCGGTCAATTCGGAGGCGCTGTGAAGATCGAGCTTTTTCATCAGATTGGCCCGATGTTTCTCTACGGTTTTGATGCTGATGCACAGATAATCGGCGATCCCCTTGTTCTTGTATCCTTCGGCGATCAGTTTGAGGATCTGCCGCTCCCGCTGGGTGAGCGATCCCAGCACCGATTCCGTCTTGGGCGGCTCCTTCCCGTCGAGATAGAATTCCACCAAGGTCTCGGAAACCCCGGGGCTCAGGTAGGTTTTGTCGGCCAAAACATTTTCGATAGCGACCTTGAGTTCCTGATGGGTGGCGTCTTTCAGAAGATAGCCGTTGGCCCCGGCTTTGAGCGCCGAAAAGATGTATTCTTCGGCCTTGTGGACGGTCAGCACCAGGACCCTGCATTCCGGACAGGTGTTCTTGATCTCGGCGATGGCATCCAGGCCGTCCATTTTGGGCATCGAAAGATCCATCAGCACCAGATCGGGATGGAGATGGCCCACCGCCCGAATGGCCTCCAGCCCGTTGGCGGCCTCGCCCACGACCTCCAGGTTCGGAACGGAAGCGAGCAACGACCGCAATCCTTCCCTCAGGATGCGATGATCCTCCACCAGGATGATGCGGTATTTTTCGTTCCCTGCCTCGGCGTTCATAGCGCGCCACCTCGAACCGTTCAGAAAGAGGCCCATCAAGGATGATCCAACTGGTTTTAAATAGATGAATTATACCAGATACAGTCCCGAAATCAAGACAAATCAAAATCTTAAACATCCCGGAAGCAACCGGATTTTTAAAACCATTCTGTTCGGCGGGAGGTATTCATACGGTGTCTCTATTCGATCAAGGATTTGAACGG
>JBKHDE010000256.1:0-6664 GCA_046541495.1 Desulfococcaceae bacterium
GAGTGCTTGGCCCGGGTGATGCCGGTGTAGAGCAGTTCCCGGGTCAGGACCGGGGACTCCCGGTCGGGCAGGAGCAGCAGTACGTGGCCGAATTCGGACCCCTGGCTTTTGTGGACGGTCATGGCGTAGACCGTTTCATGGCCCGGCAATCGAAGCGGATTAATGGATCGGGGCGGCTTGTGGACGCCTTCGGGGAAGAAAACCCGAAGCCCGTCTCCCTTGTCTTTGTCCGGCAGGGTGATGCCGATATCGCCGTTGAAAAGCCGTTGGCCGTAATCGTTTTCGGTGATGAGCACCGGTCGGCCCGGGTACCAGGTTCCGTCGGATGGAATCAGTTTTGCGGCCCGAAGGATCTCCTCGATGATCCGGTTGAGCGCGAGGGCGCCGAAGGGACCGCGGCGAAGGGCGCAGAGAATGCGGAATTGTTCGAACTGTTTCAATACCTGGGCTGGTTCCTTCAGTTGTCTCAGGTAGGGGCGAAAGCGATCGATCACCACCGCCTGCATTTCGCGAATGAGGTCCCGAAAATCGGGCAGCCGGTGGTGGTGCAGCGTGCCGGTCGTATCCGAATGCAGAATTTCGATGGCGGCCTCGGGGTTCCCCTGATTCACGGCTATGCTGAGCGGCCCGATGGCGCTGTTTTCGTCGTACCGGTAGTTTCGTTGAAGCTGGACGATGCAGTCGCAGATCTCGGGTTGATTCGAGTCTATTCGCGGGCAGGTCAGGGTGCTGCCCACCGCTTGTTTCAAGTCTTCACAGAAGGCGGGCGTAAACGCATCCACCGCTTCCGTGCCGCAAATGTCGCCCAGGACCGCACCCGCCTCCACCGATGAGAGCTGATCCTTGTCTCCCAGCAGAATCAGCCGGGCGGAATCGGGCAGGGCCTGGACGAGTTTGGACATCAGGGCCAGGTCCACCATGGAGGCCTCGTCCACCACTACCACATCCACCGGCAAAGGATTGTCCGCGTTATACCGAAAAAAAGGAGAACCGTGGATCACCCCCAGAAGCCGATGAATGGTGGAGGCGTTCAGCTCCTTTTCTTTCGCAAGGTTCGACTTTTTCGGTGTGTCGGATCCCGATTTCTGGTCTTCTGTTTTGCCTTGAATCGCCTCCTGCAACCGGGCCGCGGCTTTGCCGGTAGGGGCGGTCAGAGCAATCCGGAGCCGCCGGGCACCGGCCTGTTCATAGAGCAGGGACAGAATGCGGGCCACGGTGGTGGTCTTGCCGGTGCCCGGTCCGCCGGAGATGACGCAGAACCGGTGCGTCACCGCGGTATAGGCGGCCACCTGCTGCCAGTCCACCGGCTCATTGTTTTTTTGGGGGAAGAGCCGCTTCAAACCGTCCCGGAGCAGATTCCGGTCCACCTCGGGAGGGTCGGCGCAGACCCGCCGGCGAATCCGTGCGGCCAGCCGGTCCTGGTATTCCCAGTAGCGGTGAAGGTAGAGTCGGTTTGCCGAATCCAATACCAGGGGGGTGTATTCCCCGGGCGCGCCGACCGCCTTGCATTTGTTCAGAGCCGCAAGCCATGGCTGAAGATCGGGACAGGGGGGCGGCGGACCCTCATCTTCGGAATCGATTTCTAAAGCGCTGCCCGCCAGTTCGGATAGGTCCGCGCAGATATGGCCTTCTCGTTGGGCCCGGCTCACCAGGGCCGCGGCCAAGACCGCCGACGGATCGGGTGCACCGGCGATCCGCTGGATGAATCGGGCGAAGTGCCGGTCCAGCGGTGAAAAAATCCCCGCCTCCAAATATCGATTCAGGGCCTCGGCATCCATCAGAGCTTCAGAATCTGTCGAATCCTGTCGATCAGCGCCTTTTCCGCATCCACCAGCTCCAGGTCGGCATCGGCGATGCGGTGGGCGATCTCCAGGGCCTCCATTCGGTCTTCCTTGGTCGGTAGGAGAATGGGAAGGGCCGCCAGCGCCTCGGCTTCATGAGTTTGAAGGATGCGGGACTGTTCCTTGACCATCTCCCGAATATCGGCCGCCTTCATCCGTTTGAACCGCTGGTTGGTTCGAATCACCTTTTTGGCGACTTCGAATTCCCGTTCGTCGAAGATTCGGTCGGCGTCGGCCATCACCAGCATGATCCGGACCAGGCCCTCTTTGATTCCGCCCTGGTCGGCCGCTTCCAGCCATTTTTTGCGGTCCGCCGCCATTTCAGGAGAAGGGCCGTCTTCGGTTTCCGCGAGCTGCTCCGCCAGCGGCTGTGTAAAAAAGGCCTGGACCCAAGGGTTTTCATAGATCGACTTAAACAGAAACTCATGGGTGGCGTCCCGTACATCCCGGTAGCCGTTGAGCACGGCTTCGATATTGGCGGAGACGGTCCGCTCCACGGCCAGAAAAAGATTGTCTTCGGAAACCGGTCTTCGGTGTTCCTTCACCGTCGGGGCCAGATCTCGAATCGGTGCCATGAAGGGGTTTTGATCGGAAAAGGCGTACCGGGAGAGCCGCATGGGATGGAGCTGTTTCATCAGATTGGCCGATGTTTCATTGGTCACCAGTTGAACCCAGGGCCGCAGAAAAGTCCGGTAGGCCCGGGCGTTCAGCTCCGAGACCACCGCCACCGGGCCGAAGGCTTCCTCGTCTTCCAGTCCTTCATCATAGGAGAGGATATCCGGAATATCCCGGGATTCGAACCGGACGATGTAATCCGACACCGAGAGGCTTTCGCCTTCATCGCCCACCGGTGTGGGTCTTTCCTCCAGCACCATTTCATACAGGCCCGGGGGCAGGTACTCGATGGTGTCGATGTTTCGAATGAACTCCTTGTGCTCCTTTTTGGCCACGCTGGTGGAGACGAATATGCCCAGGTGGCCCACCTTGCCGTGGACCCGGTAGATGATCACCTGCCCGCACCGCCGAATTTCGTCCAGGGAGCCGTAGACCTTGGCGATCCAGTTGAGGGCCTGCTGGGGCGGGGTGATGTTGTCGCCGCCCGAGGCGAAGACGATCACCGGGTCCTCCAGGTTCTTGAGGTCGATTTTTCGGCCCTTGTCCAGCTCCACCTGACCCTTTTCCAGGCGGTTGCCCAGAAACAGGTTTTCGAGGATGAAGTGGATTTCATCGGCGTTCATGGTGAAATAGCTGTTCCACCATTTTTCGAAATTGAGGTAGCGATCCTCCTCGGTGTCCACATGGGCCCAGACGTTGTACTGCTTGGTCCAGTAGGTGTTGGCCGGGTTGAGGTCTTCGAAGTTCATCACCAGGTTGGCCCCGTCGAATTTGCCGTTGCCCAGGTCCGAAAGCAGGGTGGTCAGCCAGATGCCGCCGTACAGGCCCCCCCGGTAGCGCATGGGGTTTTTGCCCTCCACCCCGGCCCAGTAGGAGAGGGGCGAACCGTTGAGGATGAGCGGTCCGGTGACATCCGGCCGGTCGGCGGAAAGCAGGGCCACGGCCCATCCGGCCTGGCAGTTGCCGATCACCGCCGGCTCCGATGCCTCGGGATGGCGGCGTCTGACTTCTTCGATAAACCGAGTCTGGGCCGCCTTGACGTCGGCATAGGTCTGATTCGGCTCCGGGTCGGGGTAAAACAGCACAAAATAGACCGGATGCCCGGCCCGCAGCGCCATCCCGATTTCCGAGTCCTGTTTGGAGCCGCCGATCCCCGGTCCGTGTCCGGCCCGGGGATCGATGACCACCATGGGCCGTTTGGCGGTATCGATGCGGATGCCTTGCTCCGGAATGATCCGGGCCAGATCATGGTTGACCGGCCGGTCCAGGGACCGGCCGTCCATGATGATCTCGTAGTTGAAGGTGAGCACCGGGGGCTGCCCCTTTTGGACGGTCTCCAGGTACTGGTTTCCCCGCTTGCGCAGGATATTCAGAAACAGTACGGACCGCTGCACGAAATCGGTCCAGTATTCGACGGCGTCCCGGACCGGGCCGGTCAATCCGGGGTCCGGTTCGGGGATTGATCCGGGGCTCATGGGGTTTCTCCGTTGGGTTGGGGGCCGGCCTCGTTCGAAGGCCGACCCAGGTCGATAATGGCTTGTCGATATCGGTCCGACAGGGCCTGCATATATTCGGAATCCATCGGTCCCTTCCAGGTCACCACCTCATGAAAGCGTTTGGGGATGCGGACCGCTGCCGGGTCATAGCCGGTGGCCAGGCGGGTTTGCCAGCGAAGGCGCTGAATTCGGCGGCCGGTCTCGTCCATATTATCGGCCAAGGCGGTATAGCCGAGGGTATCGAGGCACTCGGCCAGAAGGTCCTTTTTGTAGACGCCGCGGGCAAACAGACAAGAGACCATGGAGGTGAGAAAGGCCCGTTCGGCCTCATCCTTTACCAGAAATTCGACGGCCGCCTCCGGGTCTTTTTCTTCGTGGACCTGATCGTAGGAATACCCCCCGGAATCGAGATGGGAATGCCTCAGGCCGTGGGACTGGGCCGTGAAGAAGACCTCGCCGGTGGCGTAGCCGGCCATCTCCTGGCCCAAAACGCAGGCGAAATCGGCCCCGCCGTAGTGGTCGGCGGCTTTGAGGGCGCCCCGGGCAAGAAGCTTGTAAAAATCATTGGCGCCGTGGCCCAGGTGATGTACAGCTTCGGCGTAGGGCTTCACGTCTCCGAATACCAGGGGGGCCAGGGTTTCTTTTTCGGAGAGGATGCCTTTTTCTGCGGCTTCGGTGGCCCAGGCCAGGGCCACCCCCGCGGACATCACATCCAGGCCCACCTTCTCCACCTCGTCCAGAAGAGAGAGCACCTGAAACTTGTCGGTGATTCCGAGCATGCTGCCTACCGCAAAGATCGGTTCGTAGTCGTAATTGACCTGCCGGTAGAGAAAATGGTGGGCATCATCGAACTGCTCCCGCACGAATCCGATGTGAATGCATCCCACCGGGCACCCGGAGCAGGCGGTGTTGCGAAGCAGGGTCTCGTCCGCAAATGCCTCGCCCGAAATCCCCGAGACCGCCGGGTCGGTGGACTGCTTGAGGTTTCGCCAGGGCAGGCATTTGAGCTCGTTCAACGCCTCCAGGTTCACCGGGGTGCCCAGGTTGTGATATTTGGACATCATGTCGGTGGCGGTCATCTTTTCGTAAACCGATTGGAAAAGCTTGGGATAGGCTTTGGACTCGGGCAGATCGAAGGTTTCGGTTCCCTGAATGATGATCGCCTTGAGGTTTTTGGACCCCATCACCCCGCCCCCGCCCATGCGGCCGAAATGGCGGTAGGTGTCGACATTGATGCAGGCCATGGCCGACCCGTTTTCCCCGGCCGGGCCGATGCGCAGAATGGATCGGTGGCCGGAGCCCGGAAACATTCGCCGCAACCGTTTGCCCACCCGTTGAATGTCGAGGCCCCATAGAAAATGGGCGTCCGTGACCTCCAGGCGCCGACCGCCGACCGCCAGGCAACTGGGTCGGGGGGCCTTTCCGGTGATCACCAGGGCGTCCAGGTCGCAGAACCGCAGGGCCAGGGCCGACCGGCCTCCGGCATGGCTTTCGGAGTACTGATCGTGGTAGGGGGATTTGAAGGCGCAGACCGTCTTGCTCATCAGGGGAAAATACCCGGTGAGCGGGCCGACGGCGAAGATCAGGGGCTGATCCGGGTCGTTCCAGGACCGGTCCGGAAGACCGTATCGGTTGAAGAGATGAGCCCCCAGTCCGCTGCCGCCGGCCACGGTATTCCGTCCGTCCACCGCTTCGATGGTTCCCCGACCGGAGGCCAGATCCACCCGCATGACTCTGAAATGGTCTCGAATCATGGGGTCACCTCCTTTGCCGGGGAGGTCTTTTCCGGGCCTGCTTGCGCTTCCCGCGGCGAGGGGCGCATCTCCAGACAATCATGCGGGCAGAAGGGGACACACCGCCCGCAGTGGATGCAGACGAAGGGTTCGGTGTCATGGTCGAGGTAGACTGCGTCCACCGGGCAGGCGGCCGCGCATTCTCCGCACCGAATGCAGCGCTTTTTTTTGACGATGACCCCGCCCCCTTTTCGCTGGGAAAAGGCCCCGGTGGGGCAGGCCTCGGCGCAGGGGGCCGGGTTGCAGGCCAGACAGATCTTGGCCTCGAATCCGGTGGACATTCCGCCTGAAGAGATAATCCGGATGCCGGCCGCCAGCCACGACAGTTTTTTATGCACCTGCCGGGCACAGGCCAGGGAGCACGAGTTACAACCGATGCACCGTTCCATTCGCGGTGTGGTGAGTATTTTCATGAAGGATTTCCTGTGATGTGCTTTATCATGCGGTTTGGTTGATTCTCATTCGATGCAGAAACCGTGATTTATTCCAAGCAGCTTTCCGCTTTGGTTTTGACGGCCTTCAGCATCTGCCGGGTCAGCCGGTGAAGCCGGATCGGAATCAGGGCCAGCCAGCTCGCCCAGAACATGGGACCCCCGAATGCTTCGATGCTGGTGAGGATGACTTTGCCGTCCTTTTCCTCGAAGGTGAAGCTGTGCTCCGCATGCACCCCCCACCGGCTGCCGGCCCAGATCACCTCTTTTCCCGGGTCGCACTTGACGATCTTGGGCGCGATCTGAATCGGAATACGATAGGGCCGCAACGTAAAGCGGAAGCAGGTCCCCAGAGCCATTTCATCGCCTTCGATCAAGCAGCAGTTTTCGCAGACGGTGTTCCAGCTCTCCCAGTCCTCCATTTCGGAAAACACCCGCCAGACCACCGGCAGCGGGGCATGAATGTCAATGGCTTCTTGAATGACCAT
>JBKHDE010000257.1:0-6656 GCA_046541495.1 Desulfococcaceae bacterium
CTATCTGGATGTTTTCAAGGGTGCGGCGTGTGCAAATCAATGGAATTATTCCCTTTATGCCCTCGATATAGAAACCGCTGCAAACGAATAGAGGGAAGGGCCAATTCCAGTGCGAGGGTAAGCGTCCGTTCAAATACGTGAGGCTGCTCGATCTGACGCGTGAATCCCAGTTCATGGGCAGAAAACATTTCGAACTCACGTCCCACATCCATAATCAGCAGACTGTCCAGGATCCCGTTTTTCAGAGAACCGGAGAGGCAGACCGGGCGGTCGTTGTTACTGATTATTCCTTTTGAAAGGGCAAGAATGGCCGCCACTTTGATCTGGCTGTTACGGGATAGATTCATGTAGGGCACCGGAATGATCCGGTCATCGCATCCACCCATATCAGAAAGTTCTTCCATTATTTTCAAATCACGAGCTGCCAGGATGCAATGACTCTCTTTTAGAAGAGAAGCGAGTTTTTCTCCGGATTTGATAACATCCACATAGATCATTACGGCAGTTGCGTCTATTTCTTCGGCGATCACGCGGGCATGATTTATCATGGTTGCATTGATTGTTTCCATCTACATCTCCATTCTGATCATTCCGAATATATTTTTTTCCAAATATAAATTCAATTCCAGAGGGGTCAATTCCGCTTCTTATTCACCTGAGGGGCTTGCTGTGGAAATAGCCGCTTCGGTATCTGATGGCATCGCGTCTGAGCAGGAAGGGCAAATAATTTCAGGAGCTCATTTCCGGCGAATTCCATAATCTACAGTGCCTGAAATGGTTTAAAACCTCTGACTTTAGGCAGAGCCCTTATCGATACAATTCAAGATGTTAAATTCGATTTCAACCCTCTTGACAGGTTTCTTTTTTACATTATTTTTTAGCCAAAAAAATCATTCCACAACTCAGTAAAGGAGGTGCGATTATGGATCTCAAAAAATGGGTTCCCTGGAACTGGTTCAAAAAAGAAGAGGAAAATATCGGCAAAATGGTACCGGTTCGGCGGCGTCGCCAGCGAAAAGGCAGGTATGATGCGGGCGATCCCATCGATCAGCTTCACCGGAACATTGACGGGCTGTTCGAAGACATGTACCGCGGCTTCGGACTGGCGCCGTGGGTGAGTGACATGCCTCTGATGCCGCGGTTGAACGACAGCATTTTGAAACCGACCCTGGATCTGGGCGCATCCGATGATGCATACACGGTGTCGGTCGAGATACCCGGTGTGGATGAAAAAGACGTCCATCTGGAAATCGCCGATGACACCCTGACGATTCGGGGTGAAAAGAAGCAGGAAAAAGAGGACAAGGAAAAGGATTTCTACCGGATGGAGCGATCCTACGGGGCATTCCAGCGGGTCCTGTCGCTTCCGGAAGATGTCGACCAGGACGGTATCCAGGCCAAGTTCAAAAAGGGCGTTCTTACGGTCACGCTTCCCCGGAAAGCGCTGCCGAAATCGCAGGTCAAAAAGATTGAGGTCCAAAGCGGCTGATCCGCCGGACCTCAAAACCGCCCAAGCTTGCGGAGCGGAAAAATGATTTCGGGATTTGCATGTGAAAGGAGGGATTCACCATGAGGAATACCAACGCATTGCAAGCCAAAGAAAAGCAGACGGTTGATTCTCCTTCAGAGCATACCCGGGCCGGTCTGATCTTCAGACCGGCAGTGGATATCTTTGAAACCGACCGGGAAATCACCATACTTGCGGATATGCCGGGTGTCGCTCCGGAGGATACCTCTATCGACCTGAGAAACAATATGCTCACTCTTTCCGGAGAGGTGAAACCCTGGGAAGGTCCGGATGAACAGGACCTGAAGATCGAATTCGAGATCGGCTCTTACTACCGGCAGTTCACCCTCTCCAAAGCGATCGATCCGGATCGCATTCAAGCCGTATCCACAGACGGCGTTCTTCGGCTGATTCTGCCGAAGGCGGAACAGACCATGCCGAAGAAAATCCCCGTATCCGAGGGGTAACATATCCTGCCGGAAAGATCCGGCACCCGGAAATCCGGGTTCCTTATTCCAAACATAAAAAAATTCATCCAAATGGACCCTGTAACGACACCGGGGATGAGGTGGACTGTTTCCGGAGGAGGGAGCGGCCATGGAAAAAAGAACGCGATTTTCCATCTGGTATTTTCTAATTGCATTTTTTGTGCTGATATTTCTCCAGGAATTTTTTCTGTTGAAGCAGTTCGAAGATATCACCTACAGCGAATTCAGAAAACTGGTCCAGGAGGAGAAGGTCGATCATCTTCTGATCTCGGATCGTCTCATTCGCGGAAAGCTCCGGCCCGGGGCATCCGAATCCATGGCCGCCCTGAGGGACAATCCGGCGGTTGTCAGGCAAAAATTCGAATCGATGCAGCAGGAAGAAGGCTATTTTATCACCATTCGAATGGCCGATCCGGATCTGATCGATCTGCTTGAAGAACACGGTATTCACTATCAGGCTGAGATCGAAAGCACCTGGTTTAAAAGCCTGCTGTCCTGGATTGTCCCGATTCTCATCTTTTTTGCCATCTGGGGGTTTTTCTTCAAAAAAATCGGAGAACGGGCAGGCGGGGGCCTGATGTCGATCGGAAAAAGCAACGCCAAAGTGTATGTAGAAGATGAAACCAGGGTGACCTTCGAAGACACCGCCGGTGTGGACGAGGCGGAAGAGGAACTCAAAGAGATCATCGAATTTTTGAAAAATCCGGCAAAATATCAAACCCTGGGCGGTCGGATCCCGAAAGGCGTTCTGCTGGTGGGGCCGCCGGGAACCGGAAAAACCCTGCTGGCCCGGGCGGTGGCCGGTGAGGCCGGGGTGCCTTTTCTGAGCCTGAGCGGCTCCGATTTCGTGGAAATGTTTGTGGGGGTCGGCGCCGCCCGGGTGCGCGACCTGTTCTCCCAGGCCCAAAGCAAAGCGCCCAGCATTATATTCATAGATGAACTGGACGCTCTCGGAAAAGCCAGAGGCATCGGCTCCATCACCGCAGGCCATGATGAACGGGAGCAGACCCTCAATCAGCTTCTAACCGAAATGGATGGGTTTGACACCCGAAAAGGCGTTATCATCATCGCCGCGACCAACCGGCCGGAAATTCTGGATCCGGCCCTGCTTCGGCCCGGACGTTTCGACCGGCAGGTACTCGTTGACAGACCCGGTTTGAAAGGCCGCGAGGCAATTTTCAGGGTCCACTCCCGAAACGTTAAACTGGCGGCGGATGTGCATCTGGACGTTTTGGCCGCCCGGACCCCCGGCATGGTGGGTGCGGATATCGCCAACGTCATTAATGAAGCCGCCCTTTTGGCCGCCAGAAAAAACAAACCCGCCGTCCAAATGGCGGATTTCGAAGCTGCCATCGACCGCGTCATCGCCGGCTTGGAGAAACGAAATCGGCTGTTGAATCCCAAAGAAAAGGAGATCGTCGCCTTTCATGAAGCGGGCCATGCTCTGATGGCGGAATCTCTGCCCACGACGGATCCGGTCCACAAGATTTCGATCATCCCCCGGGGGATTTCAGCGCTGGGCTATACCTTGCAGCTGCCCACGGAAGACCGCTATCTGATGACCCGGCAGGAACTGCTGGACCGGATGGCCGTTCTGCTGGGGGGCAGGGCTGCAGAGGAAATTGTTTTCGGCGAGGTGTCTACGGGCGCCCAGAACGATCTGCACCGGGCCACGGACATTGCCCAGAAAATGGTGAAGGGATACGGCATGAGCACTAGATTCGGCCCCATCACCTTTGAAAGGGACCGGCGCCCGATGTTTCTTCAGGAGGTAACCCCGCCTTCCTCGCGGGAATTCAGTGAGGAGACGGCAAAGGAGATCGATAAAGAGGTCCACCAGCTGATCTCACAGACGTATTGCTCCGTCAAGGAGACCCTTGAAAACAGACGGAGAGTTCTGGAGAAGATCGCCAGACGGCTTTTGGAGAAGGAAGTCATTGAAGGCGATGAACTTCGGCGCCTGATCACAGAAAGCACGGATGCGGCGCCCTGACGGTGGCATATATGATCCTGATCCGCAGTCGAATTCGAGTGAACACGAAGCGTAAACAGGGAGGTTGAACATGGCACCCAGAAAAAAATATCACCCGGTGAACAGCGTTTCGAAAACCCGCCCGGACGAGGCGGCCGTGATATCGGCGGGTCATCCCGACCATCCGGAGGGACCCGCCATGGGGTTCGAACGTAATACCCACCAGTGGTTTTCTCAAAATTACTATACCCGAAAGGCGCTTTCCATCGCCTTTGAAAGCGCCCGGCTGAGCTACAGCGACCTGCCGGTGGATCTGTACAATACCGGCGTCAACCAGATCCTGTCTGTGGCGGCCGCACGGGGACATCGGCTCTTCCATTTTTCCATGAAGGACCTGACCCGGGACGGCGAGCTCCCGGCAGCCCGGATGTCGGTGCTGGCCCTGGACCCGGTTTGGAAGCTGGATGATCCCCTTTCGGCTTACCGGTATCTGAAGGTCATCGATCGGCGCCTGGTGCCGTTGGAGTCCGTTCAGCTCTTCATCGTCCGGGGCGACGACATCCGCACCGAGGATTCCGAAAACATTCACATCCTGCGGTGGGCCTCTGAAAACATGAAGATGATCGAAACCGTGGACGCCACCCTTCTGACCACCGACAAATACGGCACCATCAAACGGGCGCCCCAGCTGCCCCACCCGGTGACCTTCCCGGCGGCCGGCCTCGATGAAGCCAAGGAAGCAATCCGGCGGCTGCCTCGAGCGGATGGATCTTTCGTGCTCAAAGACCGCTACGGCTACGGGTGCGGGGCACAGGTGCACCGCCTTCACTTCGACGACCCGGAGCTTGATCTGCGGCTGAACGGGTTCATCGAGCAGTACGGCCACATTCTGGTGCAGGAATTCTGCCCTGAAATCACCCGGGGGGATATCGTGGTCACCTTCTTCGACGACGAACTGATCGGGGCCCTGCGCCGGCTCCCGGCCTCCGGAGAGTGGAAGACCAACGCCAGCCTCGGGGCCCGAGAGCTGGGCTGCAACATCACCGCCCAACAGGAATCGATCGCCCGGGCATTGAAGCGGAGCTTTCCCGAGTGCCGCCTGGCATCGGTGGACATGCTGGAATCCGGACGCATTCTCGAGATCAATGCTTTCCCCGGCGGCCGGGGACTGCTTCAAAATTATGGAATCTCCATCGGTGAAATTGTCATGGACCGGCTCGAAAGGGAGCTTCTGGGCACCGGGGCCGGTGCAGAGGCGCCCTCCGCATTGAGCTGGACCGGCACTGAAGGCCATGGATTTCCCACCGGCACCCATTGGCCGGAAATCGAAGCCCTGTTCCAGGCCCATCCGGGAGAGCGGGAGGTATTTGATGTGATCAGCGGCGACCGGTATCATCTCGATATTCGGGAACTGATCCGGTTCGATCCCCGAAGTCCGGAATACATCCTGTCGATTCCCCATGCCGGCGTATTTGTTCCGGAAAATTTCCGCGACCGGTTCCGGCTCAGCGAAAAAAGCCTGATCGAAATCGACCTGTACAGCGACCTTCTGTATGAAACCGCTGAGGGCCTGCAGGTGTCCTCCGAACTGGCGCCCTTTTTCGTGGACATGAACCGGGATCGGGAGGGATCGAAGATTACCGATCTTCCCCGTCACCTGAAAAACCCGGCCCATGAGTATTATGATGTGGAAGATCACCTGATGTTGGAGACCCCCTACGGCCGCGATGAAAAGGAAGCGGTCCTCGCCTACTGGGACCTCTACCATGATCTTCTGGCCGCTCTGATAGAACGAATGAAGCGGGAGCGGGGCTATGCGCTGCTTTTCGACTGCCACTCCATGACCGCCACCGGTCAGGGCCGGGCGGCGGACAAAGGCCGCAGCCGGGCCAATTTCGTGGTCGGCACCCTGGCGGGCAGTTCCGCCCACAGCCGGATCATCGAGGCGTTCAGCGGGGTCCTCAACCGGGAAATCCAGCCACACGGCCTCAACCTCACGGTGGCCCGGGATGTACCTTACGCCGGCGGATTCATCACCCGAAAGCACCACAACCCCGGCGAACATGTCCACGTAATCCAGATCGAGGTATCCATGGACACCTATATGTATGAGGCGGTGGACCCGGTCTCCAAACGCTACGCCCTCAAGTCGCCGCGGCTGAAGATTGTGCGCAGCGCGGTCCGGTCCGCTTTTCGGGCGGCCTGTACGGCGGCGGAGCGGATCTACCGATCGGAGTGATGCCATGGAGAACCCCCGGGGCGGTTTCCGGCAGAAATCGATTTCCGAAATCGGCAAGACCGGGTGGGAGAGGATCGGGTCCCCTTCACCGGACAGTCCTGTAGACGCCCGTCCCGGCGGTTTCGATTTCCGGCGGACCCTTTTTCAGGTCTCATCCCTTCTGATCAGCCTGGGCCTCTTGATTCTGGGCAATGGGCTGCAGACCACCCTGCTGGGGGTTCGGGCCGGCATCGAAGGGATTCCCCCGGAAACGGTCGGGCTCATGATGTCGGCCTTTTTCACCGGTTATCTCATCGGATGCAGATTCATTCCGAAGCTGGTGTCGCAGGTCGGGCATGTGCGGGCCTTTGCGGCCCTTACCTCCCTGGTGTCCACCATCGCCCTGCTTCATGCGCTCTTTCCCAATCCCTGGGTATGGATCGTGCTGCGGGTTCTGCACGGGTGTTTTTT
>JBKHDE010000258.1:0-6595 GCA_046541495.1 Desulfococcaceae bacterium
AACCGAATATCCCCCATTTCGTTTCTATGGTAAGACGACCATCGGAACCTTGCCGGTAATACGGCCTTTCCACAGGTGTAAGAAAAACCTTATCGTAGATATATTCTTCACGGCGGTAATCGATTTTTCGATTTAAAACGAAGGTGGAGTTGTAAAAATCCCCATCTTTTTTACGAACATTGTTGTAAAAAATGTATTCCAGACCTTTTCCGTCATCACGGAGACTTTCCCGAAAACGCTTTATTGAAGGACGGATTTTTTCATTTTCGCCTTCTTCCAACAGTTCTCTTACTTCCCGAGGATCCTGTGTATCCCACACGTATCCGGTTACGGTAAGCTCAGGGAATATAACCATGTTGGCTCTTTTTTCGTGAGCAATCTGAACGACTTCATCCATTGCGGATAGATTGGTTTTTACATCGGAAGCCAGGTTCAAATTCGCAATAAGAATGCTGGGGCATTCTTCTTTATCGGAAAAATCTCTTTCCAAAATACGCATAAGTGAATCTCCAATCTTTAAAAGCCCCGAATTCAAAGGGAGTAAAAATGAGTCATTCTTGGCAAACTGTAAAAACGCCCGAGCTGCCGCTGTCGTGGGGATTTTTTCAAATTTAGCCAATGGATGATTTTCCGAACCTATCAAAACCATCTCGTCTGTAGCAAGTATTTCTTCAAAACCGGCCTTCCCCGGCAATGGCCCCCCGGGGTATCGCAAGATCAATTTCAGGTTGTCGTTTCGAGCCCGGCTATGATATAATTCCCCTTCCGGGAAACCGAATGTGCAACTTGTCTGCCAATGGGGTTGTCACGATGGAACCATCGGCCCGGGTTGGCAATATAAAAATTGAAGGCCGTATAGGGAGGCGGGTTTGGATATTTTCCCCTTGAACCATGTTTATGAGGCCCAGCAGTTCGATCGGGAGCTGCTGGAACGGGTTTTCTCCATGGCCGATCAGATGAAAGCCGATCTGGCTTCCGGCGGCAGGCGCTTCGCCCGGTCTTTGGAGGGCAAAATCATGGCGGCCCTTTTTTACGAGCCCTCCACCCGAACCCGGTTTTCCTTTGAAAGCGCCATGCTTCGGCTGGGGGGAAACATCATCACCACGGAAAACGCCCGGGAGTTTTCCAGCGCCGCCAAGGGCGAGAGCCTGTATGACTCCACCCGGGTGATGAACGGGTATGCCGATGTGATCGTGATGCGCCATCATGAGGCGGGCAGCGCCAAGAAAGCGGCCGATGTGTCCACCATTCCGGTCATCAACGCCGGCGACGGCTCCGGTCAGCATCCCACCCAGGCCCTGCTGGACATGTACACCATCAAGGACAATTTCGAGGCCATCGACGGGCTAAAAATCGCCATGGTGGGGGATTTGAAATACGGCCGCACCGTCCGGTCCCTGGCCTATCTTCTCTCCAAATACGACCGGGTGCAGATCAGCTTCATCGCTCCGCCGGTCTGCGCCATGGAGCAGGACATCAAGGACCACCTGGACGAAAACCAGATCCTCTGGGAGGAAAAAACCGACCTCAACCGGGTGCTGCCCCATGTCGACTGCGTCTACATGACCCGAATACAGAAAGAACGGTTCATCCATCCCGAGGATTACGAAAAAGCGATCGGAAAATACATCCTCACCCCCGAGAACGTGCGGACCATGAAGCCCGACTCGATCATCATGCACCCCCTGCCCCGGCTCAACGAAATTCGGCAGGCGGTGGACGAGGACCCCCGGGCCAGGTACTTCGAGCAGGCCATCAACGGGCTCTATATTCGAATGGCCCTGCTCTATCTTCTGCTTTATCGGTAAATCCGCTCAACCATCGCTCGTTTCCTCAACCGGCTTCCGTCGCTTCACGCATTCTTCTCGAAAGCGGGCAGCGGCAGGCGCGGATTAGGCGCTTTTTTTGCGGGAAACGTGCAGCAGATGCCGTTTCTGGGCCGACAGCACCGCCTTTCTCAGCCGCAGCGATTGCGGCGTCACCTCCACCATTTCATCCTCCCGAATAAAATGGATGGCCCGTTCCAGGGTCATCGGCTTGACGGGCGAGAGTACCACGTTTTCATCCCGGCCCGAGGCCCGCATGTTGGTCAGCTTCTTCTCCTTGCAGGGGTTGGCGTCGATGTCGTTGCTTCGGTTGTGCTCCCCGAAGATCATCCCTTCGTAGACCGGGTCGCCGGGAACGATGAAGATCTGGCCTCTGGGCTCCAGATTGAACAGCGCATACGCCACGGCCGTGCCCTGGCGGTCGGAAACGATGGAGCCGTTGAACCGGCTGGGGAAATCCCCTTTGTAGGTGTCGTACCCGGCAAAATAGGAGTTCATGATGCCGGTGCCCTTGGTGTCGGTGAGAAACTCGTCCCGGTATCCGATCAGTCCGCGTGAAGGGATGTTGAACTCCACCCGGACGCGGCCGGTGCCCCGGTTGACCAGGTTGGCCATCTGGGCCTTGCGGATGGAGAGCTTTTCGGTCACCACCCCGATGAAGTTCTCGTCGCAGTCGATCAGCAGGTGCTCCATGGGTTCGAGCTTTTGCCCGTCCTTTTCCTTGAAGATCACCTCGGGCCGGCCCACGCAGAGCTCAAACCCTTCCCGGCGCATGGTCTCGATCAAAATGGCCATCTGAAATTCGCCCCGGCCCTTGACCAGAAAGACCTCCCGATTGTCGGTCTCCTCCACCTGAACCGCCACGTTCCGCAAGGTCTCCTTGTAGAGCCGTTCGCGGATCTTGGAGGACTGAACGATCTTTCCTTCTCTGCCGGCGAACGGGGAGGTGTTGATGGTGAATTTCATGGACACGGTGGGCTCATCCACCCGAATCCGCTTCATGGGGCTGGGGTTTTCCCGGTTGCAGATGGTATCCCCGATCTCCACATCCTCGATGCCGGAGAGGACGATGACATCCCCGGGTTCGGCCTCCTGCACTTCGGTAAGCTTCATCCCTTCATACATCTGAAGCGAGGAAACCTTCAGGGGGATCTTGCGCTCATTTCGGCCCAGGCAGACCATGCTGTCATTGGACCGGGCCCGGCCGTTGGATATTTTCCCGATGGCCAACCGCCCCAGATAGTCGGAATAGCTCAGATCGGTCACCCGCATCTGAAAAGGCGCGTCGGGGTTATGGACCGGCGGAGGGATTTCCTTTAAAATGAGATCGAAGAGCGGATCGAGGTTGACCCCCTTTTCCCCGAGTTCGTTAAAGGCCACGCCGTCCCGGCCGATGGCATACAGATAGGGAAAGTCGAGCTGGTCTTCGTGGGCGTCCAGATCGATGAAGAGGTCGTAGATTTCATCCAGCACCTCTTCGGGGCGGGCATCCTTACGGTCGATCTTGTTGATCACCACGATCACCTTGAGCCCGGCCTCGAAGGTTTTTTTGAGCACGAACCGGGTCTGGGGAAGCGGCCCCTCGGAGGCATCCACCAGAAGCAGGGCCCCGTCGGCCATGGAAAGGGCCCGCTCCACCTCGCCGCCGAAATCGGCATGGCCCGGGGTGTCGATGATGTTGATTTTGACCCCCTTGCAGACCACCGAACAGTTTTTCGCGGCAATGGTGATGCCCCGTTCCCGCTCCAGGTCCATGGTGTCCATCATCCGCTCGCTCAGCTCCTGCCCTTCCCGGAACAGCCCGCTCTGGGTGAACATGGCATCCACCAGGGTGGTCTTGCCGTGGTCGACGTGGGCGATAATTGCAATGTTTCTTAAGTTTTCATTGGGTATCAGATTGCTCATGGATCTCACTTTAGTGCGATGTGAATTATAGGAATTAAAAACCAGCGGAAAAACATAACCATTTGATCGGGGTTTACAAGGGCACCGCCCCCTTTCCCGCCTTCTTGGCGGTAAAGACCGAGTCAAAAGGTCGTTCCATATTCGACGGGTCGATTCTACAGCCGGTGGCTTGTTCGGAAATCTCCACTTCAGGTGGATCGGATGGGGGATGGCCTAAGGGAAAACTGTGATATTTCCACCCCGCGTACCCCTACAACCTGAGTTGTAATTACAACCTGGGTTGTGATCATAATTATATTAAATATATTCAGAAGTATAAGACCTTTATAAGGTTGACTTTCATACATAGGTTGTACCCTTCCTGACAGATGGGGATATGCTTAAAATTCAAATAATGAATGAAAATCAGAAATGTTATGCGTTTATCAATTTTGTGGCACGTTACTTGCGTTGAATTTTATTCAACCGGTTATTGTAGAAGAGAAAAGAAGAGAAACAGGTCAAGTTAGAAGCGGCCTGCATCTTATCCAATTTTTATCACATAAAAGGATGATGAACTTGTAAAAAGTCGCTCAGAAGGTTTTTGCCACCCTATATTTTCCATATACAAGAAACTATATCGGGTAGCTAAAAACTCGGCTTTGGACTTTTTTACGAAATCATCATGGACGGTGGGAGTTATGGAGAAAGTGAAAAACAAAGGTTGGAGCGTCACCATGGCAGGTCTGGGCATCAATCTCGCCTTGGGTATTCTGTATACCTGGAGCATCTTCAAAGTCGCCATCAAGGAATCGATCGTGTCCGGCGACGGCGTGTTCACATGGGATCTGGCCTACCTGAACGACCCGTATGCCGTTTGCTGTCTGGTCTTTGCCTTTACCATGATCACGGCGGGACGCCTTCAAGACAAGGTGAGCCCGAGAATCACCGCCATTTTCGGCGGCATTCTGGCCGGCGTCGGGCTGGTGGTCACGTCTCAGTCGACCCTTCTGGCCAACTGGATTCTCGGTTTCGGCGTACTCACCGGCATGGGACTCGGTTTCGGTTATGCATCCGCGACGCCGCCCGCCATAAAATGGTTTCCGGCTTCCAAAACAGGCCTGATCGCCGGCCTCGTGGTGGCGGGCTTCGGACTGGCATCGGTCTATATCGCGCCGCTGGCCGATTACCTGATCCGGAATTACGGCTTGAGCCAGTCGATGATGATTTTCGGCGTCTCCTTTCTCATCGTGGTCTGCTTCCTGGCCCTGTTTCTGCAGAATCCGCCCGAAGGGTATGTCCCCGAGGAAAAGGCCCCTAAAAAAGGAAGCCCGGCAAGGAAGGCCGTTAAAATCGAGGAATACTCTCCAACCGCCATGCTGCAGACACCTACCTTCTATAAATTGTGGTTCATGTATTTCGTTGGCTCCGGCGCCGGATTGATCATCATCGGTTCGGTGGCTGAAATGGCCAAGATGAGCCTGGGCCACCTGGCATGGATCGTCGTGGCGCTGATGGCGATCGGGAACGCCGGCGGACGGATCGTGGCGGGGATCATTTCCGACAAAATCGGACGGACCCGAACCATCCTGATCATGATGGCTTTTCAGGGCCTGGTGATCAGCTCTCTGCTGTTCATCAAGGAAAGTCATGCCGTGCTGCTATTGATGGCCGCCACCCTGATCGGGTTCAACTACGGCACCAACCTGTCCCTCTTTCCCTCGGTGACCAAGGATTACTTCGGTATGAAAAATTTCGGCGTCAATTACGGCCTCCTGTTCACAGCCTGGGGGATCGGCGGGTTCCTTTTTCCGAGAGCCGCCCAGATGATCGTCGCCGCCACCGGTACCCCCGAGGTCGCTTATATGATGGCCGCATTCTTCCTGTTTCTCAGCGCAGGAATGGCCTTGATCACCCGGCCTCCCCAAACCCTCCGCGAGAGAGCCAAGGTCATTACCCATCTTGAGCCCGGAAAGATCTACTCCGGTCACTTCGTGTACATGCCCAATCTGAAGACGATGAACAATTCATCAGACAGTGAAGGCGGCGAAGGGAACGAAGGCAGCGGAGGTAGCGGAGAGATAGTGACGATCGACAAGAGAGTCGCCGGCATAAAGGCCGGTTGAGATTTTCCCCCTTTGGAAAACCCGGAGCGTGCGGTTTCGACAGGAAACCGCACCTCCGCCCTCCCCGGGCTCCACGCCTCTCCCTGAAAGCTTTTGAAGAACATCCCTTCCTCCGCCGAGTCGAAAAGCGTGCCTGTCACCGGCGCCGCCTTCCGAACTGAATCTCAGTAAGCAGCTCCGGATTTATCCGGCCCACGGCTGTAAACTGCCGATGCGGCTGTCCGAACTGCAGTTTATGACGATGATCAGGCATCCGTCCCGCATCGGAAACGCAGCCTCGCGAGAACGCCTACCAGAGAAATCCCTTGGCCTGAACAATCCAAGGCCGTATCCCATTCTTCCAGGATGATGTCTGCTTGAAAAGTTCACATTGTCGAATGAAATAGATTTTTAAGACTTGACACATTAGCCAAATCTTGCCATATGCATTTTGAGTTCTCATATCTTTTTCTTTGATATTCATTGGAAGAATAAGCTTCACCGTCCTACCCCTGCCCGGGCAATATCTCCAGCATTTCAGTAGGCTGATCATTTCCTAAAGGGAGGAAAAAACCATGCGGTATTTTTGGAGGATTCCCCTGATCTCGGTGATCGCAGTGTTCATCTTCATTCTGGGATGCGCCAACCCCAAACCACCCGAATCTCATTCCGCACCGAAACAACCCCCTGCCGGTCGCTCGTCCTCCGCTCCGACGCAAACCCCGAAAACCCTCGCCATTTTTAACTTCGAAAACAATTCCATCACCGATTCCGCTCGAT
>JBKHDE010000259.1:0-6594 GCA_046541495.1 Desulfococcaceae bacterium
CGATAAGCCACCCCTGGCGTTGCTGTCTTTCCTCTTCCTTCTTTCTCAATTCTTCCTGTTTTTTCAACTCTTCTTGCCGCTTCCGTTCCGCCTCTCGCCGCTCAAATTCCTCTTGCCGTTTCATCCTTTCCTGCTCCGCCGCCCGCACCTTGCCCAATTCCCCATGACAATGCCCGGCTTCCTGGAGCGTCATTTCTTGCCGGCAATACGCCACCAATTGTTGCAACTCAACCCCGCAATCTCATTCTCGTCAATATAATCCACCATAATCTTCTCGTTGGCGTTCGGCTGCCCGTTGTCCGTATTGTAAATCGCCTCGCCTTTTTGGGTCAACCCCGCCGGCGCTTCATTGTTGTAGTCGAAAAAGCCCCCGCATTCGGATTTGTAGAGTTTGAATACGATCCGCAAACCAAGCTGGTTGCGGGTGGTCTGCTCCAGCTTGCTGTTTTTCAAGGATTGGGTGCAAAGCAGCAGATGAATGCCGAAAGAGCGGCCTCTCTTGGCCACATCTTCCAGCAAGGCGTTGACTTTGGTCGATACCTTGTAATTTTCCAGAAGCTTCTGAAACTCATCGACAATCAGAAGAATCCGGGGCAGCTTCCGCTCCGCTTTCTCATTGAAACGGGTCAGTTCGCTCACATTTTCCGCTTTGAACATCTCGCCCCGCTCAGCGATGACCCCCTGGAGCCGCTCCAGTATCTCGATTCCCTGCTCGACGCTGTTTTCCACGGAAAGATACGCGACATTGGGATGCCCCCGGTAAATATTGAACTCCGTTCCCTCTTTGTAATCCATGAGCCACAGTTCCAGTTCTTCGGGCGAATAATGCGCCATGGACCGCGCGATGACGGCGTGCAGCAGCACGGTTTTTCCCCACCCGGTCAGCCCGCCCACCAGGGCGTGATAATTGTTGCTCCCATGCCCCAGGGTGAAATAATGGACGTCCGGCCCTTTTTTGCCGATGGGTATTCGGATGCCGGATTCTTGCACTCCTTGCTGTTCGGCCTCCGCCCGGCAATTCCGGTTCAACCGTTCGATCAGGCTTTCGACCGCAGCCACGGGAACCGGGCGGTGGACGCCGTCGACTTTGAGCGCAAATAGATCGTTCAATTTTTCGGCGCCCTCGATATTCGCCAGCCGGCAAGACCCGGAATCCACATCCATCAGCAACGGCATGCAATGGACCAGCTTTTCCGCGATCTCATCCCGCAGGCCCGAATGGCTATCGATAACGGGCAGACCGGTGTAGCTCAGGAACACGTAAATGCCGGTCGTGGCGCCGTTTTGGATGATTCTCGCCAGTTTTTCCACCTTTTCCCGGTTGAACCCTGCCGGAAAATCCGCGATGAAGAGAAAATGGTACGGCTCAAGCGCCCCGGAATGCCGGTTGTAATCGGTCAGGTCCTGATACCTGTATGTCAACCGCGTCCGAATGATCGTGCCGGCGGTTTCGGTCAATTCGGGCAACAGCCGGTCCAAGTCGCGCTCGTCCGTTATAAAAGAATGCTTTGAAACAACGGTTTCGTGAAGCCCTGAAACATAAGGGAAGTGGCCCCCGAAACGGGTCATGTCCACAAAACGGCATCGCCTGAGATCGGCCCGCAGCCCGCTGACAAGCCGCAGCGCGATCAACTGCATCAACCGGCAAGCCGCCTCCCCGGACCCGCCGTTTCCGGCGATCGCCAGACCACGGGATTCCCGGAGCGGGATCATCAGCGGAAATGAAGCGGGCTTCTCCCCATCACCCCCGAATTCAGCGCTTCCAATCCGAATGGCCGCCGGCGCTTCCGTTCCCTGCTGAACGGCGATGTCTTCAAATTCCGCTAAATCGTTTTCAGGGAAGAAATACCTGCCATCATTAAGAGATCGATCGTCTGATTCGGAATCCATTGCCCTCGACTTTCCTTTCAGTCGTTTGACGCTCGGTGTCCTGCAGCCGCCCCCGTGCGCCCCGAAGATCGGTTTTGCGAATATACAATCTACAGCCATGCCTTGCAAGAGATGAGAAAAGGCGCCTTGAAAGCGCAGATCGTTCACTTATGGGCGTATAACATGCCCGGCGGGTCCGTTTGATATGTGAGTGATGAGTGCTTAGGGTTTGTTTATAGGCATTTTGTATGCCGCCTATTATCATTTCTAATAAAAAAAAGGAGGTAAAACAATGCGTATTACAAAAGAAAATATACCCGTTCGGATCGATGTGCCCGGTGCTGTGGCCCGACAGCAAACCGACTTCGGGGACGTAACAGGATATGGAAAAATGGGGGCGGAATTCTTCTCCTTCGGGGCCGGGACCGATATTACGGAATTACTGCACGGGCTCGAGGGAGACCTTTGCCAGAGCCCGCATTGGGGCTATGTTGTAAAAGGGGCGATTACCGCTCTTTATGCGGAAGGCGAGGAAGAAACGTCTCAGGGCGGAGACCTGTTTTACTGGCCTCCGGGACACAGCGTCAGGGCTGAAGAAGACACGGATATCGTGATGTTCAGCCCTCAGAAGGAGCACGGTCAGGTCATTGACCATATTCTGGCAAAAGTCAGCAGCTGATTCACTGTACATTTACATCGACAAGCCCGCCTTTTCCGGAACGGGCCTTTTCCAATGACATGAACCCCGAACCGGTCGCCATGGTGCTTTCGCAAAACCGCCAATATCCGAATGCCGCTTCCGGTTGCAATCGTCTCACTTTAAAAAAATGAAACCATCCCTCACCCGCTGCCCCTGGGTGGATCTCGACAAGCCGGATTACATCGCCTATCATGATGAGGAGTGGGGCGTGCCGGTCCACGATGACCGGTGTATTTTCGAATTCCTGACCCTGGAGTCGGCCCAGGCCGGATTGAGCTGGTACACCGTTTTGCGAAAGCGGAATTCCTACCGGACAGCCTTTGACGATTTCGATCCGGAACGGGTGGCCCGGTATGATGATCAGAAGATAGAAGCGCTGCTGCAAAATTCGGGGATCATTCGAAACCGGCGGAAGGTCCAGGCGGCCGTCAACAACGCCCGGCGGTTTCTGGCGGTTCAGGAGGAGTTCGGTTCCTTCGACGCCTACATCTGGCGTTTCGTGGATGGAAGACCGATCATCCATGAAATCCGCTCGATCGAAGACTATCCGTCCCAAAGTCCCGAATCCGAAGCCTTGAGCAAAGACCTGAAGGGGCGGGGTTTTCAGTTCGTCGGACCGGTGATCTGCTATGCCCATATGCAGGCCACCGGCATGGTCAACGATCACACCCTCGACTGCTTTCGCCGGCAGAAGATCATCGACAATTATGCCGAAGATAACTGACTGCACCCACCCGCGGATTGGAGAGGAACTTTTGGAAATATCCGAACTTATCAAATTACGGGAATCATGATATGAATGAACAGGAGCGATAGAGCTGGGTAACCCGTGCATTCGAAAGGGATTCGATATGCGAACATTTTCATCCTATGGACCGGTGGACAAGGATCTCCATTTTTATGTGCCGAGAGAAGATCTGGTCCGCCGTGCACGGGAACTGCTGATCGGGAAAGATCCGGAGAAAGGCGGCCATTATATCACCGTCTGGGGACCGCGACAGACCGGCAAGACCTGGATCATGAACGAGGTGGTTTCTCGAATGGATGAAAAACATCCGATTTGTGCGCTCAAGCTCAGCCTCGAGCCTTTCAAAATGACCTCGGACGTCGACCGTATCCTTCAAAAACTATCCGAGGAAATCTGCCGCCGATTGGGGTTGAAAAAGGTAACCGTCGGCTCCATAGACGAATTCGATGGCTTGTTTAAAAAGGGGATCCTCAAACGTCCCCTCATTCTCATGCTGGATGAATTCGACGCCCTTCCGGAAAACGCCATCAATGCCATCGTTACCATTTTCAGGCACATCTACATCCGACGCCTCGAGGATGATCGGCCCACGGCGGAAAAGGAATACCTGCTTCATGGGGTCGCGCTGATCGGTGTGCGCGGTGTCCTCGGGATTGAAAATGTCACGGGATCGCCCTTCAATGTGCAGCGAAGTCTCCATATTCCCAATCTGTCCCTGTCCGAGGTCTCCGCCATGTTCGAGTGGTATGGAAAGGAGAGCGGCCGGGTTATCGAACCGGAGGTGATTCACCGGATCTATGATGAAACACGCGGACAGCCCGGACTCGTCTCCTGGTTCGGAGAACTGCTGACCGAAGGGTATGAGGGATATCGGCCGAATCCTCAGAATTCCCTTACCCTGGAAGATTTTAATACGGTATTTTCGGATGCCCTTGATGTGCTGCCCAACAACACCATTCTGAATATGGTGAGCAAAGCCAGGCAGGAACCCTATAAGTCGCTGGTGCTCGAGCTATTCCGGACCCAGACCCGACCTTATTTTAAATTTGATGATCCGCGCATCAGTTTCCTTTACATGAACGGCATCGTGGAGCGGGAGAAGGAAAACGGACAGAATTACTTGAGATTTTCTTGCCCCTTTGTGCAGAAAAGGCTGTTCGGATATTTTTCCCGGGAACTTTTTCCTCACTTGGGCACCCTTTTTGAGCCGTTTGAAGATGTCCGGCACATCCTGACGGATACCGATCTGGATGTGAAAGCCCTGATCCGGCGATACGAGCAGCACCTGCAGAAGAATCGCGGCTGGATGCTGGCCAATGCACCGCGGCGCAGCGATGGGAGGATTTACGAGGCCGTTTTCCACTTTAACCTGTATGAATTCCTGATCCGTTTTTTTGACAGCTATCCGACGAAGATCTGGCCGGAGTTCCCCACCGGCAACGGGAAGGTGGATATTCTTATTGATCATGGCGGAACGCTTCACGCGCTGGAAATCAAGAGCTACAAAGATCAGCCGGCCTTCCGCCAGGCCCTGGCCCAGGCAGCTGGATACGGCGCTTCATTGAAAATGGACAGGATTCATCTGGTGGTGTTTGTGGACGGCATCACGGATGCACATCGGGAAACCTATGAGGTCGATGTGACGGATCAGATTACGCAGGTAACCGTATCTCCGGTTTTGGTGGATACCGGCGGCGCCTGATGGAATCAAGACAAGGCAGCATTCGGATGTGACCCGGCAAATGCCGCCAATTTTTGGAAGCAATGATAGAAACCGGGTTTTATTCCGCCGGATGATTCAGTTTCGGGAACTATTTGTTCAGTTCAGCCGGATCGAAATCGGGTGCCAAGGGGTTCACCACTTTGACGCCGGCATAAAACTGGCCCGGGTTCAGGTCTTCCGATAGTATACAATCACACCCGGCGGTTTCTGCCGCGGCCACAATACCGGCATTCCAGAAGGAAATCCGGTATGCACTCCGGATTTCAACCATGCGGCGCACCATGGCGGACGATGGCGCAATGATCCTGAATACATCAAGAAGGGCCAGCTGTCTGAGCACAACGGCGGCATCCTGCATCAGTTTTGTGAGCGCGATATTGGCATATTCCTGAAGCACCTGAATGGAGATCACGCCGTTTCCGGCCTTCATGCACCTTCCGATCACCTCTATCGCCCTGTCCTGCTTTTCGCCTGAATTCCGGTCGTTGGCATAGACCAGGATATTGGAGTCAATAAAATACCGTCTCATTGCGGAATCATCTATCGCTCATGCGCCTCTTCGCGATTAAAAACAAACCCTTGCGGGCTTTCGCCCCCCTCCTGTCTTGCCAGCAGAGCGAATTCTTCCGCAATGCGGTCCGTGTCCGATACGTTTGCGAGCTGTTCCATATATTCCCGGATCATCCGGTTTAGACTGCTGCCCTGCCGGGCTGCGACCTCACGGGCTTTTTTGACAAGCGCTTCGTCCGCGGAAAGTGTGATATTCATCGGGTGCCCTCCTTTTAGATTAACACATATTACACTTATGTGTTGGTAAATAAGTCAAGAAGTCAATTCATCGCCGGCGTCAAGATGAAAAAGGCAAGGGCGGGAAAAAGTCCGGCGGCCTCCTTTTGTGTGCAATCAAATCTCGGCATCAACATGATGGCATGATATGCTTTCAATCATCGAGTGTCAATATGCCGTTGATGCGCAGATGCCGCGTCAGGGGCCTATGCGATTCTTGGAAATTGAAATACCGTCCGAACGCCGGCGGGGGGTGGTGCATATTCGTCGATAACTACAAGGATTCGGGATAAGCAAGGATTCTTTTGCCGGAGGCGGCCGCCGAAGATCAGCAATCCCGATCAACAACAATCCTTTCTTATTCCAAATCCTTGTAGTTGGCCAAAAAGGTTCCGCCGCCGGAATGTCACCACCGTGAAAAAGAAGACGCCTCCCGGTAAAATCGCCCGCCGGTAATTCGGCATCCGCATCCGCTTTTTCATAGACTTCTTCATACCAGATGTTGCGAGGGCGTTGTGAACCTTGAAAAGGCAGCCGTTTGCGGAACCCTTGGACGTTCTCCCCTGATCCGGAGATTTTGCATATGATTGAATTTCCAAACCGTCTTGCCAATCCTCCCACAATCCGCTACACTCCTCTCCCAGATACCAACCGCGAGAGCCGAAACCTACTGAGGAACCCGCTTATGACATCCGAAAAGATAACCTTCCGCGTGGCCTGCGCCGAGTGCGGAAAACCTTTTATCGTAAGATTCGAGTTGGTGGACGA
>JBKHDE010000260.1:0-6582 GCA_046541495.1 Desulfococcaceae bacterium
ATGGCGGCCGAGTTGTCAAAAATAGAATCTGTCCGGCAATAATACTTAAATATAGATAGAGAAGTTTTTTTCCTGGAAAGTATTATGAAAAAGAAAATACCTGAATTCAAAACAGAAGCTGAAGAGCGCCGTTTTTGGCAGCAGCATGACTCTTCAGAATATCTCGATTGGGCCGATGCAGAGGAAGTCGTTTTGCCCCGGCTGAAACCGTTCCACTCGAACCATATCGGTCCGTCTGCCTGAATCCAAAAATCGGCAAGTTCCGGTGGGTGGTCAAAGGAAATGCGCCTTTGCGTTGAAATGAAAATGCTGTGACTCCCGGTCGCCTATCCGATGAATGACTTCGATTTCCAAATTTGAATTCTGTTGATCATTCGAATGGATGATCTTCTTCCAATGGCAACAATACCCGATACATACTCCCCTCACCGGGCCGGCTCTCCACGCTGATCATCCCGCCCCGGAATTTGACGATCCCCAGAACCATCATTCGCCCAGGCAATCGATTAACCTTTCTCATGTCAAGGATGAGAACCGTTTTTTCAAATAGAATTCCGCGCTTGTCAGGAAGGGCGATATTTGCATATATTTTTGTTTCCCTATTCGGATGCTTCCATTAGCAAACAAGCACTTTCCCGTGTTTTTTTATTTGGTGGAGAACCCATGAAAGACGATTCCATTTTTGCCTTGAGCGCCAAAGGCAATCGTACCCTGTTTCTTTTGGCCACTGTGTTATGGATCGGCATCATCGGTGGGTCCTTTCTGTTGAGCTGGTATCGGGCCGGTGAGGCGGCAGCCGAGTTGGCCCTGGTGGAAGCCCGTTCAAGTTTTAATAAAGACCTGATCTACCGGCGCTGGGCCACGATTCACGGCGGCGTCTATGTGCCGCCCACAGACCACACCCCGCCCAATCCCTACCTGGCCCATATTCCCGACCGGGACGTGGTCACCACAGCCGGCAAACGGCTGACCCTGGTCAATCCGGCTTACATGACCCGCCAGGTCCACGAACTGGGCCGGGAGACCTACGGGACCCAGGGGCATATCACCAGTCTCAACCCGATTCGGCCCGAGAATGGACCCGATGACTGGGAAACCGAAGCTTTGAAGGCATTTCATGCCGGGACCAATGAGGTGGCTTTTTTCGATGTCGTGGATGGTCGGCCTTATTTGCGATTCATGCGGCCCCTGATTACCGAAATTGCGTGCCTCAAGTGCCATGCGGAACAGGGATATCAGCCGGGCGATATTCGCGGCGGCATCAGTGTGTCGGTTCCGTTCACCCCCTATCAACAGATCGCCGGTCGACAGCAGACCCAGTCCGCCCTTTCCCATGGCCTCATCGGGTGTCTGGGGCTTTTGGGGCTGTGGGTCGGGTGGCGTTTTGTGGCTCACTCCCAGGCCGCCCTGGGGGAGCGGGAAGAATGGTTTCGCATCCTGTTTGAGGAGGGGCCCGATGCGGTCTTTATCGAGACGCTTGACGACCGCATCCTGGACGCCAATGCCGCCGCCTCCGAAATGCTGGGCTACAGCCGGGAGGCGTTTCGGACCATGCGGGTGACCGATCTTCAAGCCCCCGAAGTACGCGGCGAACCGGGCAGTGTCATCCGGAATGAACTGGCCCGGGGGGATTTTTTCGAGGGCGTCGACTTGCGAAAAGACGGGACCATAGTGCCGGTAGAAGTCCACAACCGTCGCATGCGCATCCAGGGTCGTGATCTGGTGCTGTCCATCGTTCGGGATATCACCGAACGCAGGCGGGCCGAAACCGCGTTGCGGGAGAGTGAAGCCCGCTTCAGAGATACCTTTGAACAGGCCGCCGTCGGAATGACCCATTCCGCTACCGACGGCCGATTCCTTCTGGTCAATAACCGCCTCTGCGATATCCTGGGTTACTCCCGGGAAGAACTGCTCGGCCTGACTTGGCAGGAGATTACCCACCCGGACGATCTGGAGCCCGATCTGGCCTATGTCAGCCGAATGATGGATCAGGACATCCACACCTATTCCATTGAGAAGCGCTATCTCAGAAGAGACGGCACCTTTGTCTGGACCAACCTGACCGTCTCTTTGGTGTGCGATAAGGACGGAAAGCCGGAATACTTCATCGGCGTTGCGGAAGACATCTCCGCCCGCAAACAGGCGGAAGCCGAAAAAGCCCGGCTGGAGGCGCAGGTCCGGCAAATCCGGAAACTCGATTCCATCGGTCGACTGGCCGGCGGGGTGGCCCATGATCTCAACAACCTGCTGTCGCCGATTCTCGGATACGGGGAAATGCTGCTGGAGGACGCCGCCGACCTCGATAGCCGCCGGGGACCGGTAGAAGAGATCGTGAGCGCGGGCCGACGGGCCCGGGATCTGGTGCGTCAGCTTCTGGCTTTCAGCCGAAAACAGACCCTCGAAGTCAAATCACTCGATCTGAATCAAATCTTGAAGGATTTCGAAAGCCTGCTTCGGCGCACCATTCGGGAGGATGTCGCCATTCGCATGATTCCCGGTCCGAACCTGCCGCCCGTGCGCGGCGATATCGGTCAACTGGAGCAGGTCATCATGAATCTGGCGGTCAATGCCCGGGACGCCATGCCTGACGGCGGTGAACTGACCATCGAAACCCAGGCCGTGGATCTGGATGACGCGTATGCAAAACGGCACCCGGGCGTCGTTCCCGGCGCTTATGTCATGCTGGGGGTGAGCGATACCGGGTGCGGCATGGACGCGGATACCCGGGAAAAGGTGTTTGAACCCTTCTTTACTACCAAACAGAAGGACAAGGGCACCGGACTGGGGCTGGCCACTGTTTACGGCATCGTCAAACAGCACCGGGGAAACATCTGGGTCTATAGTGAACCCGGGATGGGCGCCACCTTCAAGGTCTATCTGCCGGTATCCCCGGAAGCGACCCGCGCCGATAACCCGCCCGCTTTCGACCGGGCCGAGGCGACCCGGACCGGCACGGAAACCGTCCTGCTGGTGGAAGACAACCGGCAGGTAAGGGAACTGGCCGAGGTCATTCTGAAACGCGAGGGCTATACGGTCCTGACCGCAGACAGCGGCAAAGCGGCCCTGGCCGGGCTGAATCACCACGACGGCGCGCTTCATCTGCTTCTGACCGACGTGGTCATGCCCGGAATGAACGGTCGCGAGCTGTATGAGCAGGTGGCAGACCGGTATCCCAAGGTCAAGGTGGTATACATGTCCGGCTACACCGACAATGTCATCGCCCATCGCGGCGTCATGGATCCGGGCATTCATTTCATTCAGAAACCCTTCTCGGTAAATGGACTGGCCGCCAAAGTGCGGGATGTGCTGGATGCGTCCGGAAAAGGGTTGTGAATCAAGAGGCGCGACAACTTGTGCTGGCCATTCCGAGGCGGAGAAGGTATACTGAGAATATTGGATCTTTAATTTCCAGGAAACGAACCTGGACGGCGCCGGCGGTTTCAGAGCGGGAGGCGCCGGACGGCTGAATGAATAAAGACCGATTCGTTGCGGACGGAATCTCTATAAGATAGGGAAGCGAATGCCTATGGCCTCCAATACTGATGAAAAAAAACCGGCTGATGCTTCGGAAGGGCGGCAAGCCCAAGACCGCGAAGCCCATCTTCAACAGATGCTGGTGGATACGCTGGAGAGCATCTCCGACGCCTTTTTCTCCTTGGACGACGAGCTGGTCGTGACCTACTGGAATCGGGCGGCGGAGCACTACCTGGGCCGAACCGCCGACGAGGTGATCGGAAAGCCGCTGTTTGAGGCCTTCCCCGAGGCCCGGGGCTCTATTTTCGAGACCAACTACCGGGAGGCCGTTCGAACCCGTCGCCCCCTCATTTTCGAAACCTATTTCGAGGTGCCGCCCTATCAGAACTGGTATGAGGTGCGGGTGTATCCGCGTCCCAACGGCATTTCGGTTTACTTTCTGGTTACTACTGAGCGAAAACGGGCGGAACTGGCCCTGCGGGAGAGCGAAGAACGGCTGCGGCTTATTTCCGAAGCCATTCCCGGGGTGCTGTATCAATTCAGGCTGGCGCCGGACGGATCGGTCGATTTCCCCTACATCAGCCGGGGCGTGTACGACATTTTCGGGGTAAACGCCCAGGCGGTGATGCGGGATGGGCAGGTGCTCATGGGTCTGATCCACGAGGCGGACCGGGCGACCGTGGAGGCGACCATTGCCGATTCCGCCCGAAAGATGATCCCCTACCATCTCGAACATCGGATTCACCGGCCGGATGGAGAAATCCGGTGGATCAAGGCCGGTTCCATCCCCAAACCGGAGGAAGACGGCGGTGTTTTGTGGAACGGGGTCATTATCGATATCACCGACCGGAAAGCGGCCGAGGAGAGGCTCAGAGAAAGCGAGGCCCGAAACACCGCCCTCATCCGGAACATCCATGCCGCGGTGGTGGTCCATGACCCCGACACCGGTATCACGGCCGTCAATCCTCAAGCCCTGGATTTACTGGGATTGACCGAAGATCAGGCACTGGGACGGGTGTCCCGGGATCCGAACTGGGCGTTCCTTCGGACCGACGGCGAGCGGATGGAACCGGAATCCTACCCGGCCAATCAAGTGATGACCCATGGTGCGCCGCTGAGGGATATGATTGTCGGAGTCAACCGGCCCGATCGCGGGGATGTGGTATGGGTGCTGGTGAATGCCGACCCGGTGTTGAATGCGGATGGGGATATTCACCAGGTAATCGTCACCTTTGTGGACATCACCGAGCGCAAACGGGCCGAGGAAGCACTCGAGAAGCGCATTTTAGCGCTGACCATGCCGATGGAGGAGTCCAAACCCGTCCATTTCGAAGATTTGTTCAACATAGGTGATATCCAACGCCTTCAGGATGAGTTTGCCGGCGCCACCGGCGTGGCGTCGATCATCACCGATACCGAGGGGGTGCCGATCACCCAACCCAGCAACTTCTGTCGTCTCTGCCGGGAGATCATTCGCCGGACGGACAAGGGGCGGGCCAATTGTTTCAAATCGGATGCCCGGATCGGCCGATTCCGGATGGACGGCCCGACCATTCAGCCCTGTCTGAGCGGCGGTCTCTGGGACGCCGGCGCGGCGATCTCGGTCGGCGGTCGGCATATCGCCAACTGGCTGATCGGGCAGGTGCGGGACGACACCCAGAGCGAAGCGAAAATTCGCGAATACGCCCGGGAGATCGACGCCGATGAAGAGACAGCGGTGTCGGCCTTTCAGGAGGTGCCGGCCATGTCGCGGGAGCGCTTCGGCCGAGTGGCCCAGGCCCTCTTTACCCTGGCCGACCAGCTCTCCAGCACCGCCTACCAGAACGTTCAGCAGGCGCGGTTTATCACCGAGCGCAAACGGGCCGAGGAAGAAAGGGCCCGGCTGGAAGAGCGGTTTCATCAATCCCAGAAGCTGGAATCCATCGGCCGCCTGGCCGGCGGGGTGGCCCATGACCTCAACAATCTTCTGTCGCCGATCCTCGGCTACTCGGAAATGCTCCTGGCGGATGCCGTCGGCATGGACCCGCGCAGAGACTCCCTGACCGCGATCGTAACCGCCGGTCAGCGGGCCCGGGACCTGGTGCGCCAGCTTCTTGCCTTCGGCCGCAAGCAGACCCTCAAGGTCGAACCGGTGGATCTCAACATCCTGTTGAAGCATTTCCACAGACTGCTTCGGCGGACCATTCGGGAGGATATCGTCATCCATATGGATCTGGCCCGAGCCCTGCCGCCGATTCAGGGGGATGCCGGGCAGCTGGAGCAGGTGGTCATGAATCTGGCGGTCAACGCCCAGGACGCCATGCCCGACGGCGGAGAACTGACCATCGAGACCTCGGCGGCGGTGCTGGACGAGGCCTATGCGGCCCGTCACGAAGGTGTCACCCCCGGCTCCTATGTCATGCTGGCCGTCAGTGATACCGGATGCGGCATGGATGCCGAAACCCGCGAACACATCTTCGAACCCTTTTTCACCACCAAAGAAAAACACAAAGGCACCGGCCTGGGCCTGGCCACCATCTACGGCATCGTCAAGCAGCATGCCGGCCACATCTGGATTTACAGCGAACCGGGGGCCGGATCGACCTTCAAGATTTATCTTCCGGTGGCCGGCAGAGAGGTGTCCGCCAAATCTGAGGCGGCCAGAACACAACCAGCCGCCGATCCGGGCGGCTCCGAAACCATCCTGGTGGTGGAAGACAACCAGCAGGTCCGGGAGCTGACGAACACCATTCTGGAGCGGGAAGGCTACCGCGTGCTGTCGGCCCACAGCGGCGAATCGGCCCTGGTCGAACTGAATCGCCACCAGGGACCGGTCCACCTGCTTCTCACCGATGTGGTCATGCCCGACATGAACGGCCGGGAACTCTTCGACAAAATCTCCGCCACCCACCCGCACATGAAGGTCCTCTACATGTCCGGCTACACCGACAACGTCATCGCCCACCGCGGCGTCCTCGACGCCGACATCGGGTTCATTCAGAAGCCGTTTGTCGTGACGGGGTTGGCGGCGAAGGTGCGGGAGGTGTTGACTTAGGGCAGATGGCCTGCACTTCCCTCTTTTCATTTGCAATTTGTATAAGAATTTGGAAAAATACGTTCACAAACGGA
>JBKHDE010000261.1:0-6516 GCA_046541495.1 Desulfococcaceae bacterium
TTCTCCCCCGGACGACGGATGCACTTCTCCATCTGGACAAACGTCATCAGCCGGGGGCTGAACCGGCTCGGAAGGAAATGCTCGGGCCAAAGCGCTGAATTTGCCGCCCCGTCTTATTGAACCGGCCAGAGCTGGAAAACAATGCCGCCGGCACTCGTTGACCGGATGTTCCTTCCGGAAACCCCGACGATGGCGCCCTTGGCCTCAGTTCGAGCCAGAACGAACCCGATTCCGCCGTGCGACCATCCTGGCCATCCTTTGGCATCCTGGACATCCGGATTCAAATGAGGGTGCGCACGAAGCAACCTGAGAGTGAATTACCGAACCACCCACCCCGGCGGCCTCAACCGCCCCCCGCTCACATCCCGCATGCGAACCCCGGCGGCCCATTCGCAAAGGGTGCCGGCGGCATCGAACAGCGCGATATCGAAGACCAAGAGCGTCGGGTCCGGATTCACCGGTTTCACGACCGCCTTATAGATCTCCCCGGGCTGAGTGGGGACCCAAACCCGTCGATGGAACAACCCGACCGGAAAAGCGACCACCCCGGCATACCGCTGTCCCCAGGCGCAGGCGGCATGGAAGGCGGCATCCAGGGGAAAGGGGGAGCCGAGGGGCCCGGGCGGTGTGGAATGGATTGGGGCGTGGACCTCGGCGACGGTGCCGGATTCAGACATCCGGACCCGTTCGTGGATATTTTGGTAAGCGGGGCCGAAGGGCACCAGGTCCCGGTACAGCCGGTCGGCCGGGATCTCGAATTCATCCATTTTACAATCAGGGAAGGGCGATTCGTGGGTGGTTTCGGTGCCGCCCTGCTTTCCGAAGCAGAGGGTCACATGGGTTTTGGTGCGGGTGATATCGACCTTGGGGGCGCGGGTGCGGGTGATGAAACTTGCTTCGACCCGGCCGTCGGGGAGCCGGCGGAGGTCGCTGAAGGCGGAAAGCGTTTCCGCTTCCGGGGGAATGAAGAGAAATTTATCGAACCGGGCGTTGCTGATCGACCGGACATTCAGGTCGGGAAAAGCTTCCCGGGCGGACGCCGCCAGCACCTGCATCGCCTCCACGGCAGGAAGCACCGCCTTTCCTTGAAACCGGTGGTCCCGAAGGCAGCAAGAGATCGGAATGGTCAGGTTCAGGCGCCGGGGATCGGCTATTTCGGAAAATTCTTCCATAGGTAGACGGTCTTTTCATCCACCCCCACCGGACGGCCGGCGCCCCGGGTGGCGCAGTGGCGGGTAAACCCCTTGCAGACCAGTTCGCCGGTGTCGCCGTGGGTGATGATGTAGTCGAACCGCAGCTTGACCCGTTCGAGATCGGCGGGCCGGGTGTGGATGAACATGGGGTCGTCGTAGCGCAGCGGGCTGAAATAGTCGAGGCCCACCTGAATGATCGGGTAGACGAAGCCGCTCTCCTCGATTTCGCGGTAGGAATAGGCCGCGTCCCGCATCAGGGTGGCCCGGCCCACCTCGAAAAACCGCAGGTAGTTGGCGTGATAGACCACCTGGGACCGGTCGGTGTCGGCGTAGAGGGTTCGGTAGCGGCACCGGTGCCAGGTCAGGCCGTCGGTCCGGTCCCGCACATAGCGGTCGTCTTCGGGCAGGATTTCCGGCAGAAACGGCTGGGGCCTCATGCTATCCGATTCCGAAAGCCTATACCCCTCGGAAGATCAGGCAGCAGTTGGTGCCGCCGAATCCGAAGGCGTTGGAGAGGAAGAGGTCATAGGCCTGCTTCCGGGCCGTGTTGGGGACCACATCCACATCGGCCAGGGCCGGGTCGGGGATGTGGTTCACGGTGGGCAAAATGATCCCTCGATTCATTCCTTCGATGGACAGGGCCGCTTCGATGGCGGCCGAAGCCCCCAGGGTGTGGCCGATCTGGGATTTGTTGGAGGAGATGGGAATCCGCGCCAGGGCCGGTCCGAAGATGGTCCGCAGGCACTCGATTTCGGTCTTGTCCCCCTTGGGGGTGGAGGTGCCGTGGGCGTTGATGTAGTTGATGTCGCCGGGGGCCACCTCGGCGTCCGCGATCGCTTCCCGAATCGCCCGAATGATGGTCTCGGGATTGGGAAGGGTGAAGTGGTGGGCGTCGGAGGTCCATCCGAGCCCCAGGACCTCGGCTTTCGGTGTGAACCCGTAAGTGGTGAGCATCTCTTCGGCGGCCAGCACCAGCACCCCGCCGCCCTCGGAGAGGACCATCCCCTTGCGGTCGATGCTGAAGGGCCGGGAGGCCCGGGTCGGGTCGGCATAGGCCCGGTCCCCTTCCACCACCTTGATGGTGGCGTTCATGTTGGCGAAGCCGTGAATGATCTCCGGCATCAGGCAGGTGTCGACCCCGCCGGCCAGAACGAAGTCGCAGTCGCCGTCGCGAATCATTCGGGCCCCGATCCCGATGGCGTGGTTGCCCGAGGCGCAGGCCCCCTGGGGGGAGAAGATGGGGCCGGTGAAGCCCATCAGCATGCCGGCCTTGCCCGAGGGCAGATTGGCGCAGAGGTTGGGCAGCAGGTAAGGGCTCACCTTGAAGGGGCCCCGGTTGAGGTAGTTGTCCATGGCGATGCGGAAGGCGTCGGTGCCGTTGAGGGCCGATCCCACCAGGCAGGCGGTGCGGGGGCCGGTCTTCGGGTCGATTTTCAGGCCGGACCGGTCCAGGGCCTCCTTGCAGACGGCCATGGTCAGCAGCACGAATTCGGCGTTCCAGTTGTAGACCTCTTTTCGATCCGCAAAATCGAGGGCCGAGGGGTCCCAGTCGGGGATCTCCCCCACCACGTTGCTCAGGGAGTCGACCCTGCATTTGGTGACCTTGCGGAAGCCGGCCTCGCCCTTGACCGCCCGCTGCCAGGTTCGGTCGAAGGTGGCCCCGAGCGGGGTGGCCGCCCCGTAGCCGATGACGAAAACGCGTCTGTTCCGGGGTGCTTTCATATCAATGGGTCCTTCTGAAAACGATACACGAATTGCATCCGCCGAAACCGAATGCATTTTTTAGAACATATTCCTGATCGAGACGCCGCGCCCCCTCGGCCACCGGATCGAGATCGATCTCCGGGTCCGGGGTGTAATTGATGGTGGGAAGCACCACCGAGCGCTTCATCCCCTCCATGGCCCAGATCGATTCGATGGCGCTGGAAGCCCCCATGGCATGGCCGATCAGGGATTTGTTGGCGGATACCGGCGGCAGCCGTTTTCCGAAGACCGCTTTCAAGGCGTCATACTCGACCCGGTCCCCGATCTTGGTGGAGGTGGCGTGGGCGTTGACCGCGTCGATATCGGCCGGGGTGATGCCGGCATCTTCGATGCTGTGGGCCATGCACCGGTAGACGGTCTCGAAATGGGGCGCAACAAAGTGATGGGCGTCGGAGGTCATGGACCAGCCGGCGATTTCGATGCCGGCCTCCAGGCCGTAGGCCCGGGCGAATTCCCGAGTGGCGAGGACCACCGCGCCGGCCCCTTCGGAAATCACGAACCCCCGCCGGTCTATGGAAAAGGGGCGGCTGGCTCCGGCCGGATCTTTATCGGGATCGTCGGGCCGGTGGGAGAAGGCGGCATTCATGGTGGCGAAACCGGCCACGATCGGCTCCACCAGGGCAAAATCCACGGCCCCGCAGAGGGCCACGTCGGCCCGGTCGGCCGCCAGCAGCATGGCCCCGGTGATGATCGAGGTCACCCCGGTGGCGCAGGCGGTGATGGGGGCGGTGATGGGACCGGTGGCCCCGGTCAGGATGGAGACCTTGCCCCCCACCATGTTGATGCAGGAATTGGGATTGGCGTAGGGCGGCGGCAGCTTGCCCTCTGAGATCATGCGCCGGTCCGCATGTAGCACCGCATCCAGCCCGCCCACCGCCGAACTGTAGGTCACCGCGACCCGGGGGGCCAGGGCCGGGGTGATCTCGATGCCGCTTCTTTTCAGGGCCCGGTGGACCGTAAGCATGGCATACTGGTAAATGGGCGACGGCCACAGGGCCAGGGCCCGGGGCTTCAGAAAGGGATAGGGGGAAGGGTCGATCGCTTCCACCTGGCCTGCCGCCCGGACCGGGAAATCATCGGTCAGCGGGAACCGGGTGAGGGGTCCGACCCCGCTCCGGCCTGCTGCGGCCCGGCGCCACTGGGTTTCCATGTCGGTCCCCAGGGGGGAGACCGCATCATATCCGAGAACGACCGGCTGGAGTGGATTCACCACGGAATAAACTGGTAGAGTTTGGCGAACATTTCATAGACCTCGATCCAGTTCTGAAGGTCCCGGGTGGTGCGGATGTGGGCCCGCTTGTTGACCATGACCCAGCTCATGTGGGCCGCGCCGTCCTTGCAGGTGGAACAGTCCCGGGTTTCGGAGGTGCAGCACCGGTGCATGGTGTTGAGGTCCGAGGCCCAGCGGATGAAACGGATCAGCCGTTTGGGTTTGGGGTCCCGGGTATCGAGGGGCTCGGTGACCGAGGGGCATTCCTTCCAGCCGAAGGGCCGCCCCAGCATTCGGCCGGTGGTGATGATCTCGTGATAGTATTTGGAGGAGATGACCGTGTCGGGGTAGCGGTCGAGCATGTCGTCCATCTCCTCCCGAATGGCGATCAGCTCTTCGGGGGTCCAGGAAAACCCGTCCACCCCCTCGTCGTTGGACAGCAGCTGCATATGGATCTTGAGGCCGGCGTCCCGTATTTTCTGAATGATCTGCTCGGTCTTTCCGAGTTGCCGGGGGGTGATGGTGTACAGATAATAGGCGTGGGGATCGCCGTAATAATTTTTACTGGAGACGGCGAAGGTGTCCTTGCCCCGAAGCACCGTTTCATCGGCCTCGTCCCCCCACAGAGAGATCCCCACCATCATGTCCGGAAACCGCTCCCGGTCCACCTTGATCAGCCCGTTGGTGGCGCAGAAAGTCGGGAGCCGCTTGTAAAAGGCTTCCACCCGGTCGAGGCAGAGGGTGGGTTCCCCGCCGATCAGAATGGCCAGATTCACGCCGCGTTCCTTTTCTTGGTCGATGAACCGTTTCCAGGCGCCGAGCGCCATCTCTTCCGGAGCGGCCTTGTCCTCTCCCGAGGAGAAGAAGAAACAGCCCTTGCACCGCAGGTTGCACCGGTTGGTCACGTCGTAGATGGAGCTGCGGATATGGAGCTTGGAGATGCGTTTATACCGGTCGTACCAATCGGCGTCTAATAATGAACTGACGGTCTTCATGAAATGGATGACTCCTTGGCGCCCCTCACGATTCACAGAGGCCGTGGCCGGGGGGCGGAACCAGCCGACGGCTGAGCAGGGGCCCCTTTTCATACCCCATGACCCAGACCGCCAGGTAGGTGTCGACGTAGTCGAGCCAGGCCCGAAAGGTGTCCGGATCCACGGCATGGCGGAACAGCCGGGCGGTCACCACCGCACTGCCGGCGGCGTAATGGCGGCAGTCGTCGCAGTCGGTATCGGGTACGCAGCAGGCCGCCTCCCGGTCCCAGTCGAGATCGGTCCGGTATTGCCGAAAAGACCGGCCCAGCCCCACATCGGTGGACGGGTTTTTTCGCGGATAGGAGCAGGCATACAGGTCATGCAGCCCGAGATGATGGGTATGGGCCACCGCATTGTAGGGAGAAAACAGGACCGGGTCGGGATACCGGGTGATCAGCTCCGCCATCGCCTTGCGGGTGTTGGCCAGGGATTTTTCGGTGTGGCGCAGATCTCCGGTATACCCCACCGGCGCGGAAAACATGTTGAAGGTGACCTTGCACCCCTGCCGGACCAGGGTATCCACCACCCCGTAGACCTCCACGATGTTGTGGCGGGTAAAGGTGTAGACGAATACCGCCCGGGGATCGTCTTTGTAATTGGCGATCTGGCGGTCGAGCATGTTCGCGGCCCCGCGGACCTGCCGGCTGGTGTCGTCGCCTCCCCAGACCGAAACATGGATTTTGTATCCGATGGTCTCGGGAATGAATTTCAAGCCGTTGGTGGCGATGGTTCCCAGGGGAATCTCCTGATAGCAGGCCTCACAGAGATCCGGCACCAGCGAGGGTTCGGCCCCGGCCAGCACCACGAAGGTCACCCCCCGGGCCTTTTCTTCGCGCATCAGCTTCCGCCAGGCCTCGGGATGCCGGTTTTCCTCGGCGAACTGTTTATCGCCTTCGTAATAGTAACACCCCTCGCACCGGATGTTGCACCGGTTGGACATGTCATAGGTGGATTCCCGAAGAAAAAAATACCGGCGAACCTTTTCCCATCTGTCCCGAACCTCGGGATCGGCCAGAATCTCCGAAAATTTCCAGTGTTTGGTCGGTCCCACCCGTTTTTCCGGGCAGGCTGTTTTTTCAACGACTTTCAATGGTTTGCTCCCGATCGGTCGGTTTGGCTCCCTTGCCCCGTTTTCTTTATCATCGCGGTTCAGGCGGCTTGCTTGTCCCGAATATAATCGGCGATCAGCCGGACCGTGGTCAGTTTGGGATAATCGTCCTCATCGATGCGGATGGCGTATTCGTCCTGCAGGACCAGGGCGACGGTGGCCAGGTCCATGCTGTCGATGCCCACCTCGTCCACCAGGTCCACATCC
>JBKHDE010000262.1:0-6441 GCA_046541495.1 Desulfococcaceae bacterium
CTTCAAGATATCGGCCTGGAAACCCGGCGGGTAGCCTCCACCGGGGTGGTGGCCTGCCTGGAAGGGTCCCGTCCCGGACCGGTGCTTCTCCTGCGGGCGGATATGGACGCCCTGCCGATTCAGGAGCAGACCGGCCTGGCCTTTCAGTCCCAAAATCAGGGGGTGATGCATGCCTGCGGCCACGACGCTCATATGGCCATGCTCCTCACCGCCGCCAAGGTCCTTACCGAGCATCGTGAAGAGATTCAGGGTACCATCAAGTTCGTATTCCAGCCCAATGAAGAGATCGCCGGGGCCCTGAAGATGATCGAGGAAGGGGTTCTCGACGGCCCCCGCGTCGATGCGGCATTCGGGATTCACGTCTGGACGCCGGTGCCATCCGGAAAAGTCGCCATTACCAGAGGCACGGTGATGGGCGGCCTGGATGTCTTCAAGATCACCATTCAGGGCAAGGGCGGCCATACCGGTTTTCCAGAAGATGCGGTGGACCCGGTGATCGCCGCGGCCCAGGTGATTCAAACGGTCCAGGTGATTCAGACCCGGGAGATCAGCGACCTGAGATCGACCATCATCATGTTCGGCAAAATCGCCGGCGGCACCAAAGGCAACATCATTCCGGATACCGTGAACCTCGAAGGCACCATTCGGTTCCTTTACAAGGCCGGACCCGAGACCGAAGAACAGCCCACGGAGCGTTTTGTCCGAATCGTTGAAAACGTCTGCGCAACCCATCGGTGCACCTGCAGCATCGACATCGAGCATGAAAACATTCCGCTGATCAATGACGATCGGATGGTGCGCATCGTCAGAGAAGCAGCCCGGGAGGTTTTCGCGGACCCGACAAAGATTATCGACAACCGCACCATCGCCAGCGAGGATTTTTCCGAATTCAGCGAGCGGGTGCCCGGTGTCTTCATATTTCTCGGGGCCGGCGATGAAGCCAAAGGTACAGATCTGCCCCACCACAACCCCCGGTTCGACATCGATGAATCGGTGCTGCCCGAGGGGGTGGAGCTGTTTGTAAAAGGGGCACTGCATTATTTCAGGAATGCGGAAGCGGGCGACGCCGCAGCTCGCTGATATCCGCAAAAGATACCCGGCAGTTCATGAAAAGGAGGTGATGGAAGAGACTCCATAAAACAATCCAAATACATAACCCAATCCGAAATCAACAAAAGGAAAGGAATACCCCATGAAAAAAATTCTCAGCATTTCCCTGGTGATCGCCCTTCTGATCTGTGTGGTTCCCGCGGTTCAAGCCGAATACACCGGCAAGCCGATCAACGCCAAACTGGCCTCGGAGGAGATCGAGGGCGACTTCATGACGGTCTGGGCCAAGAAATTTTCCGACCACATGAAGGAATGGTCCGACGGGAAGATCAACATCAATGTCTATCCCTACGGCACCCTGGGCGCCACCGGCGACATCAATGAACTGGCCCAGATGGGCGTGGTGGAATTCGTCTTTTCCGATTACGCCTGGATCAGCTCGTTTGTTCCCCAGGCCCAGGTACTCGCCCTCAACTACCTCTTTCCCACCGAAAAAGTCCCCCAGGTCCTCGACTGGATGGTCAAAAAAGGAGATTTCATGCCGCTGCTGGAAGAAAAATTCCGGGCCAACGGCCTGGTGCCGCTCTCCATCATGTACGAAGGATGGCAGTGGGTCACCTCCAAAAAACCGATCCTGTCCCCCGCCGACATGGAGGGGCTCAAGGTGCGGCTGATGTCCTCAAAGCTTCTGGTGGAAGACTACAAGGCCTACGGCGCCAGCCCGACCCCCATGAGCTACGGCGAGGTCTACAGCGGCCTCCAGATGGGCCTGATCGACGCCCAGGTCAACCCGCTTTTCGCCATCCACAGCATGAAATTCTATGAGGTCCAGGACTATGCCACCCAGCTGAAGAGCGAGCCTTTTCTGGGTATTCCCACCGCCAATAAGGCTTTCTTCGACGGACTGCCCAAAGAGGTCCAGGAGGAGATGCGCAATTTCTGGGTCAACGCCATTATTCCGGCCGGCGAATGGATCGACAAACGGAACGAATCCGATCTGGCCAAGATGAAAAAGGCCAAGCCCGAGCTGGTCTTCACCACACTCGAGGACGAGGCCATCTCCGAATTCAAGGCCAGGGCCGAAACCGTCTATCCGAAATTCAAGGATATCGGCGGCGAAGGCGCCGAAGAAGTGCTGGAAACGCTGTTGAAGGATATCGAAAAGGCCAAAGAGGCGGTGGGCGTCAAGTAAACCTGTTTTTTTCTGTACCCAACTGGTGCGGCGGTTAACAGGCCGCCGCACCGAAATCCATCCAGATGAGATGAGGATGTGATGGACCCCCGTCAAAACACCCGGAAAAAACAACGGTCCCCGATTCAAAAATTCAATCGCGCTCTGGGTCTGATCGTGAACACTGTTGAAGTCTCTATTCTTGTGCTTTGCGTCGCCGCTCTAGCCATTCTGCTGATGGCAAACGTGTTTTCCCGCACCTTTTTTCAAAGCATCTATTTCGCCGAGGAGGTTTCGGTATTTTTGGTGATGTTGATCACCTTCACCGGCGTGAGTTACGGAGTTCGAAAGGCCCGACACATCCGGATGGGGGCGTTTCTCGATGCCATGCCTCCGAAAATGGAGAAGGCCTTCATCATTTTTATCTGTGTGGTCAGCGCCTTGGTCATGGGAGTCATGACCTGGTTCTCCTATCTTTACCTGCTGAACGCCATGAACATGGGGCACATGACCCCGGCCCTTCGGGTGCCCCGGTGGACCTTTTACGTCATTGTTCCCATCGGATTCGGCTTGGCCTGCATCCAGTATATTCGAACGATCATTAAGAACCTGACCGAAAAAGATCCCTGGCAGTCCCCGGATCAACAAAGTGAATATGAAGATGAGGAAATCGGGGCCTATGTGCCCCCGGCGGAACCGGACCGGGATTTGAAAGATCCCCGCCCGAACAAAAAGAATGAGCGGATCGAAAGGGGACGCGCCTGATGACATTATTCGGAACCAGTCTCGCCACCATGCTGCTGCTGGGGTTTCCTTTCATGGTGACCCTTCTGGGATCATTGATTCTCTATCTCTATGTCTACATGCCGGATATAGCGCCCCGGTTGATGGGGGCCATGGTCCAGCAGGTGATCACCGGCATTACCCCGCCGGCCCTGGTCTGCGTGCCCATGTTCATTCTGTCGGCCAGCATCATCACTTCGGGGGAGTCGGCCGGCCGCCTCATTCGAATGATCAAGTCTTTCGTCGGCCATCTGCCCGGCGGCCTGCCGATCACCACCAACGTCAGCTGCACCCTTTTCGGCGCGGTATCCGGATCGACCCAGGCCACGGTGGCCGCCATCGGCGGCACCATGCGGCCGATGCTGATGGAGGCGGGCTACAAGAGCTCCTTCACCCTGGGCCTGATCATCAATTCCAGCGACATCGCCTTTCTGATACCGCCCTCCATCGGGTTTATCGTGTACGGGGTCGCCACCAGCACCTCCATCGGCATGCTGTTTCTGGCCGGGGTGATTCCGGGCTTGATGATTCTGGTGATGTTCTCCATCTACTGTTTTATCTACTCCAAAATAAAAAACGTGGGCCGCTTGCCCCGGGCGAACTGGGCCGAACGCCGGAAAACCGTCAAGGACGGGCTGCCGGTCATGGGCTTTCCGGTGATCATCGTGGGCGGCATCTACACCGGCATTTTCAGCCCCACCGAAGCCGCCGCCGCCGCCGTTTTCTACGCCCTGATTCTGGAAACCCTGATTTACAGAAGCCTGACCTTCGAAAGGATCGTCGATTCTTTCTTGCAGACCGGGGTCATCACCGGGGTCGTCTTCATTCTGGTGGGAGCCGGACAGGCCTTTTCCTGGATGATCGGCTTCATGCAGATCCCTCAGCAGCTCCTGCCGCCGCTCTTCGGAACCGATCCCTCCATGCTCTGGGTGATCACCATCGTGGTGGTGGTCTATTTCGTGGCCTGCATGTTCGTCGACCCCATCGTGGCCATCTTCATTCTCAGCCCGATCTTTCAGCCCTATGTGGTGGGCGCCGGGGTCGATCCCATTCTGCTGGGAACCCTGGTCACCCTGCAGGCCGCTATCGGATCGGCAACACCGCCTTTCGGGTGCGACATCTTCACCGCACAGTTGATCTTTCGACGCCCCTATCTCGAGGTGATCGGCCACTCACTGCCGTTTCTGCTGATTCTGATTCTGGCCACCATTCTTCTGATCGCCTTTCCGCAGATCGCCCTCTTTCTGCCGAACATGGCGCTGGGTGGGTAAAGGAAGTACGATGGAAAGATTGCCGACCCTGCATGACGGTTTTCAGGCCCGCGCCAGGATTCAATCCCTGATTTGGGAAACCCCGCTGATTCCTTCTCCGGATCTGGCGGACGGAATCGGCGCACGCAGCCTGCATCTGAAGTTGGAATGTTTGCAGCACACCGGTTCCTTCAAGGTGCGCGGCGCAGCCAACAAGATCCTGAGCCTGACCGATGAAGAAAAGGATCGCGGGGTAATCACTTTTTCCACCGGCAATCACGGCAAGGCCGTGGCCTATGTGGCCGCCCGATTGGGGATTCGAGCGGTGGTCTGTTTGTCCGAACATGTGCCGGATTACCGGGCCGAAGCGATTCAGGTTCTGGGCGCCGAGGTTTCCCGAAAAGGAAAATCTCAGGATGAAGCCGAAGAGAATTACCGAAAGTTGATGGCTTCTCAAGGCTTCATTCCCGTGGTCCCCTTCGATGATCCCCACGTGATCGCCGGACAAAGCACCATCGGCCTCGACATCATGAAGAACCTGCCGGAGACCGATGTCCTCCTGATTCAGCTCTCCGGCGGCGGTCTGCTGGCGGGAATCGCCATGGCCGCCAAATCGATCAACCCGAACATTCATGTCGTGGGGATCTCCATTGAACGCTCACCGGCCATGCTGGAAAGCCTCAAGGCCGGGAAACCGGTTCCGGTGGCTGAAAAAGATTCCCTGGCCGATTCCCTTCTGGGCGGCATCGGCGTCGACAATCGGTACACCCTTCCCATGGTGGAGCGATTCGTGGATGAACACCTGCTGGTCACCGAAGACGAAATCAAAGCTGGCATGGTGTACGTGTTCGAAAAACACCGGCTCGTTGTCGAAGGGGCCGCGCCGGTGGGCATCGCGGCGTTGATGCACCGGAAGATTGATGTGAACGGAAAGAAGGTGGTGACGGTGTTGACGGGGAGTAGTGTTGAATCCAGGTCTTATCTTCATATTTTGAATGAAGGGCTTTGCTGATCGGCTTTCACTCCTGATCTGCTTAATTGGAATCAGAATGGCCGGGATGAGGAAAGGATATTCACAAACATCCCAAAGGCAGCGAACCGATCCATGTGACCGACAAAGGGGTGCGAAACTTTCGTGGATTTTCAAAGGAAGCTGTTCGTCAAGAGAGGAAAGTGATGCAAAAGGAAATAATCTTCACCGAAAACGCCCCGGCGCCCGGCACCTATTCCCAGGCAATCAAATACGGGAACCTGGTCTTTGTCGCCGGCCAGACCTCGGAAGACCCGAAAACCGGCAAATCCGTCCACGACAGCGTGGGCGAGCAGACCACCCGTATTCTCCAAAACATTCAGGCGATCCTCGAAGCCGCCGGAACCACTATGGACAAAGCCCTTCGATGCGATGTCTACATCTCGTCCATGGATGTGAAACCGGAAATGGACGCCGCCTACAAGAAGTTTTTCCCGAAAGATCCGCCGGCCCGAAATACGGTGGCGGTTGCGGGGATCGACGATGGGCTGGATGTGGAGATTGAGGTGATTGCGGGGGTTTGATTGTCTGAACCCGGATTCGTCTGATTAATCTGATGGACTGTGATGACAGTTGCGATGCCAATCAGTGTCATCAGAGCAATCAGACGAATCAGAGTTCAAGATTATCCGGGTTCAGAATACTTCCGGTTCAGTATTCTTTTGTACTCCAGGCTTCTTGCGCCGAAATTGATCAACAATCCTACCTCAATGCGGTAGGCTTCAAGGTAATTGATAGCCTGGGCGAGGTGGACGTCTTCGAGGTGGATGACGGCTTTGATTTCCACGGAGACCTTTTCGGCGACGATAAAATCCACCCTTCGTGTGCCGATCTTTCTTCCCTTGTATGACACGGGCATGTCGTACTCCCGTACAAACGGGATGCCCTGCAATTCAAATTCATAAGCCAGCGCCCGCTGATAGATCACCTCCTGAAATCCGCTTCCCAGAAGTTTGTGCACCTCCATCGCGCTGCCGATGATTTTGCCTGTGAGTTCCGAGTGTTTGTATTTTGAGTTGATCATTATTTTTGCCTGTTGTCTGAACCCGGATGCGTCTGATTTTCTGATGGACTATGATTTCTGCCACTATGCCATCAGCGTAATCAGATTCATCAGACGAATCAGAGTTCAAAATGTCTGAACCCGGATTCGTCTG
>JBKHDE010000263.1:0-6433 GCA_046541495.1 Desulfococcaceae bacterium
CTCTTTTTTATTATTCCTTGATTTTTTCGCTTCCTGGTTTATACTCGCTTTTTTGGAATTATTAACGGACAATCAGAAGGGCTTTTAATGCGGCTAACGGAAGCGGAAATGGCGGAATGTCTGAGTCTTCCCGCCGGTACCATTCGGCGGTGGATTCGCCAGGGAAGAATTCCCATTCAGAAAAAAGGGGGGAAATATCTTTTTGAACCGGGAGTCCTCCAACGTTGGACCGAGACCAACAGGCTCCCCTTCCGTCTTCCCGAGAATGAAACCGGGATTGAAGCTCAAAATACCGAATCTCCTGAAGAAACCCCCATCGGCACCCTTTCTGCGGCGATGCAGCGAGGCGGTGTAATCTACGACATCGCCGGAGAAGATACCGAATCCCTGTTTGATAAAGCGGTAGGGAAAATCACAGGTGTGCCGGACGATCTCAAACCGGATATTCTGGAACGGCTGATTCAACGGGAGCGTCTCTCCTCCACCGGCATCGGCAAAGGTGTGGCCATTCCCCATCCCCGCAATCCGTCCGTCGATGTGCTGGAACACCCGCTGATAGCCACCTGCTTTCCAGAAAAAGAGGTTGATTTCAAATCGGTAGATAACAATCCGGTATTTATAATGTTTTTTCTGTTGTGTCCCACCCCCCGGCATCATCTTCATCTGCTTTCACGGCTTTCCTTCTGCCTTCGGGATGATCGGTTTGTGGACTTTCTGAAAACCCGCCCCGTTCCCGAAGTTCTGTTCGCCCGTATCGCCGAAATCGAAGCGGCACTAGAGCATAAAGAAGGGTTTTAGGTCGGTTTGATGGGAAGATTCATCAGAACCTGGCGGCGTCCCGAAAAATGGTCCTTATTTCGACCGGACGACCGGATACTGCTGATTCTGATCGGAATACTGGTGGGCATTTGCAGCGGCGTGGCGGCCGTGGCCTTGAGCCGCTCTCTATTCGCCACCCTCCACTGGGTCCACTCGTTTCATATCCATTGGTGGGCTTTTCTTCTGCCCGGCATCGGCGCCGCCTTGTCGTCTCTGTTTCTGAATAATATCATGAAGGAGGGGGCCGGCCACGGGGTTCCCGAGGTCATCTACAGCGTATCCCGCTACGGGGGCCTGATGCGGTTGCGATCGAGCTTTTCGCGCCTGATTGCGAGCTGGCTGACCATCGGCAGCGGTGGTTCGGCCGGGCCCGAGGCTCCGGTGGTGATGAGCGGTGCAGCCATCGGCTCCAATATCGGCAGAATTTTTTCCATGAATGAGCGGCAGCGGGTGACGCTGGTGGGGTGCGGGGCCGCCGGGGCCATATCCGCCATCTTTAATGCCCCCATCGCCGGAATGGTTTTTACGATCGAGGTCATCCTCGGGGAGTGGACCGCCGTCAATATCGTTCCGATTGCCATCGCCTCGGTGGCCGGCACCCAGATTTCCCGTTTTCTTCAGGGCAACAATATCGTTTTCGACCTTCGACAGTTCCACATCGGGTTTGTGGATGTTCTGGCCAGCTTCGGGCTGGCCGTTATCGCGGCATTGGCCTCGATTCTGCTGACGCACCTGCTCAGAAAGATGCCCAGACTCGCTCGGAAAACCCCCCTACCGTTCTGGCTGCGGGCGGCGGTGGGCGGTGTGATCGTGGGCCTGATCGGGGTCGCTTTTCCGGTGGTACTGGGGGAAGGGTACCATTCCATACAAGCCATGATCGACGGGGCGTTCACTCCCGGTATGCTGCTGGTGATGGTGGCCACCCTGGCTAAAATGCTGGCTACCGCTTTTACCCTGGGCTGGGGCGGCTCCGGCGGTATCTTCGCTCCGAGCCTGGTGGTGGGAAGCCTGGCTGGTCTGGCTTTCCACCGGTGTCTGGTCTTTGTCTGGCCTGCCGTCACTTGGGCACACGAGGGCTGTTTCGCCCTGCTGGGCATGGCCGGGCTCATCAGCGGCATGATGCAGGCGCCCTTGACCGGCATCTTTCTGATCGTTGAGATTACCGGTGGATATGGGGTGATCGTGCCCTTGATTATTGTTTCGGCGATTTCCTCCACCGTGTGCCAATACATTGAACCGGCTTCCTTCTATCTCAAGGAACTGGTGGACAAAGGGCAGCTTCTTCGGCCCGGCACCGATGCGCGGGTACTTTCGGATTTGAGCGTCCATGAACTGCTTGAGCGGGACTGCATCAGCGTGACCCGGAACATGCTGTTGAGGGATTTCGTTCAGACCGTACAGAGATCTCATCGGAATTTTTTTCCGGTGGAGGATGAAGATACCGGCCGATTTCTGGGGATGATTCATTTGGATGACATTCGTCCTTATCTGTTCAATCCGGGAATGTATGACGCCGTGGTAATGGAGCAGATCATGAACCAACGGGTCGAGGTGGTTCGCCCGGAGGACGACCTGCTCGATGTTCTCCGCAGAATGGACGAACGGAGGCTGTTCAGCATGCCGGTGGTTTCCAACGGCCGATTCCTGGGGATGATCTCCAAGGCCACCCTGCTGGACCGGTACCGTCAGGAGTTGCGGGTTCAGACCCAGTTTGTCGCATAACCCACCGAAATAGACCGAAACAGTATGGGCGCCAAACTCATTCACATATTCCGGAATACCCCGATAGGGCGTGAATCCCTGCTTCAGTCCGCCTATTTTTGCAAGCAGGCCGATGCGACCCCGGTGGTATACATTCCCCGGCATACCAAGTTTCTGATGTATTTTGAAAATGATGTGGTGCAGGTAGATCTGGATTCTTCCTATTTGAAGGCCCCGGATTCGGCGGAGAGCCGCGCGGCCGAACTGTTATTCGAGCAGGGAATGGAGGCCGATTTTTTCAAGCCGAAAAATTTCACCGCATCCACCCTTCCCGATATTCCCACCCATTTTGATTTTATGTGCTGTCCCCGTACCATCAGCGATTTATCCGCCAAAATCGGCTTGGGGTATATCGGTCCCCGGGTGCGGCGTATTCTGAACGAAGCCTATTTTCCGGTACTGCTGACCAGCGGGGTCTATAAGCCGTGGAAGCGCATCGCGGTGCTGTTCGGCGGTTCGGCCAACGCCCTGAATGCTCTCAAACTCGGGCTGAGACTTCGCCGGACCTCCGGACTGCCTCTGGAGCTGTATACCCACCGGGAGGGGAAAAGTGAAGAAGACTATCGATCGATCATGCGAAAGGCGCACCTGGAGGATGATTTTGAACGTCATGGAGACGGCTGGCATTTTTTCGAGGACGGCCCTATCGAGGAAAGTCTCTATGAAATCCCCCACGGCGCCTTGGTGGTGGCAGGGGCATTCAGGCATGGCCTGATCAAAGACATGGTGTTCGGAAGCACGGTGGAAAAGATTCAATCGGTGCTTCCCAACAACCTGCTGGTGGTGGGTCCGAAATATACCGCTTCGATCTAAGGTTCAGGTTTTGCTCCTCTTCAGCGGACCCTCCGAAGACGGCTTACTCAGGCGCCGTAATTCATGACCGAAAAAAAGCTGCTTGTTTTCCACCAGGGGGCGTTGGGGGATCTGGTGGTCGCATTTCCTTCCATCCGGAATCTTCGCAATCGGTTTTCCCTCATCCACGGAATCTGCCGGTCCTCGCTGGGAAAGTTGGCCTGCCGAGCCGGTATTTTTGATCGGGCCTTTTCAATCGAGTCCGCGGTTTTTTCGACCCTTTTCGCGTATCCCTTCGATTCAAAGCTGATCGATTTTCTGAAGCCCTATGATGCCTCGATATGGTTTTCTTTTTCAAAGGATTTGGAGGCCGCTGTTCGAAAACAGACATCGGGATCGGTGTTTCGAATATCCCCGAGACCCGAGCCGTCTCGGCGCATCCATGTCGCCTATCATATCGAGAAAAACTTATTGAGGCTGGGCCTGTCGGATGGTCTGTTGTTGAAAAAATTTGATGCGGCGGGGCGATTTGTCGAAAAGGAGGCCGTGCAAGTTAAAAAATCAGTCCTCTCTCGAATCTTGTTGCACATCGGCTCCGGGAGTCCACGAAAAAACTGGCCGTTAGACCGTTTCAAAGCGGTTTACGACCAACTTCGGGCCATGGATTTGAACCCGGTCTTCTTACTGGGGCCGGCCGAGCGTCATAGGGAAACCGATTTGAAAGGCTGGGCGTATCTGATTCCGCAGGATTTGATCGTCCTGCACGAGTGCCTGAAGAACGCAGACGCCTATATCGGCAACGACTCGGGCGTGACCCATTTATCGGCCTATTTGCAACTGCCGACCGTCGCTGTATTCGGCCCTTCGGATCCCCTTCGGTGGCACCCCGTCGGACCCATTGTACGAGTCGTGGTTTCGAATGCCTGTAACGATTTTCCCTGCTTTGAAACCGGGAAATCGCATTGCGAAGACTGTTTTGAGCATATCCCGCCGGATTCTGTCGTGTCCGCCTTCTTAAGCCTTTTTCCTCAGGATAACCTTGGGTTGTGAATATCTCCAAAAATTGGTGAGTGGCGATGATGGAAAAAGATTCCGATTGTCGGGGTAGCGCCTCCCCCAAAGACAGGCGAATTACGCCTGTCTTCGGGAGATCGGTGAGCTATCCGTTCGACTGAAATAAATCTACAGTCGCTCAAGATAAAATCCGACCATTCGAAGGAGGCTCCGGCATCTATTTTTTCAACATGCGTCTGCGGATGCTGGCCAATCCGATGAGTCCGACGCCCAGGAGCAGCATGGAGGCCGGTTCTGGAACCGAGTCGATGCTGGAAATGTGGGTCATGGCACTGGCCAGCGCCACACCGGAGAGAAAGACCGTCAACAAAACCGCATAAAGAACTGTCATTTTTTTCATCTTGTTACCTCCAACAACCGAGTTTCAAGGAGAGATCGTTCGGCCACCCATAAAAAAAGCCGGGCGACCTAAATTACTTAGATTAGGCGACCCGGCCATCTCAATGGGAGATCCGTCGGCTTTCCGTCCTCACCTCGCGATGAGTTTGGCTTTATCTATCCTTGTACTCTGACCTGTACTGGCAAATCGTTATTGCATTCTGTGTGCCAGCCTCCATCGTCCAAAGATGAAGATAATGTGTATGGGGCCAAATATGTTTTTAAAATAGGGAGGTTGCGGGTTTTGAAGCCTGGCTGAAAATCCGTATCAAATGATATGCTATAATGGATATAGGATACAAAGAAGGCTATCCTCCAAATTTTGCAGGATAGCCTTCAAAAAATGGATAAGGCTTTTTGCCTCGATCTCGAGGCAAAAAGCCTTATCAAAAAATTTGGAGCTATGAAGGGCGTTTTTATGCCCCGAAGAATCGATAGAGAACGGCGGAGACAATGGACCAGGCGAGAATGAGTCCGGTGGCGAGGATACACACCGCGGCCAGACTTTTGTCTATCAGGCCCTCGGATTTTTTCTCCTGATAGCCCAGCAGAAATCCCATCAAAATTCCGGCGACAATGCCGCCGCCGTGGCCCCAGTTGTTGATCCCGGGCATCAATCCGATAAAGAACAGTCCGATCAGCCACCCGCTGACGTGCTTGAATATCGCTTCCCCGTAGGTGCCGCCTCGGCTTTTGCCGTAATAGAGCGCCGATCCGATCAATCCGCAGATCGCCGCGGAAGCGCCGATGGTAAAATCCACCCCCGCCAGATAGGAAACACCGAATCCCAAAACGCCGGTGACCGTATAGATCGTGATCATCCGATAGGGGCCGAAGGTCTGAATGATGAGGGGGGCCAATTGCCTGAGAGCGATCATGTTGAAAATAATATGAAGCAGACTGCCGTGAAGATAGTTGGCGGAAAGCAGGGACCACCAGCGGTGGAATTGATCCAGAGGAATGGTTCCTGTGGCGCCGAGCAAAAGCAGGCTGTTGTTGTTCGGTGAAAGCGCCATCAGCGGATTGGCGAAATTGAGGCGAATGGGAAAGAGGAAAAGAGAAAGAATGTATAGCACCACATTCACCCCGATCAGGGTTCCAAGAATGGTATCCTGACTTCCGAGCCCTTTCATGAGCATATTGTTTTTCCACCAGGACCCCGGCTTGGAGATTCCGCAATGGGGGCAGCGGGGTTCATCCCGGCTGACCAGTTTACGGCAGTTGGGGCACAGCAGTGATCGTTTGTCGGGTTGGGTCATTGTATTCCTTGTTCGGTTTGAGGGTAAAGGAGCCTGTTGTTTATTCCAATTCCCAGGCTTTTCGCAAAGCCGCCTTTGCCGCCTCGGTTTCACCTCGTTCCTGAAAGGAATCGGAAATAATCCGCCAATTGCGGGCTTGAAGCGCGCGGTCGCCCCGGGACAGGAGATTGGATTTTCGGGCCAGCTGTTCGGCCTGTGCAAAATTAGAACGTTCCATCTGAATACGGGCCAGAAGATTCCAGAGTTTGGGATTGTTCGGATCGATCCGGATCGCCCGTTCCGCCGTGGAAAAGGCCCGGTCGACCTGACCCGTGCTCAGTTCGGCTTCCGCTTGCTCCGCCAGAGAGGAG
>JBKHDE010000264.1:0-6396 GCA_046541495.1 Desulfococcaceae bacterium
GGCCAACAGGAGATCGTCATCAAGTCCACCGGCTCCCACCTTCGCTATGTTCGGGGGATCTCGGGGGTGACCATTCTCGGGGACGGCAGCGTGGTCCCGATTTTGAACCTGCCGGAGCTGATCGGGGAACAGGCCGGTCTGTCCACCGCCCGACCCGATACCCGGTTTGAACCCGCGGAAACGGCGCCCCAGTCCAAAGGCCCTCTGTCGGTTCTGGTGGTGGATGATTCGGTGTCCATTCGGCAAGTGGTCTCCCGGCTGATCGAGGCCCAGGGATGGAGGGCCCGCACCGCCAATGACGGCATCGACGCCCTGGAAAAGCTGGGCCGGGCCCGGCCCGACGTGATCGTCCTGGACATTGAAATGCCGCGAATGAACGGTTATGAATTCCTGAGCGCCCTCAATTCGACATCGGAATACCGGGACATCCCGGTGGTGATGCTCACCTCCCGGACCACCGGCAAGCACCGGGAACGGGCACTCAGCCTCGGGGCCAAAGGGTTTGCAGCCAAGCCCTTCAACAATGAGGAATTCGTGGATCTTATCCTGAAACTGACCGATTAACGACTGAGTAGAATGAAAGAGATTATGGTATTCCGGGTCGGGGACCATCCTTTCGGCCTGGATCTGATTCACATTCGGGGGGTGTATCGGTCCGGAGATTTGCAGCCCGTCGATTCAGAAGCCGCTGATTCGCCTGCTTATCGGCTGGAAGGCCGAAGGGTGGAGCTGTTCGATCTGCCCCGCGCTTTGGTCGCCGACGGCGCCCGATCCGATGCCTTCCGCCGGGTCATACTGATGGACACTCGGGGCCGGTCCGCGGCGCTGGGGGTGAATCAAATCGAACGGGTGATAAATGTCGAGCCCGATCACATCGTTCCGCTCCCGCCGGTCTTCACAGGCAAATCCCGGAAATGGTTTCCCGGAGTGGTGATGGGGCCGGACCGGCTGATCCCCCTTCTCGATCCCGATACCCTCCTGAATGGCGGGGCGGCCGAATCGGAGCCGGTTCGGCGGCTTCAATTTCGGATTCGGGAAGAGAAGGTGGCGGAACAGATGCTTGATGGAATACGAAAGGGGGTGGCGGCGGCCATGGAAGGTGAAATCGACCGGCTGAAACGCACCCTGGCGACGGCCGAATCAGACAAGACCGGTAAAGGATGAAGCCCGCGCTTTTTCAATCGCCCGGCGGAGATGCCGCCGTGCGCCAGGTGCTGGTGATTCCGGCCCGCACGCCGGCCGTTTCATCCGGAAAGATCTTTTTCATGTTTGTGCTGCGGCAGGTGACGGAGATTCTGCGGGAGACGGCCGTCTATCCGGTACCCTTTGCGCCGCCCCATCTGCCGGGAATCGCCCGCTGGCGGGGCCGCGTGGCGCCGGTCCTCTCCCTGGAAGGATGCCTGAATCTGGCCCCGAACGAACACCCGGCGCCCGATCGCCTGGTGGCGGTTCGGACCCGGCATGCCCGGGTGGGGGCGATCCTGAAAACGGACCCGGGGTTGCGGCTGATCCATCCGCCCGCCGAGGCCCGAACGGCCGATGGGGATCTAAAGGTTTCGCCCCCCTTGATCCGGGGGATTTATGAATGGACGGAGGGCCTGTTGATCGTCCCCCATCTTGAGAATATCCTTTCTGGTAAATTTGCGATCTGACAAGGAGGCAACATCTTGGAACTGAAAAAATGGATACTGAGCCGGAGCATCGGAACCAAACTGCAGCTGAGCATCGTGCTGACCATTCTGGCGGCCCTGGCGGTGGTGCTCTGGATGTTCATCGCCTCATACCGCACCCAGATCATCGCCGGCACTCAGGAGATCCTTCAGGCCAAGGCCGATGCGGTAGCCAACTATATCTCCGCCGCCATGATCGACGGTCAGCTGATCGTATCCGGCAACGCCGAATCCCCCCTGAACCAGAAGCTCCGTTCCTTTAAACCCTACCGAAGCACGGTGATCATTCTTCTCAACAGCGACAATGTGGTGGTGGGCATCACCGAATTCGGCAAGCAGTTTCTGGGGCAGCCGATTTCCGAATTTCCCGATTACCGGGCCTACTTCAACCGGGAGATGATCAACGGCAACAAAAAAGGGATGATCTCGGTGGACCGGCCTCTGGACGACAAAGAGGTCTTTCTCGCCTTTTCCCCCTTGCCGGCCGGCAACGGCACCGTGCTGATGGATGTCAGCAAGCGGGAGATTCTCGATCCGGTCAACACCTTCCTCTTTCAGATCGCCGGCATCACCATCATCATGTTTCTTCTGATCGCCCTGGTGATCTGGTTCGTGGCCGACCGGACCGTCATTCGGCCCATCCTCAACATCATGGGGATCTTCGATGAAATCGGCAAAGGCAATTACGAAGCCCGGGCCAGGGTGCTCTATGACGACGAACTTGGCAAGATGTCCCGAAGCCTCAATCAGATGCTCGACAACACCCTGACCCTGATCCAGAGCAGCGAGGAGCGGGACTCCATGCAGGGCTCCATCATGAACCTGCTGGAGGAGATCAGCGGTCTGGCCGAGGGAGACCTCACCGCCCGGGCCGAAGTAACGGAGGATTTCACCGGCGCCATCGCCGATTCCTTTAATGAAATGGCCGAGCAGTTGAGCGAGGTGGTCAAGAACGTCAAGGATGTCACCCTTCAGGTCATCGCCACCTCCCAGGAGGTGAGCCGATCCACCGAAAACCTGGCCGAAACCAGTGAAATGCAGGCGGTGCAGGTCTCCGAAACCATCGAATCGATCAATGAAATGTCCACCTCGATTCAGCAGGTGGCGGAAAACGCCGGCCGGTCGGCATCGGTGTCGGAACAGTCGACCCTGCATGCCAAGGAGGGGGCCGAAGCGGTCCGGGCCACCAACCGGGCCATGGAATCGATTCGGGAGCACGCCCAGGAGACCGCCCGGGCCATCAAGCGGCTGGGAGAAAGCTCCCAGGAAATCGGCAATATCGTTCAGCTCATCAACGACATCGCGGACCGGACCTCCATTCTGGCCCTCAACGCCTCCATTCAGGCGGCCATGGCCGGGGATGCGGGCCGGGGCTTCGCGGTGGTGGCCGAGGAGGTGCAGCGGCTGGCGGAGCGCTCCACCAACGCCACCAAACAGATCGACACCCTGATCAAAAACATTCAGGGAGAGATCAACGAGGCCGGCTCCAGCATGGAAGAATCGATTCAACGGGTGGTGGACGGGTCCCGGCTGGCCGACGGGGCCCGAAACAAGCTTCAGGAGATCGAAAACGTCTCGGTTCAGCTCGGAGAGCTGATCCAGTCCATTTCGCTGGCTTCCAAACAGCAGGCCAAGGCCTCCGAGGAGATCGCCAAAACCATGGAGGAGGTGGGGGAGATCAGTTCCCAGACCTCTTCGGCCAGCCGCCAGACCGCGGTTTCCATGAAGAGCCTGGCCCAGATGTCGGCCCACCTGAACGAATCGGTGTCGGTCTTTCGGTTGAGCGAGGATTAAAAAACCCCGGCGCTTCAAAAACGAGCACCGGGGCGGAAAAAAAAGCCGGAGGAATTATTCTTCGTCGGAAGCCAGGGCCGCTTCGTGCATGGCCCGTACCTTTTCGTTATAGGTTTGAACCGCCGCTTCATACGCCTTGCGCTTGGCGTCGTATTGGTCGGCCCTTTCCCGCAGGGCCGCCTTCTGGCGGTTGTATTCCTTGGCCTTGGCCTTGGATTGGGTCACCGCCTTGTCCGGCCGAACCCGCTCCTGCTCCTGGACCAGGGCTTCATACTCCTGCTGAAGTTCATTCCGCATGGTTTCCAGGCGCTTCGATTCCTCCGCCAGTTCCTCCTCGGTGGCCTCATCGGTATCGGACAGATAAGACCGGGACGCCTCGGTATCCTCCTCCGTCTCTACCGCCGCTTCGGTTTCAGATTCCTTGGATTCCCAATAAGCGGGGATATCCTCCCGCTGGTCCTTGGGAATTTTGCCCAGGTCATCGGTGAACCGGACCACCCCGTCCTCGTCGGTGTACTTGTAAAACTGGGCCGACGCGGGGAGGGAAAACGACAGGACAATGACCGGAATCGCCCATTTCATCCAACACATTGAAAAACCTCCTTTTTAGGATGTCGATCTGGTTGTCGCCTTTTCAATCCGGCATCGAGTATAACGACAATTGTGACACTGCTCAACAACAAATTGACAAAAAACGGAAAACCGGGTTAAGTGAATCCATTTTCGTCAACCCGATTTCAACCGGAACCCATTCAAACGAGCGATCGTATCCATTATGAAATTCAGGCGCCCAATTCTGCTTCCATTTCTCTGTTTCCTTCTTTTGATCACCGCCTGCGGGCCGCGCTCCAGGGTCACCGACTCGCCCCGCCATGCCGATTCGGAACGGGCCCTGTTTCTTCAGGCTGAACGGGATTTCCGAGTCCGGTCCTATGACCAGGCCCTCTCCCGATACAACACCTATCTCAACCGATATCCCCGGGGACGATGGGCCCCCGATGCCCTGATGCGGGAGGCGGAAATCTATCGAAACCGGGAAGACGCCGCCACCGCCCGCAAACTCTACGGGTATCTCATCGATCAATTCCCCGGGCATCCCCGGGCCGGAGATGCCCGGGCCGAGATTCTGGCCACCTATTATGATGAAGGGGCCTACAAAGAGGTGATTCGACAGGCCGATGATTTTCTGCGCCAGAGTCGAAACGGGGCTCAGCAATCCAGAATTTATCTCACCCTCGGAAATACCTACCTGGCCATGGAGTCCCCCATCAATGCGGTCTACTTCTATGCCAAGGCGAACGAGCAAAGCCCGGGGCCGGCCGAGGAAGGTTTGATCGAAAAGATCAGGGAAGCGGTGCGACGACTCTCCACCGCCGATATCATGTCCCTTCTGGAGCGGGTTCGGGATCCCTTCACCCGGGGGTACCTGATGTACTATCAGGGGGTTCAGGAGATCGACGAGGAACGGTTCGAGGACGGCATCCGCACCCTGACCCAGTTTGCGAATCTCTATCCGGATCACGAGTACAGGGATGAGGCCGAAGAACTCATTGAAGAAGTCCAGACCCGGTACGCCATGGGAAGCTTCAGCCCTCGGTCCGTCGGGTGCCTGCTTCCGCTGACCGGCGCCTATCAGGTTTACGGCAACCGGGCCCTTCGCGGGGTTCAATTGGCCATGGCGGAATCGGGGGCGGAAGGGGAGATCACCCTGGTGGTCAAGGACACCGGCTCCAATTCGGGCCAAGCGGTGGCCCGAGTGGGCGAAATGGCCCGGGAAGGGGTATCGGCGATCATCGGCCCCATCGCCACCGCCGATTCAGCAGCCATTACCGCCCAGGAACTGGGCATACCGATCATCACCCTGACCCAGAAATCCGAGATCACCCGGTTGGGGGATTTCGTCTTCCGGAATTTTCTGACCCCCCGCATGCAGGCCCGGACCCTGGCCGCCTATGCGGTCAACACCCTGGGCATGGACCGCCTGGCGGTCCTCTACCCCGATGAAAAATACGGGACCACCTTCATGAACCTGTTCTGGAAAGAAGCGGCGGCTTTGGGGGCCACGGTCACCGCCGTCGAAGCCTACGACACCGAACTGACCGATTTCGCCGGCCCCATCAAACGGCTGGTCGCCCAGGATGATTTCCAGGCCCTGTTCATTCCGGACGGACCCAGCAAAACCGGCTTGATCGTTCCTCAGCTGGCGTTTTACGAGGTGACCGGTATACAGCTGCTGGGCACCAATCTCTGGCACTCACAAGAGCTGTTGAAGATGGCCGGCAAGTTCGCTCAGGAGGCGGTGCTCGCAGAGGTTTTTTTCGAAAACAGCGAATCGCCCCAGGTGCGGCAATTCGTAGAGGCCTTCACCCGCCGGTACGGCGAAGCCCCCGGTTTTATCGAGGCCCTGGCTTATGATTCCGCCCGCATTCTTCTGGAGATTTTTGAAGGCGCCGAATTCGGAAGCCCCACCGCCGTTCGAAACGCCTTGATGCGCTTTGAAGGCTTTGAGGGGGTCACCGGTCTGACCGCCTTTGATGAATCCGGAGAAGCCCACAAGACCCTTTTCCTGCTCCGGATCGAGGAAGACCATTTCGTGGAATTGCCGGTCTCGCCGGTACCCCTGTGGCAGCGGCCCCCGCAAGAAACCCGGCCGCTGCCCATGCCGCCGCCTCCGGGGGAGGCGGAAGAAAACCCGTTCCCCTCACCGGCCCCGCAAGGGGAAGGAGCCGCCCCGTTCCCCACCGATCCAGGGCCCACGCCGCCTGCGGAATTCGGCGGATTACCGGCGATTTCCGATTAACAAAATACCCGGCGGGCAAAACCGGTTTGGAGTACCGCCTTCAGGCGACCCGGGGTCCGGTTTGGAGTACCGCCTTCAGGCGGCCCGGGGTCGGAATCTCAAAGCGCCGCCTGAAGGCGGAACTCCGAACGG
>JBKHDE010000265.1:0-6328 GCA_046541495.1 Desulfococcaceae bacterium
GCGCCCGGGTCGACCCGAAGGCCGCCTATGTCGACCTGAAAGGACCGCCCGGCGACGGCCATGTCAAAATTGAAGAAACCGAAAATTAATTTGACTTCCCGGCCATAAAAAACAATAATTACTATTACCGAATTCAAGAATCCAAAAGGGCTAAGCAATGGGAGCTATTTACGAAATAACAACCTCGGCGGACAGCATCGTCATCCGGTTGCCGCGAAATGGAATGGATGAGCTGTATCTCGTAAAACTGCTGGACTACCTGGAGTTCGAATCGCTTCGCCGTAGGAGCGCGATCGGAGAAGAAGAATTGGAGACACTGTCCTCGGAGGTCAAGGAAGCGGCGTGGGGGCGCATAGCCCCGCTGTTCGAGACGGATGATCCATGACCGGCCGTCCGGTTGTGATCGATACCAACATCCTTTTCTCCTGTCTCCTCAAAAATCAATCTGAATTTACCCGCCTGATTTTCGGAACGCCGAACACATTCTACATTTGTGAATCCGTCATTATCGAAATGTTTAAACACAAGGAGAGAATCCTGGCATTGAGCCGACTCCACGAAGCTGACATCGTTCGCCTTTTCTATACACTGCTTCGGAATATCACTGTGTATCGGGAAGTATTGATCCCTCCTTCCATTCGCCAAAGCGCTTACGAGTTGTGCAAACATACCGATCCGGCGGATTCACCGCAGGTGGCCCTAACCATTCACCTTAATGGCGTTTTATGGACAGGCGATAAGAAACTTAAAAAAGCGTTGCTTTTGAAAGGATTTCACTCCTTTTTCGAGGCCGAAGCAGAATAGGATGCCTGAATTTCCGAGGGTCCTCCTCATTGTGAATCGTTCGATTGAAGGTTGAAAATTCTTCGGGGCTGTCAAACTCGGAGTCCATGGAGGGGAATAGATTACGGGCCATGAAGGGTTTCCCGATATGAACCGTCGCCAATTCAACAAAATCGCCGCCGGCTTCGTCGGCCGAATCGCATTGGCCACCGGTGGCTCATTTGAAATTGCTGGTGCGCATTGCAGCGTCCTGTGAAAATCTGGAAGAATTTAAACGAGAGATGAGATAGGTCTGCGCACGCTAAAAATTCCTCCATTTCACCAGTCTTCAGGCGGTTTAAACGGATCAAACCGTCTGGTTTGTCCATCATTTTCCAGGTACTGATGGTCTATTAACGACTTGATCAGGCCCAGATAGCGCCGCTTTTCAGCATCCGGCAAGGAGAGGGTCCAGAGATCCTCGATCCGGAAACGGATTTCATCGAACAGCCGCACAGCTTTGACCTGGTCCCGATCCAGCGGTTTTTCAGCCATGATGCCTCCTTTTTGAGTGGCTCTCTATTCATGTGTTGGTGTGGGTGCCCCTTCACCCCCACTCCAAAATCTCCCCCGCCAATTCCAACAACTCCGGCTCCGACGGGGTCCGAATGATATACCGGTAATCGCTCATGGCCCCGCGAAAGACGGGCGGGTTTTCGCCGTGCTCGACCAGGCGGTCGCCGCAGCGGGCGAGGATTTCTTCGTGGCTGTAACGGTAGGCCCGGTCCCGGCGGCCGACATAGGCGCAGTGGTATTTCTTTTCCGAAGGCAGGGCCGCATCGCCGGTGACGATCAGGTGGGCGTAGGCGGCGTAGAGGTCGACGTCGGCGCTGTAGTTCATCATGTCGAGGATGGGGCCGCCGGGCGGGCGGCAGTTGATTTCGATGGGGCGGTATTCGCCGTTAACTCTGAAGAACTCGAAATGGAAGAACTTTCGGCGAATGTCGAAGGCCCGCACCAGGCGGCGGCCGATCTCGGCCAGTTCAGTCGGGATGTGCCGGGTGACGTAAAAGAAGGTGTCCTTTCCCTGGACGTATTCGAGGACCCCGTCGCCGTAGATGAGGGAGTTTTCGAAGAGGATGCGGCCGTCCCGATCGGTGAGGCCGTCGTAGCTGACGATGCGGCCGTGGATGAACTCCTCCAGGACGTAGTCCTCCGTCAGATTCAGCAGGTGCTCCCGCAGCTCGGCCTCATTCTCGATCTTGTGGATGCCCCCGGCCCCCACCCCTTCGTCCGGTTTCAGGATCAGCGGATAGTTCAGATCCGCGGCCAGGGCCAGGCCGTGGTACGGGTTCTCGATTCGGGCGCCCCGGGCCACCGGCAGGCCCTGGTCCTGAAAGACCTGCTTCATGACCGATTTTCGCTTCAGCCGGTCGAGATCCGCCGGGCGAATCCCGTCCAGACCGTACCGGTCGTTGATGAAGGCCTCCACCCGAAGCCAGAGTTCGTTGTGGGATTCGACCACGTCGAACCCCTCGGGCAGTCCGAGCGAGGCCTGGGCCGCGGTCAGCTCCGCCAGCCCCTGTTCCACCGCCGGAAGGGAGGTGAGGTCGGCCCGGACGTAATAGGCCAGGGCGGACCGGAGGTCTTCCGGCATGAAATGGAAGTCGGCCTCGCCCAGGGCCCAGACCCGGGCGCCGAGCCGGTTGAGGTGACGAATGAAGTGTTTGAAGTTGGGGGGAAACTCGGGGGAGAGATACAAAAATTCCATAGGTTCACCTTCCAGGTCGTTCCCGCCAGGCGATGGCGAGGTTGCAGGCGATGACCACCCCGGCGCCGATGACCACCGAGAGGGTCGGAAGATCCTTCCAGAAAATCCATCCGGTGAGGGTGGCCCAGAGGATGGACGAATAGGTGTAGGGGGCCAGAAGCGATGCCGGGGCGAACCGGTAGGCGGTGGTCTTGGCCACCTGCTGGATGGCGGTGAAGATGCCGATCCCGATGATCCAGGGGACCGTCGCCGATGCCGGTACGGTGCCGAAGACCAGGGTGTAGGGCGCGGAGATCACCACCCCGAAGAGCAGAAAATAGAAGACGGTGGTCAGCGGGTCGTCGGTCCGGCCCAGGTTCCGCAGGGCCATGTCCACCAGGGCGATGCAAAAGGCGGCGGTCAGGCCGATCAGGGAGGCCGGGTTGACCAGCATCTCCGGCGAGGGCTTTGCGATCAGCAGAATCCCCCCGAACCCGATGATCACCGCGGTCCACTGGTAGCCGTGGATGGTCTCCTTCAGGAGGAGGGGCGACAGGGCGGTGACGAACAGCGGCGCGGCAAACAGCAGGGCGGTGGCATCGGCCATGGGCAGCAGGGTGTAGGCCCAGAAGACGCATCCGACCCCGATGTTGCCGATGATCCCCCGGTAGAGATGGGCCCGAATTCTGTGAGTCTTGAAGACCGAGACCGAATGGGTGACCAGCATGTAGGGGGTGAGCAGGCCCAGGGCGAGCAGGCCGCGGTAGAAGAGCATCTCCAGCGGGGTGAGGGTGGCGCTGCTCATCTTGGCGCAGGCGTTCATCAGCACGATGCCGAGGGTGGCCAGAAGAATCAGGGCGATGCCCTTGTAGGTGTCGGGAAGGATCGGCATCCGCTGGGTTCCGTTTTTGGGCTCGATGAAACCCTTCCTCCGGAAGGGTGAAAGAAAAAAGGGTCCATAACACAATCAGGCGATTGCCGGAAATGATGGTCCCGATATAAAAGACCTTTTCAGTTCGGAGTTCCGCCTTCAGGCGGCACCGGGGAATTCCGGCGCCCGGCCGCCTGAAGGCGGAACTCCGAACCTGCCCGGCCGGCTGGTGTTTTATTCATTGCAAATCGCCTCAAAAAAATCGGATTTCCGTCAGCGGTTTTTAAACCCGGCATAGACCCAGAAGGCGAGGCCGGCCAGAATCACCGGGCCGAAACCGACGTAGACAAAGGGCAGCAGGTCGCCCCGCCAGGGCTGAAACCAGGCGGCGGTCAGGGCCAGGTAGACCACCGATACGGCCACCGCCGCCCGAATCTTGCCGGTCAGCCGGGGCTTGGCATCGGCCCCGGATTGTTCCGGCCGGTTCGAGATCCGGCGGGGCAGAAACAGAATCCCCAGAATGACCAACAGAATGACCAGTATTTCCTGGAATCCGGACATACCCCGCCTACGGCTGAATGGTGGCTGGTGTCATGGGGCTATTTCCGCATCCAGTCGGGCATGCCGTTGTCCGGGGCCGGCTGGGGCTTGGCTTCGGGCTCGGCCGGCTTCGCTTCGGGTGCGGACGGCGTCGGGGGCGGCGGCGGCAGGGGCGGGCTTGCCGGGGCGCCGCCGGTGATCAGCCGTTCCTCCTGGCTCATCTTGAAGGGCAGGTATCCGGTCAGTTTGGGCTCCACCACGGCATAGTTTTCATACCCGAGAAATCCGGCCACATCCACGATGGTCTGCCGCTCCTCGGGGTCGGAATGGCCGTCGGCGGCGCTGACATCATACATGAACCGGATCAGCTGCTTGATGTCCGACTCCTTTTTCACCTGGGCGATGGTGGCCACGCAGAGCCCGTATCCGGCCAGAAAATTGCCCGCCTCGAAAACCGACATGAACTTGGCCAGGGTGGTGGTGATCTCCTCCTGGGTGAAGTAGTTGGTGATCCCCCGCTCGGCCAGATTGATCAGCAGTTTGTGCTCTTCATTGGCCCGGTCCTTGGCGGTTTTCTCGTCGAGGCTGGTGTTCATGATCATGACGCACCCGGCGATGATCGCCTCGAACAGGTTCTGGTTCAGCCGGCGGTCGATGTTGAGCTTGGTCTCCGCCGCCTTCCGCTTGGCGGTGTCGGTGGCGGTGCCCATCCCCTCTTTCAGTCTTGATAACAAATCTCTCATGTGATATTCCTCATTTCAGATAGATTTTTTGGGGGGATTATAAGCGCGAACCGCAATATTTGCAATAGGCGGCATTGGCATCGTGGCCTTCGGCCCCGCACTCCGGGCAGGCCTGGGTGGAGACCGGGCCGCGGGCCGCCTGGGTCATCTCCGCGGTCACGATTCCGGTGGGCACCGCGATGATGCCGTAGCCCAGGATCATCACCAGGGAGGCGAGGAATTTGCCGAGCGGGGTCTGGGGGGAGATGTCGCCGTAGCCGACGGTGGTGAGGGTGACGATGGCCCAGTAGATGCTGACCGGAATGTCGGTGTAGCCGTGGTCGGCGCCTTCGATGACGTACATGAGGGAGCCGATGACGATGACGATGGTGATGACGGCCAGCAGAAAGACGGAGATCTTGCGGCGGCTGGCCCGCAGCGCGGTGGAGAGGACCTGGGCCTCGGTGAGGTAGGCGGTGAGTTTGAGGATTCGGAAGATTCGAAGCAGGCGCAGAATCCGGATGGTCAGCAGGTAGTGGGTGCCGGGGACCAGCAGGCTGATGTAGGTCGGCAGAATGGCGAGGAGGTCGACGATGCCGAAGAAGCTGACGGCGTACCGGATGGGGCGGCCGACGCTGATCAGGCGGAGGATGTATTCGATGGTGAAGAGGATGGTGAAAATCCACTCGACGGCGTTGAAGACGGGGCCGTAGGATTGGCGGAGCGCGGGGACGCTGTCGAGGACCACCGCGGTGACGCTGATCACGATGGACCCGATCAGGGCGACGTCGAAGGCTTTGCCGGCGGGGGTGTCGGCCTCGAAGATGATTTCTTGGAGGTGGTGGCGGAGGGGGTGGTTGGGGGTGTTTTTTAGATGGGAGGGGGTTGGCATAGGGGAATTGCTCGGTCATGGAAGCCTATAATAATTGGCTTCGTCAAATAAACTTGGGCTAACGCTCTCATCATCATCACTCAGGTAACATCCTTTTTTTGGGTCTATCAAGGAAATTCTCATCAAAATGCCTGATGAATTAAAAATGAGAGTACATCGCTTAAGTTTTTTTTGTGCTCGGCATAAATACTAACCATAATTCAAATTTATTTGCAACGGGACAAAAATTCATGAAAGTCAACATTATGAGATTACCCGGCGATTGGAGTGAAGGCTTTGTGCTGGATTGGCACGTTGCCCACAGTGAGTTTTTAGGCTATAATTCATTTGGTCACCCTGAGTTCAATACAGTTAGAACGGAAGTAGGTGAAGCTCTATTCCAATTGAAGTACCGATCGGATTTAACGCAAATAGAACCTTTGGCAAAAAAGATGGCGGATACCATTAGGGATTACTTCCCGACGGTGGCTTACATTGTTCCAATGCCACCAACAAAAGAACGGAAAAATCAGCCTCTCATGCTACTAGCTAAAAAGGTTTCTGAATTCCTCGAAATTCCCTTTTTCGATAATATATTACTAAAAAGAGGCACTACCCCTCCAATGAAGGATATTGAGGATAAAGAAGAAAAAATTAAAATTCTAATGGAATATCTCCAAATAAGTGATGGAATAACAAATAAAGGGAAATGGGATATTCTCATTATAGACGATCTTTACTCTACAGGTGCTTCATTATCTGCTGCAACAAGGACAATTGGCACTTATGAAAAAGCAAACAATATTTATGTA
>JBKHDE010000266.1:0-6321 GCA_046541495.1 Desulfococcaceae bacterium
TGCTTCAGGGAAAGATCCTTCTCAAGGACCACTTCATAGGCGGAGTTCAGGAATACGATCGGGGCGGCGGGGGGCCGCCCCGACTTGCTCAGAATTTCAGGGTGATCGGCGGCACCCGGCCGTGGGGTTTGATCCCGTCCAGGCTCACCTCCATGACCTTATTGAATTGAACATACACGACCAACCGATAGGCGGCGGGGGGGAGCCCTGTTTCCGGGTCGGAGAAGGCGTACTGACCATGCTTGTTGGCGGATGTTTCCACCACGAAATTTTCATCGGGTTCTCCCCGGGGCACCAGCCGCAGCGCCACCACGGTTTCTTGGGTATTCACCCCTTTGACGGTTCCCAGGAGCCACCATTTGGCGCCGAAGGCCAAGGCCGGCATAAGCAGCAGCGCGACGATCATCAAGAGGGCCAGCCCCGTAAGGGTTTTTTTCATGTTAATACCTCCTGGTATGAAAGATGTTGGTTGAAAAACGGGCGTCCGTGAATGAAAACAATCATCACAAAATACATTTTCCTATTTAATTCTGCGAGTATACACAATAGGCGATTAAAATATCAAGCAAAGATTGCAATTCCTTCACCCGTTTTTAGGTTTGTATTTAAGTTTTGTTATTGACCGGGGGACAATGATATGATCAACCGATGAACAGCCGGGGGGAAGAAAGGAGCCATGAATATGCCGAGCATCCACACCCCGTCCGCCCCTGCCGGCGGCCCGCTGAAGGCCTTCCAGGTGGTTGACGACAAGAAGCTGGAGACGCTGGACAAAATCGAGGAGGAAGAAAAGACCTCGGACGAGGATGAAGACGGAAAAGCCATTCGATGCAGATCCTGCGGCCATAAAGTGACCGATACCCGGTATCGGTTTGAGATGCACGGACGGCATTGCCACGTATTCAACAATCCGGCCGGGTTCGTGTTCGAAATCGGCTGCTTTTCCGCAGCCGAAGGGTGTGCCAACGCGGGGCAGCCGACGCTGGAATTCACCTGGTTTACCGGATACACTTGGCGGTATGCCCTCTGCGCCGGATGCCATGCCCACCTGGGATGGCAGTATCAGGCCACATCCGGCGGCGGATTTTATGGTCTGATTCTCGCCAACCTGATCGAAGAAAACGATTGAGCCGTCCGCAAAACGGCCCTTTTTTTACACCGACAGAGCCAAAGAGAGAAAGCAGATGATTCTTGAGACGGAACGAAACGCGGTGGTGGAATACGGCAAGAAAATGGTCGTCTCCGGACTGACCTCCGGCACCGGCGGAAACCTCAGTGTGGCGGACCGGGCCGCAAAACAGATGGCCATCAGCCCCAGCGGGATCGATTACGGAGAAATGTGTCCTGAAGATGTGGCGGTCTTGAACCTGAAGGACGGCCGTGTGGCCGAGGGGGAGCGAACCCCCTCCAGCGAATTCAACTTCCATCTGGCGCTCTACCGACAGAGACCGGATGTGGGGGCGGTGGTCCACACCCACTCCCCCTATGCCACCACCATGGCCTGTCTGCAGTGGGAAATTCCAGCGGTTCACTACCTGGTCGGGTTTGCCGGAAAAAAGGTGCCGGTGGCCCCCTATGCCACCTTCGGCACTGAAGCGCTGGCCCGGAATGTGGCCGACACTATCGGCGATTACAACGCCTTGCTAATGGCCAACCACGGCCTGGTGGCCGTGGGACCGAATATAGCCACCGCCTTTGCAGTGGCCGAAGAGATCGAATTTGTCGCCCGAATCTATTACCAGACCCGGTGCGTGGGGCTGCCGCCGCTCATTTCCGGCGAGGAAATGGATCGGGTCCTGGAGAAATTCAAAACCTACGGGCAGAAAAAATAAGAATTTGAAGAATTTGGTCTATGGTGGACATTCGCCATGGAATGTCCTACTATTGAAGGTTATAAAAAACGTAGATCCAAAAAGGAGAGCCGTAGATGCTGGATATTCTGGGTCGGCTGTATCGCATCGCCCGGTCGAAACTGCCCCGCAGTGATAGTGGATTCGGAAAATTCGTCTCCGGAGAGGATTCCGATTATGGTGAAGACGACCGTTTTTCCATGGGAGATGAAAATCAAGACGGTTTTCAGGCGCACTCTGATGCCCGCGGAGATTTCCGGGTTCCCCAGCAGGTTCGAGACGATTTGGCGGTGTTTCAGCTGACGCCGCCCTCCTCCTTTCAAGAGGTCCGGTCCGCCCGGAATCGGGAGATCAAGAAGTATCATTCGGATAAATTCATCAATGATCCTGAAAAACTGAAGGCATCCAAGGAGATCATGCAGATTTACAATGCGGCCTATGACCGCCTTAAAACCTATTACGACAATCGTTGTTAGAAGGGATTTACTGTTGGAAGTGATTGTCAACCCGTTTGAAGGACCTGAAAAAAAGCTCGAAATCATCCTGACCTCGCCTCAACCGGGGCTTCGATCCAATGAAAACGGACGCTGGCGGCGGGTGGTGGAAGCCAGCCGGGCCGCCATTCTCAGCCAGGTCTCCACCGAGGCGGTGGATGCCTATCTGCTGTCGGAATCGAGCCTGTTTGTGTGGGATGATCGGATTTTGATGATCACCTGCGGAAAAACGGTCCTGGTGGAGGCGTTGCCGAAGATTATAGAGATCGTGGGCTCCGACCAGGTGGCCTTTGTATTCTATGAACAGAAGAACTTCATGTTCCCTCAGGAGCAGCCGTCCCGGTTTGAGCTGGACGTTCAAACGGTGACCCGGTATTTTCCCGGCAAATTTTATAAGTTGGGACCGGCCAATCGCGATCATGTGAATGTCTTCTACTCCTCCCACGGGGGGGAGGCCCCTTCCGGAGACGCCACCTTGCAGATTCTGATGCATGACCTCGATGCCCGGGCTCTGGCGCCGTTTTGCAATGAAGACCTGATCACCGCCGAACAGGTGGAACAGCGCACCGGTTTGGACAGCCTCTATCCCCGGCCTATGTTGACGGACGGATTCCTCTTTACCCCCTGCGGCTATTCCGTGAACGGCGTCCATGGAGCGGATTACTACACGATTCATGTCACGCCCCAGGACCAGGGCTCCTATGTGAGTTTCGAAACCAATATTTTCGAGCCCGATTATTCCGATACCCTCGGGCGGGTCATCTCCATTTTTCGCCCCGGGCGGTTTTCCGTGGTCCTGACCACCAGCATGGATGAGGAATGCCTGACCGCTCACGAGACTCTGGTGAGAACGGTCTCCGGCTATCAAATGACCGACAAGAGCCTGTATGAATTCGACTGCGGGTACAGCGTCAGCTTTTTGAATTATGAATCCATGCTTGGGGAGAAATACTGAATGGAAACCGACGATGCACTGTCCCTCTGGGTGACCGAAACCCATCAAAATACGATGCGGTTGGGATTCAAAGTTGAAAAAACCCTGTTTTCCGGGAGGAGCCGGTTTCAGCAGGTGGATGTGGTCCAAACCCGGGATCACGGGGTTATGCTCCTGAACGACGGTCTGGTCATGCTCTCCGAACGGGACGAATTCATCTACCATGAAATGATCACCCATGTGCCGCTGTTCGTGCATCCGAATCCGCGACGGGTGCTGGTCATCGGCGGCGGAGACGGCGGCACCGTTCGGGAGGTGCTGCGCCACCCCGGGGTCGAGCGGGCGGTGATGGTGGAGATCGATGAAATGGTGGTCAATGCCTGCCGGAAGTATATGCCCGAGGTGAGCTGCGCTCTGGATGATCCGCGACTGGAGCTGCGCATCGAAGACGGGATCAAATTTGTAGCCGAGACCGAAGAAGGCTTTGACGTCATCCTGGTGGATTCCACCGACCCCATCGGCCCGGCCGCACCGCTCTTCAACAAAGAATTCTACAGCGGGGTCTCCCGTCTCCTGACGGAGGAAGGCATCCTGATCTCCCAGGCCGAGTCCCCCTTTTACAACCAGGATATTCAACGCCCCATGCTGTTGAATCAGCGGCCCTTTTTCGAGAAACTCCACATCTATCTCTTTTCCAATCTCACCTATCCGGGCGGGCTCTGGAGTTTCGGGTTTGCTTCCCAAAAGGCTTGCCCTCTCAAAGATTTCGACCCCGGCCGGCCGGCCCGGTCCGGCATCGAGACCCGCTATTACAACCCCGGGGTCCATCGGGCTTCCTTTATGCTGCCCACGTTTATGTCCCGCCATCTGGAGGGGGTGATCGATCCCCTGGATGCCGCCGGGATGGAGGCTTGAGATGATTCGAAAAGATAAAGAGATTACCGATCCCAAGGAGATCGCCGATATCATGGAACGGGCCGAGGTCTGCCGGGTGGCCATGGTCGACGACGGCATGCCCTATGTGGTGCCGCTGTGTTTCGGGTTTTCCGGCAATGCCCTGTATCTCCATTCGGCGGGCAAGGGAAAAAAAATCGAGATTCTGAGCAAGAACGCTGCGGTCTGTTTTGAGATGGATGTGGATACGGTGGTCAAGCCCGGCGACACCGCCTGCAAGTGGGGGATGGGGTTTCGAAGCGTCATCGGGTTCGGCCGGGCGATGTTTTTGGAAGATCCCGAGGCCAAGCGACGGGGCCTGGACATCATCATGGCCCATTACGCTTCCCGGCATGAATTCGGAAAATTCACCTATTCCGAGTCCGCGCTATCCGCCACCACCGTGATTCGAATCGAGATCGAATCCATGACCGGCAAAAAGGCCGGATAAAAATGAAAGGGCCGTATTGACAAAATCCTTTTCGGATTTACTTTCTCCACACGAATCATATCCGTATTCATTTCGTTTCTTTAGGCGCGCAATTCCGTGCGCCGCATTTTAAATTGAACAAAGTGGTTATTCCGTTTAGAACCGGTTCCGGAAGATCGGTGCGTCCGATCCCGACGGGAACCGTTCGACCGGAAAACGAGGGGACCGCAAAAGAAAACGGTTCCGGTTTTATCATCAAGGAGGAACAGGAAACATGAACGTAAGACCGTTGAACGACAGAGTGTTGGTGTTGCGGGTGGAAGCGGAAGAGAAGACGGCGGGCGGCCTGATCATCCCCGATACCGCCAAGGAAAAGCCGCAGCAGGGCAAGGTGGTGGCTGTGGGTTCCGGAAGGGTAGGGGATGACGGCAAACGGACGCCGCTGGAGGTGAAGGCGGGCGATCGGGTGCTCTTTTCGAGATATGCCGGTACCGACATTAAAATCGACGGCGTAGAGCATCTTTTTATGAAAGAAGATGACATTTTGGCCATACTTGACTAAGGGAGGTATAGAGACAATGCCTGCAAAAATGATCGCGTACAGTACCAAAGCCCGGGAGCATATGCTGAACGGGGTCAACACCCTGGCCGATGCGGTCAAGGTGACTTTAGGGCCCAGAGGCCGCAATGTGGTTCTGGACAAGTCCTTCGGCTCCCCCACCGTCACCAAGGACGGGGTGAGTGTGGCCAAAGAGATGGAACTTTCCGACAGGTTCGAGAACATGGGCGCCCAGATGGTCAAAGAGGTGGCCAAGAAAACCAGCGACACCGCCGGCGACGGCACCACCACCGCCACCGTGCTGGCCCAGGCCATCTACGCCGAGGGGCAGAAGCTGGTGGCCGCCGGTCACAATCCCATGTCCCTGAAGCGGTCCATCGACAAGGGCGTGGCCGCCGTGGTGGAGGCCCTCAAAGGGATTTCCAAGGAAGTGGAGGGGCAGAAGGCCATCTCTCAGGTGGCCGCCATCTCGGCCAACAACGACGAGCAGGTGGGGCGGTTGATCTCCGAGGCCATGGAAAAGGTGGGCAAGGAAGGGGTCATCACCGTCGAAGAGGCCAAGAGCATGGAAACCACCCTGGATCTGGTGGAAGGCATGCAGTTCGATCGGGGATACCTCTCTCCATATTTCGTCACCGAGCCCGAAAAGATGGTGGTCGAGCTGGAAGACCCCTACATCCTGATCCATGAAAAGAAAATCTCCAGCATGAAAGACCTGGTCACGATTCTCGAAGCGGTGGCCCGCTCAGGCAAACCCCTGCTGATCATCGCCGAGGATGTGGACGGCGAGGCATTGGCGACCCTGATCGTCAACAAACTTCGGGGCACCCTGCAGGTGGCGGCGGTCAAAGCGCCCGGTTTCGGGGATCGGCGCAAGGCCATGCTTCAGGACATCGCCATCCTGACCGGCGGCCAGGTGATTTCCGAGGAGCTCGGGGTCAAACTGGAAGGCATCACCCTTGAGGATCTCGGCACCTGCAAGACCGTCAAGGTGGATAAGGACAACACCACCATCGTGGACGGCGCGGGTACGCGGGACGCCATCGACGGCCGGATGCGGCAGATTCGGGCCCAGATCGACGAGACCACCTCCGACTACGACCGGGAAAAACTCCAGGAGC
>JBKHDE010000267.1:0-6319 GCA_046541495.1 Desulfococcaceae bacterium
GGTCGATACCCCAGATCCCGTTTTGCGGCGCTGATGTCGAACCAGTGGGCGGTGGCGAGTTCATCCGCGACGAAGCGGGTCATGCGGGGTTCGCCTTTGAGATGAAAGAATCGGTAGAGACATTCGAGGGCGGACCCGATGGTGCGGGCCGTACGGTGGGAAATTTTTCGGGTCACCGGCGGCTTGTTTCCGGCAGCCAGAATGTGGTTCACCATCTCCCAAAGATTGATGGGATCATCCTGGCTTATGAAATAAATTCGGCCAGAAAGATCGGGATTCGATTTGAGGGCTTCGGCCGCCGATAGATGGGCGTCGGCGGCATTGTCGATATAGATGGTATCCACCAGGTTGTCGCCGTGGCCGACGATTCGAAGGCTTTCGGCTCTTTCCAGAATTCGCGGTACCAGATGTCGATCGCCCGGGCCCCAGATCAGGTGCGGTCGCAGAAGGACGGCGGGAAGCCCTGTTCGGGCCGCTTCCACCACCGCCTGCTCCGCCATGGCCTTGGTCCGCGGATAATGGGCATGGTAGCGGGACGGGTAGGGAGCCGATTCATCCACCCCTTCCATATCGGTCCCGTCAAAGACCACACTGGGAGAACTGGTATGGACCAATCGGGCCACGCCGGTTTCCCGGCAGGCCTGAATCAGATGACGGGTGCCGAGGGTATTGGTTCGGTAAAATTGGTCGTAGTCCCCCCATATACCAGGCAGGGCCGCCGTGTGAAACACCAGTTCGATGCCACCACAGGCATCTTTGACCGCCCGAGGGTCTGCGATATCCCCCTGAACCTGTTCGACATCCAGCTCCGCCAGTTCCGGATAGGCGCTTCTGGAAAAGCTTCTGACTGAAACACCCTGGTCCACCAATCGCCGGACGATGGCGCCGCCGAGAAAACCGCCGCCGCCGGTGACAAGGACCTTGCCGTCGGCTATTCGGCCCATCGGGCCAGTTGCTCCCGAAAAATTTTGGAGTTGTGGCGGACATCCACCGGAAATTTCTTATGAAACAGAATGGTTTTGATGTCTTCGGTCATGGGATGCTTGGAAGCGGTGTTGAGCAGTTCATGTTTGACCGCCTCGCGATCGATGCCCTGCCCGCCGTTTTTCAGTTCAATGCAGATCACCGGCTTTTGTTTAGGGGGCTGTCCGATGCCCACAAGGGCGCTGCGAAAGACGGCCGGATGCCGATTGAAAATCGATTCGCAGGGGACGGTGAACAGGGACCCGGATTCGGTGATCACCCGGTGAGACTTGCGCCCGCAAAACCAGATCCGTTCCTTGTTGTCGCGCCAGCCCAGATCGCCCATGCGGTGCCATACACTTGAACCCTCCGGAATCTTGGCCAGGGCGTCCGCTTCCTGCCGTTCGAAATACTGCCGGGTCACGACATCTCCTTTGACCACTATTTCACCGATTTCGCCGTTGGCGAGGGCCAAATCTTCAGACCATTCATCAATCGGATCATCGGTAATTCGAATGATTCGCACATCGATTCCGGCGACCGGACGGCCCACGCACATGCCGTACCCGCGTTCGCTGAATTTGCGTGTTTCGCCCAGGATCTCTTTGCTTCCGATGCACAGCACCGGCATGGCTTCGGTGGCGCCGTAAGGCGTAAAGATTTCCGCATCTTCGTTCAGAAGTTGAGAAAACTGATCGATGTTGTCGGGCATCACCGGTGCGCCGGCGGATACCACCCGCCTGAGCGAGGGCAACCGGATTTCCTCGGTGGCGCCGTATTCTCCTACCCGGTTCAGCAGAGCCGGAGAGGCGAACATGTTGGTAACCCCCTGATCCAGTACCGCCTCGATAATCCGCTCCGGATTGACATCGGCGGGCCGGGTGGGGTCCATGTCCGGAATCACCGCGGTCATACCCAGGGCCGGATCGAACAAGGAAAAAAGCGGAAAGGTGGGCAAATCCACCTCGTCGGGACCGATGCCGAAATACTCTCCGATAATCCGCACCTGAGCATCGAAAATACCATGGGTGTAGACCGCGCCCTTGGCCGGGCCGGTGCTGCCGGTGGTAAACAGGATGGCCGCCGTTTCATCCTCCCGGGTTTCGGCCAGAGGATAGGGCTTCCAGGGTGTCTTGTGGATTCGATCCAGGGAATACCCGCCCCACAACCAGCGCCGGCCCACCGTCACCCAGGTGCGGACCGTTCGAAAATAGCCGGCATAGACCCATTTCAGGAGATGTGCCTTGGGGATTCCGATAAACGCCTCGGGCATGCTCTCCTTGAGGCACTGGACCATCCGTTTGATGCCCATGCCCGGGTCGACGATCACCGGGACGGCGCCCACCTTGAACAGAGCGAAGGTGAGGGCGAAAAATTCGAGGCTGGGGTTCACCATCAGAATGGTTCGGGCGCCCTGCTTTATTCCGATGGATTCGAGTCCGTGGGCCAGACAGTCGGACTCCCGGTCGAGTTGCAAAAAGGTGAGATGGGTATAGGCCACACGCCCGTTTTCGTCCCACCCGGCCGGATAAACCACCGCCCGCTTGTGGGGCTGCCGTTCGGCCATCTCCTTCAACCGAAAAGCGATATTGACGATGCGCGAAGAGGAAGCACCGGCGGTGAATTTGCGGGTTTGGGTGTCCGCGGTCTCCGGTTCCGGAACCCCCGGCGAAAAAGGCGCTGATATAGGGGTCTCATCCGGGGCGCTTTCCTCCGCCGGCGAATCCTCGGGTGGGGGCGGTTCGAAGATCGTCTCTTCTACGGGTTCTCGGGTTTCTTCCTCCGTCGGCTGATCTTTCTCTTCTGCGTCGTCAATATGTCGATTCTGTTTTATATTATCCATAAGATACCTTGAAGGGAGGCTGCTGGGTCATCAAATTTTAAAGCCCTTTACTACATCAGGACGGATGTTTTTTCAAGAAGTCTTTGACTTTCCCAAGGACGGCATCGGGTTGGTCCTCCAGCAGATAATGGCCGCCATCGGAAAACAGCCGGGATTCGGCTCGAGGAAACCGTCGCCGCCACTCGGCCAGGTAATCGGTATCGAAGACGAAATCGTGGCGCCCCCACAGGAGCAGAATGGGGAGATGGGCCAGGCGGTGCAGGCCTTCATCCACCCATTTCACCAGGTCATAGCTGGAATCCCCCTTTGCCACCGGTATATCCTGGACGAATTTCAATGTGGCGATTCGGTGTCGAGGGGAATCATAGGGCGCGATCAATCCCGCCTTTACCTCGGGTGACAGCGGTTTTCGGGGAGCCATATACAGAGCGGATCGGGCAAACAGATTGAGTCCGAGGACCGCCGGAACCGCCAAGGGCCGAAGGTGTCGAATCAGCCACAACCGAAGGGGCAATCCTTTTTGTTTCGGCGGAAAGAATCCGGCGGTGTTGGTGATGATCAGGCGATGGATTCGCTCGGGACGGCGCAGGGCGAAGACCATTCCGATCATGCCGCCCCAGTCATGGACCATCAGGCTGATCTTTTGATCGAGTGCCAGATGGTTCACCAGTTTTTCCAGGTCCGCCACTCGGTCTTGCAGTCGATATCCATAGCGGTCGGTTCCCGGCTTATCGGAGAGTCCGCATCCCATATGATCCGGCACGATGCAGCGGTAATTCGAAGAAAGGCCCCGGACCATGTTTCTGAAATAAAAAGACCAGGTCGGATTGCCGTGAAGCATCACGACCGGTTCGCCTTGTCCCTCATCCAGATAGTGGTATCGAAGTCCGTCCAGGTTCAAAAAACGGGATTGAAACGGATACAGCCGACGGAAATCACCTACCATTCCACCCCCATCATAATGCAGTTCAGACCGCTGCCGATGCCGAAAAAGCCGACCCTGTCCCCCGGTTGGAGAAATTCCCGCTCATCGGCGATGGCAACGGTAATCGGCAGAGAAACGGTGCCGATGTTTCCGAGAAACTGAAAGGTGGTGAAATCTTTTTCTTTGGGAATGCCGATGGACTCCAGAATCGTTTTCTGATGGGAGGCTCCTACCTGATGGCAGATGATCTTGTCGGGTTTATCCGGCGGCCAGCCCAGGGATGCCATAAAATCCCGGTAGGTGTCCGCACCCAACCGAACCCCGTTTTTGAGGACACTGACCGAATCGGTTTTCATGACCTGCACGCCGTTGACCGCGCAACCCGCATCCGGGCCCCAGAGGCAGAGCCCGTGAAACCGGGAGGCGTTTCGGGTCACCCCGCCGACCAGACGGTGGCCCCGGTCCGAGAGGCTCCGGTCGGTCAGCAGCACCGCCACCGCGCCGGAACCGCCGGTCAAGGTGGCCACGGTATCCTTGAAAAGATCCATACTCGGGTTCTCCAGGAGACGGTTGATGGTAATGTCCACCACCTCCCGGGCGGTTTCGCAGGAAACCACCAGGCCGGCCCGAATCTGCCCCAGCTCAATGGCATTGGCCGTCTGGATCATCCCGTTGATCACCCCCAGGCAGGCGTTGGAGACGTCATAAATCTGGGTGTGATCCCCCAGGCCCAGGCCGTCCGCCACCGAACAGGCGGTGGCCGGTTCGAGGTTGTCCCGGCAGACCCCGCCGAAAATGAGCATACCGATGTCGTCGGGTGAAATGCGGGAATCCGCCAACGCTTTTCGACCGGCGGCTGTCGCACCCTGAGACACCTTGTATCCCGGATCCCAGAAGCGCCGTTCAAAAATGCCGGTGATCGCCTCCAGCTGCCCCTGTTTAAAACGAAGCTTTTGATAAAGCGGCGCCAGGCGGGTTTCCAGGTCCCGGGAAGAGACCACGTTGGGCGGCAGTTCATAGCCGATGGAATCGATATAGACGTTGGAATAGTGCATGTGTATCAACCAGCGGATCGGATGGGAACCAGCCGAATCGCAAAATTATCCATTTGGTAGATATAAAGCCCGTCCACTTTGAGATACCCGTCGGCCCACAGGGTCGGGGAATCGCCATTTTCGATGCGGGTGATGACGGCCTCCACTTCCACTTTTTTGTTGGTTCGGATGATCTGCCCCCGATAAATCCAGCTGTGCGCATCTTCGGTGAGCATTTCAAACCGGTGCGTCTCTTTCAGGTGTTTCCAGCGTTGCCGAGCCGCAAACTTGAGAAGCTGCAAAAAAGATTCAATCCCCAGAGAACCGGGACAGACCGGGTCTTGATAGAAATGGGCGGCAAAAAACCATTCATTGGGGTCTACGGTTTTGCTTCCGCGGATAAACCCCAACCCATTGGGGCCGCCGTCGGGAACGAAAAGATCCACCCGGTCGATCATGCGAAACGCCTTGGCGGGCATCGCCAGAGCCGGGGCCGGGTCGAGGCCTGAATCATATGGGGTGAGCGGGGCTTCGTCTGTAAACACATGGGAACGCCCCCTCGCGATTTCTTCTTCGGAAGGGTGATAGGCCGCTTCTCCGGCTCCCTGAATCCCCACCTGCTGGGCCAGGGCCTTGGGTGAAAAGAACCCGAAGGTGGTGACGCCTTCGTAGAGGGTTTCCCCCTGCTTCCATATTCCCATATCATAGTTCTGAATGATCATGCCGCCGGCCTGAGACACCTGAGTGAGACGCACCCGCATGGTCAGCCGTCCGGCATCGGGGCCGATCGGACGGTGCAGAACCGCTTTCCCGCCCAGGTTCCGGAACTTTAGATCCGAATCGCTGCGCAACGCCGATCCCAGATAGGCGGCGGTCCATCCGCATGCCTGAAGCGGAATCTCCAGGAGTACGCAAAACGGCATGGTTCCGGAGCGATCCGCCCGAAAATACCAGGCATCGGGCGGCACATCGTATTCGGCTTCGACCCATCCGTCCGGTTTGAGCACCCAAGGGTCGGGTTCGGCAGAGACGATCCGGTCCATGAAGAAATAGGGCGGGCCGGGAAGCCGGGCGATAAAACGATCGTGATCAAAGGGTTTATACCGGTCTCCGAAGGCTTCGGAAGGATTTCCCACGGCAAAAGCCAGAATCTGTTCCCGGGTGTACAGAGGAGAAGATGATCTGTCCTGTATGTTGATTGAACCACTCCTCGTCCGATTCCGGGTCGACCAGAAGGAGACCAGTTCCTTTCGGCTGACACCGGTCATCTTGACCGACATTCCGGTAAACCGAACGATTTTATGGCCGTCGCCGTACATCATCGCATCCGCGATCACATAGGGTTCGGGATTGAATCCCATCTCCTTGATTTCGACTTCATAAATCACTCGACGGGTATCGGGAGTGACCGGGCCGCGGCATTTGAGCACGCTCTCCATGCCGATCACCGGTTCATAGCAGGCTTCCGGCTTATCGACGACCCATCCCATCCGCTGAAGCAGCACCCGAAGGGTGTGGTTGCAGCACTCGTACATCAGGGTGCCGGGCATGACC
>JBKHDE010000268.1:0-6300 GCA_046541495.1 Desulfococcaceae bacterium
GACTCCTCGATGGAGTACTTGGTCTGGTGGGTCGGCGGGCTGGGCAGGCTCACCCCCTGGGGCACCCCCCGAATGGCGGCGATCAGCTCGTTGACCTTGTACCACATCAGGAGCCCGCCGTCGCCCGGCTTGGCGCCCTGGCCATATTTGATCTCCACGGCGCAGGGGTCGACCTTCATTTCGGGAAGGGCATGGATAATCTCATCCCACCCGAAGTAACCGCTGGCGATCTGAAGGATGACATACTTGAGAAACCGGCTTCGAAGCAGCCGCGGCGGGCAGCCGCCCTCTCCGGTGGAGATGCGAACCGGCATCCCGAGTTCCTCGTTGAGGTAGGCCACTCCCATCTGAAGCCCCTCCCACATATTGGGCGAGAGGGCCCCGAAGGACATGGCCCCGATGATCAACGGATAGATCTCCCGCACCGGCGGCGCCCAACCGTTTTCCCGAATGAACTGAAGGTTCTCCTCGGGGGAGAGCACCCGACCCAGCAGGGTCCGCAGTTCGAACTCATGGCGCCCGGCATCCAGGGCCGGGTCGGTGAGCATGGAGATGCGGATGAACTTGATCTGGTCCAGAAGGCTTCCCCGATCGTTCCGGCGACCGCCCCGTCGGCGGGGTTGCCCCCCCCGGTCGATATGGTACTTGAGTTTGTCCGGCTCGTCGCTCTTGAGCGGAATGATACAGTCGTTGGGGCAAACCATATTGCACATGCCGCACCCGATGCAGGCATAGGCCGGATCGGTCTTCTGCCGAATCCCGTAGAAAACGCCGTACTCGTTGTAAGAGTCTTTGTCGATGCTGATGGAGGCGTGAATTTGCCGCTTGCGGTAGACCCCCAACTCGATGGCGTGGACCGGACAGACCGCGCAGCAGCTGCCGCAGAGGGTGCATTTGTCTTTATCGTAGAGGATCTGCCAGGGCAGATCCTTGACGCTTAGTGTAGAAGGGGTAACGGGTCGGTTTGACGGCATATCTGAACCTCCTGGCGATCCGGACCCACGATGGCGGTATCCAGATACATGGGTTGAAAATCCTTGCTTTTGTCGCGGTCGGGGATGCTGGCGTCAAGGCCGCAGATCTCGGATGAAAAGGCGTATCTCCCGGGCCGGCCGCCCACCACACCGGGCCGAAGTTTTTTGCGGTCCTGAACCATGAACAGGCTGTGGTCGACCAGGGAGCCGATGACGCAGTTGGGCCCGTCGATGATAAGCCGGCGGCAGGACTGCTTCAATGACTTGAGCAGCCGCGCATCGGGATGGTCCTTGATATCGTCGTCATTGAGCGGGGTGATGATGTGTTTGTAGCCGTTCAATCGCAATCCCAGCTGCTTCATGGTATAGTGCAGAATATGGGTGAAGACCTCGGAGTCGGACTGATACCCGGTGTACCCCTCGAAGCCGCGCGACATGAGGTATTCCTTGATCGGAATAAAGGCGGTGTTTTCCCCGTTGGTCATGGTGGAAAACCCCTCGATGAAAAAGGGATGGCAGGCATACAGATTGATGGCGTAATTGGTATTCTGCCGCCCCTGGGCCATGATGACCCGGGCCTTGAGTTCGTTCCGGTCGAGCTTCAGGTAATTGGCCACCTGCATGGGGTCGCCGATCTCCTTGATCATGATGACATCCGGCCAGAAGGAAAACACGATCATATCCCCGTTTTCCTCACCCATCTGACGAAGTTTCAGCCGAATCTGGACGAGTTTGCGGTAAAGCGCCTCCTGGCTCATGCCGTCCCATTCTTCGGGGTATTCGTAAGCCCGAATCAGGTAGATATCCCGCTTGGGAACCCCGGGGGGCGGCGCCTTGGGCACCTTGATGGAGAGCTTGTATTTGGTCATGAATCCCTTGCTCATCATGAAGGTATCCAGTCGGCGAAGCCCTTCATCGGTAAAAATCCCCGAGAGAATGGGGGCGTCTCTCATCTCCTCAAAGGGCCCGCCCAGGTCCCGCAGGAACAAGCCGACGCCGGAGCCGTCGTGGCCTTCCCGCATCACATCCAGGGCTTCGACGGCGACCATCGGAGACAAGGGGTCCTTGCTGGTAATCGCGAATAAACGACACATACGTTCTTTCTCCTTCAATGCTTGCCGGCCCGCACGATATGGCCGTGCGCCCGGCAGATCACACATATATTTTGTACGGAAAACAGGGGAGGCACTCCAGGCGGCGTTCTTCTCTGTTCCGCGGCTATAAAACGGCAAGTCTTCACTATACCCTTTATAAATTTACTTTTCAAGCCTTCCATTTCAAAGGAAACGGCTTTTTCTTGCCAAAAACCGCCAGATTGTGCTAATTAGGAATGGTTTTGCAGATGTTTTTCCACCGATCGAGCGCCGAATCGCCCTGACGACGATTCGGAAAACAGGAACCGAAAATGAAAAGGAGAGACAAAGAATGAAACAGGTATTCAAGTGTTGTGCAGTCCTGGTAATCACGGCGATGATCTTTCTCCCCTTATCGGCCATGGCCGGTGAAACCCTGGATGCGGTCAAGAAAAAAGGCTTCGTGACCGTCGGCGTCAACGGCAGCCTCTTCGGCTTCGGCCAGCCCGATGAAAAGGGCGAATGGCAGGGGCTGGACGTGGACACCGGAAAAGCGGTTGCCGCGGCGGTGTTCGGCGACGCGTCCAAGGTCAAGTTCGTTCCCCTTACCGCGGTCCAGCGGTTTACCGCCCTTCAATCCGGAGAAATCGACGTGCTCTGCCGGAACGCCACCCGGACCCTCAGCCGGGACTCGGCCCTGGGTCTCGATTTCGTGCAGGTCAACTACTACGACGGCCAGGCCTTTCTGGTTCCCAAAGAATTGGGGCTCAAAAGCGCCAAAGAGCTGGACGGGGCCACCGTCTGCGTCCTGCCCGGCACCACCACCGAACTGAACGCCGCCGACTTTTTCCGGGCCAACAACATGGAATGGAAACCGGTGGTGATCGAGCAGACCGCCGAACTGGCCAAGACCTTTTTCGCCGGCCGGTGCGACAGCCTCACCTCGGATGCCTCCCAGCTCGCCGGCACCCGGGCCGTAGCCCCCAATCCGGACGACTATGTCATTCTTCCCGAGATCATCTCCAAAGAACCCCTGGCCCCGGCGGTCCGCCATGGCGACGACGAATGGCGGGATATCGTCGATTATGCGATGCTGGCCATGATCAACGCCGAAGAACTGGGCGTCACCTCCAAAAACGTGGATGAAATGCTCAAGAGCAAGGACCCCAAGATTCAACGATTTTTGGGCGTCTCCGAAGGAAACGGCAAGGCCCTGGGCCTGGACGAAAAGTTCGCCTATAATATCATCAAGCAGGTGGGCAACTACGGCGAAGTGTTTGAACGAAACGTGGGCCCCGACACCCCGCTCAAACTGGAGCGCGGTCTCAACGCCCTCTGGACCGACGGCGGTCTGATGTACTCCCCGCCGTTCAAATAGCATCGGTATGACCGTGTAACCGGATGCGGAAAGGGCGGCCCCGTCCTTTCCGCATTCAGCTTCCCATTTTTCCTTTCCCCACAGGTTATTCATGCGGCATGAACAGACCATTCCCGAGGAACCCGGCGGCCGACCTCCCTCCCAAAACACCGCTGCCGATTCCCCGGAAACCGACACCGCTTTCTGGCATGACCCGGACAAGCGGGCCGTCATCTTCCAGGTGGCGGCCCTGGCCGTGGTCCTCCTGGTGGGATATTATCTGTTTTCCAACACCCTGGCCAACCTGGAGCGTCAGAACATCGCCACCGGCTTCGACTTTATGGAAAAGGAGGCCTCCTTCGAGGTGGGGGAATCGCTGATCCCCTATTCGGCGGCCGACACCTACGCCCGGGCCCTGCTGGTGGGGGTGCTCAACACCCTCAAGGTCTCCTTCATCGGCATCATCCTGACGGTCATCATCGGCACCCTGGTGGGCATCGCCCGGCTCTCCACCAACTGGCTGCTGTCCAAGATGGCCGGCGGCTATATCGAGGTGCTCCAGGACATTCCGGTGCTGCTTCAGCTGTTTTTCTGGTATGCCATCTTTTACGACGTCTTCCCCTCGCCGCGGCAGGCCCTCCATCCGATCACCGGCGTCTTTGTCAGCAACCGGGGGTTGGTCTTCGCGGTGCCCGAATCCCACCCGGTTCATCCCGCCATGGGGATCGCTTTTCTGGTCGCCTGCGCGACGGTCTATTTTCTGCGCCGATGGGCCCGAAACCGGCAGATGAAGACCGGACGGATATTCCCGGTCTTTCGGGTCTCCCTGATTGTACTGATCGGTTTTCCCCTGACGGTGTGGCTGCTCGGGGGCGCGCCCACCGAAATGAACATCCCCGAGCTTCGGGGCTTTAATTTCCGGGGCGGGATCAACGTCAGCCCCGAATTCGCGGCCCTGCTGATGGGGCTGGTGCTCTACACCTCGGCCTTTGTGGCCGAGATCGTTCGGGCCGGCATTCAGTCCGTGAGCAAGGGCCAGACCGAGGCGGCCCTGACCCTGGGGCTTCGGCCGGCCATGGTGCTCAACCTGGTGATCCTGCCCCAGGCCCTGCGGGTGATCATTCCGCCCCTGACCAGTCAGATGCTCAACCTGACCAAAAACAGCTCCCTGGCCGTGGCCATCGGCTTCCCCGATTTCGTTTCGGTGGCCAACACCACCATCAACCAGACCGGCCAGGCCATCGAGGGGATCGCCCTGATTATGGCGGTCTACCTGTTTTTCAGCCTGCTCACCTCGGCCTTCATGAACTGGTACAACCAAAAGGCCCGACTCGTGGAGCGATAAACCATGACCGACACGACCCATTTTACCCGTCCGGAACCGGAAACGGACGAGATCAAACCCCCGGTCACCCAGGTCGGGGTCATCGGCTGGATCAAGGCCAACCTCTTCAACACCTGGTACAACTCGGTGCTCACCCTGGCGGTGCTCTTCGCCCTTTGGCAGTTGGCGCCGCCCCTGGTGGAATGGGCCTTTCTCGACAGCCGCTGGTATACCGACAGCCAGGCCTGCCGAACCACCGACGGCGCCTGCTGGTCGATCATCCCCAACAACATTCGGTTCATCCTCTTTGGCTTTTATCCCCCTTCGGAACAGTGGCGCCCCCTGCTGGCGATGATCCTGCTGGTCGCCCTGCTGTTCATTTCACGGAACCGGCGTTTCTGGCGCAAACCCCTGGCCTATGCCTGGCTGGGCGGGCTGGTGGTGATGGGGATTCTGATGCGCGGCGGCATTCTCGGCCTGGACCCGGTGGAGAGCAGCCAGTGGGGCGGGCTGCCGCTGACCCTGATGCTCTCGGTTTTCGGCCTCACCGCGGCCTACCCCCTGGGAGTGGTCCTGGCCCTGGGCCGCCAGTCCCGAATGCCGGCCATCAAATCGCTCTGCGTCATCTATATCGAGCTGATCCGGGGGGTGCCCCTGATCAGCCTGCTTTTCATGTCGGCGGTGATCTTTCCGCTGTTTCTGCCGGAAGGCATCACCATCAACAAAATCCTGCGGGCCCAGGTGGCCATCATCCTCTTTACCGCCGCTTATGTGGCCGAGGTGGTCAGAGGCGGGCTTCAGGCCATTCCCAAGGGCCAGTATGAAGCGGCCGATTCCCTCGGCCTCAACTATTTTCAGACCATGCGGCTGATCATCCTGCCCCAGGCCCTCAAGATCGTGATCCCGCCCACGGTGAGCGTACTCATTTCGGCCTTCAAGGACACCTCCCTGGTGGTCATCATCGCCCTCTATGATATTCTCAAGACCACCCAGTCGACCCTGTCCAACCCCAAATGGATGGGCTACTCCACCGAGGCCTATCTCTTTCTGGCCGTGGTCTATTTCATCTGCTGTTTTTTCATGTCCACCTTCAGCCGAAAGCTGGAGCGGGAGTTGGCCACTTAAGAACCGATAAGGAGATCCATCAACCCATGACCGATACCGTCCCCACCCCCACCGATGCCGAAAACCCGCCGACCGACCCGGTTCAGGTGGATCAAAACGAGGCCGTCATCAAAATCATGGGCATGCACAAGTGGTTCGGGGATTTCCACGTCCTCAACGACATCCACCTCGATGTGCGGGCCAAAGAGCGGATCGTCATCTGCGGCCCCTCCGGATCGGGTAAATCGACCCTCATTCGGTGCATCAACCGGCTGGAGGAACACCAGCGGGGCCAGATCATCGTGGACGGGATCGAGCTGACCAACAACCTCAAGAAAATCGAAAAGATCCGGGAAGAGGTGGGGATGGTATTCCAGCATTTCAATCTGTTTCCCCATTTGACCATCCTGGAAAACCTCACCCTGGGGCCGATCTGGGTGCGCAAGATCCCCAAAAAAGAGGCCGAAG